>CAZWAE010000035.1:0-23487 GCA_964631805.1 uncultured Desulfobacteraceae bacterium | reverse complement strand
GTGGTCATCATGGCCGACATTGCCACAACTTCCGAATCGGTTCGGAGTTGCTCGTCGACGAAATTTTCGAGGGGAACGTCGCGCCCCAGATCATGGACCTCCCAACCGGCGACGTCGAACATCATCTTGACCAGGTTTTTACCGATGTCGTGCACATCCCCCTGGATCGATCCAATGACCACCTGGGCATTGGGCCCCCCCTCTTTTTTGGGTACATGGGGTCGGAGAATAGCCAGCCCGTCGTACAGGGCATCCGCACACATCAGGACCTCGGGGACAAAATATTCGTTGTTGTCATATAGCTCGCCGACTACCTCCATGCCGGCCGCCAATCCATCCATAATGCCCTCAAGTGCGACAAAGTCGGAATCCAGCCACGCCTGGGCCGCCTCCTTTACCGTGTCTTCCTCGTACTCGATGACGCCTTCTTTCATCTGTTCCAGCAATTCCTCTTTGGTTGCCATAATCCGGATCTCCTTTCTTTGGTTAGGTGGATAGTGGTTTTTATCACCGTGAAATATTGTTAACTATTGTGATGTGACCGGGTTCTTTGATTTCCGGCAACTGGATGAGCTATCGTCTCTCCCTGATCAATCCAGCAGCACCATGCTGTACCATGCCGGCAGCATCTCTCCATCGGTATCAAACCGGACCTCAAACCCCAGCGGTTCGACGGTTTTGCCGATATCGATGCCGTAAGCATCCATGGAGGGTCTTGCCAGATGAGGGAACAGGCAGGGATCCGGGTACGCGCATTCCTCGCATTGGACGCACAGAACCATTGCAAAGGCGAAGGAACACCCAGAGATCAGCATCGCCTCCTTTTCTACGGCCAGCGTGACCGCCTGGCCGGTTTTTGGATCGGCTGTCTGAATAATGATGGCATTTCGATATCTGTCGAATGCCTCCATGAAGCTTTCGGGAGAGATATCAAGATTGGGCGGACAGGTCCAGTATTGCCCCCACCGGTTGCACCCGAATCGGCATTTCAGGTAAGACCTTGGGTCGAAAACGATCTGATCGGCTTTAATCGATTTGGCCGAGGTTGCCCCCAGCTCAACCGCCTTGTCCACCAGCGTGCTGTAATCCGTCTTTTCCATTATGACTCCTTTTTTCGGGGTTCCTATACCGTCAGCCGCTTATAGACCGCGGGGAGCAGTGTCGGCAGCAGTTCAACCTTTGGCAGGATGATGCTGCCGGTTTCCGGGGAGATGCGTTTCAGGTAGTCCTCCCCTTTTTTGTCCGAGGTGATGATAAAGGGATGAATTCCTTTCCGCCGGGATTCCTGAATCGCCTTTTTGGTATCCGCGATGGCATAGTCAAGGTAGCCGTACTCCAGATCGTAAGGACGTCCGTCGGTGAGAATGATCATCAGCTTGATCGCGGCAGGTGATGCCTCCAGTTTGTGGGTGGCGTGGCGAATCACGGCCCCCATCCGTGTGAGACCAAGGGGTTCCAGGTTGCCCAGCCGATTTTTTACATCCGGTCCGTACGCTTCACCGAAATCCTTAACTCTGAAAAGATCCACGCGAAACCGCCCCTCCGAGCTGAATCCGTAGATAGCAAAAGGATCTTCAAGGGCGTCCAGGGCTTCAGCCATCAATATCATCGCCTCTTTTTGAATGTCGATTACACGCCGGCCGTTTATTTTTTCTTCGGTGGAAATGCTCAGATCCACGAGAAACAGGACCGCCACGTCACGGATTCGTTTATCGCGGCGAACGTAGACGTTTTCAGATAAACCGGCACCGGAACGCATATCCGCTACTGCTGCCACCAGCGCATCGATGTCCAAACCGTCCCCGGTGGGCTGGGCACGGAATTTGCGGAACCGTTCCGGCTTGAGACACAGAAACTGCCTCCGGATGAGTTTGATGAGGCCGGACAGCCTTTCGCAGACATCGTTGGCAAACGGGTTGAATTCACTATCGGCCTTGCGCTGTCGAACCAGGCACCAGTCCAGCTTGTAATCGGACTGGTTGGCGTCCCACTCCTTGTAAAAAAACGTTTTTACATTTTCCGCAAGCTCTTCGGCGTCCGGGGAGGTGAGCACCATGGTGTTGAGCATCTCCTCGAGCATGGCCCACAACCCGTCCCGATCCCGGTTGCCCTCCGCCATCATGGCCGCTAGGAGGGTTTCAGCCAACTCCGGCGGGAGCTCCCCGTACTCGTCCGCCGCTTTTTCCTTCAGGCGTTCAATTGTGGCATCCGTTTCAAGGATCAGGTCGGGCAGAAGGTCGCCCCACCACGGCAGGGGGGGATGCAGATCCGAGTCCAGCCGCTCCGGGTATGATTTCAGCCGGTCTTCTCCCATTTGAGACACCATATCGGATCGCAATCCGGGAAGACGTTCGAGGAGCTTCCGGTCGGCAGTCACATGAATCGACACTGGATCGTAGGCCATATGGCCGATCACCGTTGCCGACTGGTACAGCGACGTGTCCATCAGCATCAACTGGTGCATCGCCATCAGTTTGAAGGTCCCGAATTCCGGGGCGACTTCGGGCAGGAAGATGGTCCGTCCGTCGGTGGCGGCCCCCCCCGCAAACCCTTTTTGCCCCACAATCGCCGTGTTGGAGCGGATCTTGACCGCTTTCCCCAGCAGCGCCTCGCAGATCAACAGCAGGGTGTTGGTGCACTCCTTCAGGGACAGTCCCGTGACAATGCCGTCGCGTGTCTCTATCGATTTTAGGGAGATGCCGGAGAAATAGTTGATTACCTCCTCCTCCGTGCCCCCGGCTTCAAGGCCCGCCGCGATCCATTGCCGGATCTCCTCATCGTCCAGCATCAGGCAGACTTTGTTACCCAGTCGCATGAATGCTTCCGCCGCGGCCGTCGAGGATTTTGCGATATGACCCGCCTGGGCCAGAAAAAACTGCCAGCGGGAAAGCGGATAGGCGCATCTATCTGCGGCCGATTCCTCCAGATACGCAATGACGGTCCGCCACATTCGTTTTCGATCGGTTTGCAGCGCCTCTACGGCCTGCCCGCCCCATTGAAAGAGCTGCTCTTTCCCCAGGTTGGCAAAAGCTTTTTGTGTCAGGTCGAGAAAGGCGGCCGCGGCATCCACATCTTTTTCCCCGATATCGAGGGCCAGGCGGGTCCAGCCCGCCATCTGTTCGGCGTCTTCCGAAACGAACCGGACCGATGCCAGAAACGGTTCAACCAGCGTCCAGTTACACCGGCTGAGAAGTATGGCATCCCTCAGGATGGTATCTCGAAAAGGATCGTCATTAATGGCTTCAACGAGGTGGCGAAGCTGCACGAAAAATGATTGTGCCGTCCGCTGGCGGATATGGTTCACCGATTTGGATATCTCAAGAAAGGCCTCGCGGGCTTTCCGGTCGAGGGGTGTGATGAAATCGGGTTTCTTGTTTAAAAAAATCTCAATGGCGCCCAATGGTTTCTCCTTAAAAAACGCCCTTGACGATTTCCTTGATTGCTTCCTGCATTTCGGCGTCATCCGACATGGAGCGGATGACGGCGACTTCACAGGCGGTTTCAGGAGTGACCCCGTCTTTGAGGAGCTTACCGGCATACACCAGCAGCCGTGTACTGATTCCCTCCTCCAAGCCGTGCTGGCGGAGATTGCGGACCATCTTCCCTAGCTTGACCAGCTTTACGGCGGTGGCCTCATCGATTCCGGTCTCCTGCATGATGATGTCGCGTTCCCCCTCTTTTTCGGGGTATCCGAATTCGACGGCCACAAACCGCTGGCGGGTGGAGTGCTTGAGGTCTTTCATTACGCTCTGGTATCCCGGGTTGTAGGAAATTGCCAGCATGAAGGCGGGATGGGATTCGAGCAACAGCCCCCGTTTCTCCTGGGGGAGGATGCGGCGGTCGTCGGTGAGCGGATGGATCACCACCGTTGTGTCCTTACGGGCTTCAACGACCTCGTCCAGGTAGCAGATGGCGCCGTGTTTTACCGCAAGGCTCAACGGGCCGTCCTGCCAGACCGTTTCCTCGCCGCTGAGAAGATAACGCCCCACCAGATCCGATGCGGTCAGGTCCTCATGGCAGGCGATGGTCACCAGCGGGACCGATAACCGCCATGCCATATGCTCCAAAAACCGGGTTTTGCCGCATCCGGTGGGGCCTTTGAGCATTACCGGCAGCTTCAACCGGTATGCCGATTCAAAGACGGATATTTCATCCCGGAAAGGAAGATAGAACGGCTCCTTCTCAATCCGGTAGGTTTCGATGGCAATACCGTTTTTGCTGTTGCCATCTGTGGTGGATCCGTTGGATTCAATCATTCTGTTTCATCTCTCCGTTGTATACAAATCGGTTTCCAGGAAACAGATACGGCACCCGGCCCGGGTGCCGTACCCATTTCGTTCAACACGGTTCCGTTCCCGCCCTGCCGGGACCGGCGGGAAAGGGATATTTCAGGACGAAGCCTAACCCAGCTGAGCTGGATAAAACCCTTGGGTGTCAAAATCGATAGGCTTCTTGCAAGATACACGCAAAAGTGTTGATGATTTTGACAAAGGGTCTAATACTTGCCGTACTCCTCGGCTGCCTCCATCATGGCGATGGCGTTTAGCAGCGATCCGTTGGGCGGGTACTCGCATCCCGTGGCCAGGATAAATCCGCCGTCTTTGCCGAGTTCTTCGATCTCTTTCTTGCACTCCTGCTTCATCTCCTCTGCGGTGCCCAGGAACGCGTACTGGGCCGGGCTGGCATACCCGCACAGACAGGTTTTCTTGCCGTATTTCTCCTTCAGTTCCTTATAGTCCGCCGCATCGTCCGAGGGGTAGGCAAAGGAGATGGCCACCGGCTCCATGGCCTCGATCTGGGCGTCGAAATAGATGCCGTTGCCGCAGTTGTGGACCATCACCATACAGCCGGCTTCCCTGATGGCATCGGCCAGTACAGTGGTAAAGGGTCCTTCGATCTCGGCCCACATCTCTTTTCTCATAATGGTCTGAGAGGCGAACAGGGTGTCCAGAACAATGGCGTGAACACCGGTTTTGCACATTGCCTTGATGTAGTCGACCAGCACACCGGTGATCACCTTTTCGGCGGCGATAACGGCGTCTTTGTGTTTGTAGCAGTCACGGAACAGGTTCTCCGCCCCGCGCATCATGGAGAGGATGCCAAGGGGACCGTAGACGAACCCCATGATGGGAACGGTGGTGGCTTTTTCGTTGCAGACGATGTCCATATATTTGAGCACTTCTTTCATCCGGGGCGCCTGGGTGGGATCGATCACTTCGATCTTGCCGTAATCTTCCGGGGTTTTGATGAACGGGTTGTCGTAGTCGGGATGGGCCGTATCCTCGATGGGATATACCATGCTCTGACCGAAGTCCGCGGCTTCCACCGACAGGTCCACAAGTCCCAGGATACCATCGAATCCGATAAGCTCCTGGGCCTGGATCATCGATTTGGCCATGATCTCGCCGTCCTGGGACCACTCATCATAACTGACGCCGTACACGCGGCGGGATGCACCGCAGATCAGGGGCGCTGCCGGAACACGGTCGGGAATCCCTCCCTGCAATACGGTTCCTACTCTTTCCAAAGGTGTCATAACGGATCTCCTTTCATGGGTCTGTTGGGGGCGGATCAAGTGTCTTCCACCGGTCACCGGTGATCACATCTGAATTTCCGCCTTTTTTATGAATTGTTTTCTGTCATTTGATCTCTTCTTCAAACCGTTTGATCCTGTTGAACATCATCTCCGCATCCCGCTTGCTTTGAATACTGAATGGGAAAACAGAGGTGTCGCGGTGGTTCAGCGTTCCAAGGATCGCTCCCAGTTTGTTTCCGTCGACAAGATCCGAACGGCTGACTGCGACGATGTCGGCATCGTCGATCTTCCCCTGCACAAGGTGGTGTCGCTCCTCCCAGATGAAATCGAAATCGGGACCGTCCACCAGGGCGATCAGCGGACCGACCGCATACCGGGTATCCCGCAACCCCATGGCCGCCACATCCCGAAGTTCCTTTGTCACCACCATTTCCGAAGGTTCGATAATCAGCCAGTCCGGATGGTGAGCCCGTTTGATGCGTTTGATCAGATCCACCAGACTGGCGGCCAGGCTGCAGCCGACTCATCCGCCGCGGATATACTCGATGGCAACCAATCGCGCATCGCACCACCGGCTTTCGTAAATTTCCGGACCCTCTTCGTTGACGATGACGGCAACCCGCTGCCCCCGTCCGGCGAATCGCTCGGCCATCGCCTTGATAAGCGTGGTTTTCCCGCTGCCGCTCAGACCGCTTACGCTCATCAGGCGCATCTATTCGTCCTCCCCGGACAAGGCATCGGGGTCCTGGTCCAGTTGCTCCTGGAGCTGTTTGATGTAGTCCTTTTTGGACGCCACGAAATCAAACTCGTCAAAATAGGTGTGTTCTTTTTCCTTTTCGACGGTAATGGCGAACTCATCGGCCACTTCATGCAACCCTTCCAGAGTGGCTGCTTTCACGGCATCTTCGGGTATGCCCTGAACAATGCTGTTGATAGCGATGAAAAGCTCCCGGACCGGCTCGGCCAGATGGCCTTTGCTGTAGGAACCGTGGGCCACGCCGATGGTATCGGCTTTGAGGGTCCCGGCCGGTGTTTTCAGGTGGGATTTGATATGGCCGATGCATTTGGCTCCCAGATCCACACATTTTTCGGCAATGGACACCATCATCTTCTCGGCCATGGATTTTAAAAACGTATCGTCCATGAGGTCCGATCGGCTCAGTTTGGCGGCCACTCCGTAGCCGCTCACCCCGTGTTCGGTATAACAGCCGGTATCGCTTCCCTTGTATTCCTGCATGGCATTCAGCCCTCCCAACCGGCGACAATTGCTACCAACTTTTCGACGCCCAAACCCGTAAACGACGACAGGTGTAAAAGACCGGCCTTGGAATTGATCTCCCGGACCCTGGCGGCTGAATCTTCCGCCTCTTTTTCCGTTACCGCGTCCACTTTACTGATGGCGATGACGTCGGCATCCTTGACCTGGGTGGTGACCAGTTGCCCCAGCATGTCCATGTCCAGAAGCTCCGCTGGGCGCGTGGCATCGAAAAGGACGATGGCCGGCCCAAGTGCCATCTTGGCATCCCGGCCGCCCATGCGGGCGGCCAGCTTGACCTGATGGGGTACGGCCACACCGGTGGGTTCCACTATCACGTGATCCGGGCTGAAATCCTTGTAAAGACGATAAATGGTTTTGGCGAAGGTGGCGGCTACTTCGCAGCAGATGCAGCCGCCGCCGATATCCTTGACCTGCATGCCGCTCTCCTCGATGATTTTGCCATCAACAGGAATTTCTCCGATTTCGTTGACAACCAGGGCGACCTTACGGCGACCTCCGTCTGCCAGCAGGCGGGAAAGGCGCAGTACCAATGTGGTTTTTCCACATCCTAAGAATCCGGCAATCTGAGTTATTTTCATGGCGTTTTCCCTTTATTGGGTGGCGGTGAAAGCGATATGGAGCGGTGGGTAAACCGAATTCGCCCCGATTCCTAAAACTCCCACATCGTGGCTTACCTGTAAACGGATTAAAGCGGGTATTTATCGGGTATGGAAGCATACCCGATCCTTGGTTCCGGAGGGAGTAAGGGCCGCGGATAAATCATTTTTCCGCGGCCCTAAATCCGATTGTTTCATCGAAAAGGGTTGAAAACAGGCCAACGGGATCAGATGAGAAGTTTCACCATGATCTTTTTGAACATGGCGGCCACCTGTTTGGCAAAGGACCGGTCCGCCAGGCGGCCGGGTATTTCGGCGAGTTCGACGAGAAGGGCAACATCCTCCGGCATGAGGTAGCCATGGCAACTCTGCCAGAATTCCCGCATTCCCGACGCGGTTCCCATCTCGTCTATCAGTGTCAGCGGCATATGGACGGAATTTTTCTGGGCCAGGTACATGGCGCGCATCCAGCGGTGGGGCGTTAAGTGGGTGTAGTGCCGGCGATCTTCATCGGATGGTTGCAGGGTGTGGTAGAAGTAGTAGAAGAGGTAAGCGCCGTAGCCGGCATCGATGGCCAGTTGTGCGGCTTTGAAGCGTTTCAAACCGGTTTCCAGATGCATCACAAGCCGGCGGAGGAACTGAACCGCCGATCCGGCGGTGTCAAAAAGCGGTAGAATTTCTCTTTCGAAATTCAAACGAAAGTTGTCGGGCTGCTGCTGCAAAACCATACCGGCAAGCTCCATGGCCAGTCCCCCCTCCATGACGGACGCGGGTTGCCCCAAAAGATTGTCGGCGCGAAGGTAAAGTACCGGTTCGTTGTTTGGCATGCGGATCACCACAGGCGGCCGGATAGCGGCATCTTCATCCTCGGCATGACGGTTTGCAGGGGGCCGGATTTCGATTTTCAATCTACTTTGGAACGGTCGTCCGGTTCGGTGGGAGAATGCTTCGATGAAATCCCGCGCATGGGTTTCAAGCGTTTGATCATCTTCAATACGCGGTGCATCTGAAGGAAAAAACATCTCAGGCTCCGGAGTAGGAATAGGTTCGGCCGTCGGTGAACAGAATAACGGTGTTCCGCCGATGTTGGGCATCCCGGCTGCCGGGAGTTAAGATATATTGGACATCCGGAGTGGAATGTCAAGACGGTTTGCGGGATACCGGCACCTTCAGGTCATGGCGGGTGCCCTCAGAAAGGGCTTTGAAGAGAGAAAGGCAAAGAGATTGACGTTGCGTCCGGTCAATCCCAGCTTTTTTCGAATATTGCGCCGGTGCACCTGGACGGTTTCAAAAGAGATGCACATCGCTTCGGCGATCTCTTTGCCGGCATACCCTTTTTGAATCAGCCGGCAGACACGCATTTCCGTTCGGGTGAGCTTGAGGAGGGGGGCCTCCAGTTCCCGGTTGAACCCTTTTGTGAGACCGACCAGTTCCATGCGAAGAATATTCAGGTAACTGTTGCGTATATCCGCGCAACTCTCCTTTTCGATCTTGTCCAGGGCCGGAATGAGGAGCCCCTCTATTTTGTTGAGAATTCCGCCTTCAAGACCGCGCCTTTCTTTTTCAAATGACTTCACCAGGTTGCGAAGTGTCTGATACATTTCCCGGCGGTTCGCCTTTTCCTGTTCGAGGTGTTTCCGGAGATGTGCCGGCTCGGACAGGTCCCTAATGATGACCCAGATATGCGGGTGTCGGCCCTTCGTCAGTTTTTTGATCGTAACGCGGGCAGGAAACGATCCGCTGCCTGTGTGCATCGCCTCCAGTTGATCGGACCAATGCCTGTTTTCATCGAGAAGGTCACAAGCGGCGTTAAATGCACCTCGGCTGTCCCTGGCGATAACGCTCTCGCATGGCATGCCGATCAGCTCCCACCCCTGCCTTCCGTGAAGTTCACTGGCGGTTTGGTTGGCCGCTTCAATGATGCGGTCCCTGCCGGCAATGAACATGCTGTCTCCATTTTCCATCATCAGCGACCGGTAGAAGCCCAGATCATCGGTATCGAAAGATGGAGCTTGAGATAGGCGTCGGTGCTCTCTTTCCTCATCCAGGAAACATATCTGTTCGGCTGCCAACATCTTATCACCTCTTTCTATTTGCTGCGGCTTTTCCGTGTCCGGAAACGCCGAATCGATAAGGACCGATTTCTTCACTGCCGGGATACGTCCCCCTGCTTTCTCCAACCATCGCGGTGATGCCCTCCACCGCCTCTTCGATGGTGACCGGAATCCGGGGGGCAGTAAACAGTCCGTTTCTCTCAATTTTTCTAAACATTCGTGTCAGGATAGGCGGTTCCAGGCGGGAAGCTTCCAGAAGCACTTCATCCCGGAGAATCTCCCCCGGAGTGCCGTCAGCGGTAAGTTTCCCATCGTTCATGATGACGATCCGTTTGGCGATCTGGGCCGCCATATTGATGTCATGGGTCACCATCACCAGTGTATATCCGTGGTGATCATTCAGGTGCCGGATCAGGGAGACCAACTGCTTGGCCGAAGCTGGATCCAGGCTGGAGGTGGGCTCATCCATGAAGATCAACGGCGGCTGCATGGCAATGATACCGGCAAGTCCCACCCGTTTCATCTCCCCGTAGCTCAGGGTGTGAATGGGGCGCCGGGCCAGATGCGCCACCTCCATCAAATCCATGGCGGTATCAACCCGCTGTTGAATCGTTTGGGAGGAAAGGCCAAGCTGGGTAGGGCCGTAGGCGATATCTTCCGCCACATGGGTACAAAAAAGCTGGTCATTGGGATCCTGGGCCAGGAAACCCACGTGCCTGAAAGCCTCTTTTCGCGTGCGGCGGTCCAGTTTGAACCCGCCCAGATGAATCGTTCCCCCGTTGGGTACCAGTATCCCCGATCCCAGCCGAAGCAATGTGGTTTTCCCGGCACCGTTGGGTCCACACATGACCAGGATCTCTCCCTTTTGCACGGAAAGGGAGATATCTTTGATGGATTGGGAACGGCCGTGGAAATAGGAGATGTTTTTCATCCGCAGAATCGGCTTGTCGACGCCCGTGGTTTCCGGTGTGATGTCGCACTGGTTGGGACATCCGTCCGTCCGCGGTACCGGGGCGGGGGGTGTCGCCGGATCGGTGAAAGCACCCCGGTTGATCATCGCCTCCAGTACGGCCTGGGAGCGGTCATAGGCGCGAAGGATCATCTGTGTCAGGATCAGTGCCGTGCTTTTAATCGACCGTCTGTAATCTCCCATGCCGCCCCTGGCTCTTGCCGCCTCGCTCATTCTGGCAAACTCGGCGTGCAGTTGAAAAGCGTAGCGGTAGGCCATGGCCATGGTGTCCACCAACACTTCGGGCAATCGAAACCATTTGAGGGCGTTAAGCACGCGGTTGAAAGGGGTGGTCAGAAAAACGGCGGCAAGCCATGTCATATCGCAGGCCACCCGGGCGGCCGCTGACACCCCCAGGACCATGCCTTCCCGGTAAAGGGTCAACGGCCCCAGGGTCTGCACCGGTGTCTGTCCGAATCCGATGGAAAAACCGATAAAAACAATCAGGGTTGCCCACAGGGGGGCTAAATAAAAAAGTATGAACTTGCGCACGGGCACACGTGATGCGATGAGCAGGCCGAGTCCAGCCAACGTGAGCGCACAAGACAGCCAGAATTGCGCAAAGCCGATGTTCAATCCTACGGCCAGCATTAGCAGCAATAGCTTGAGACGGGGATCCCAGGCATATAAGCCGTATTTGGAGCCGGACTCCCATGACGCCGCATCGACGGCAATGGCACTGCCGACACCAAACCCTGCATGGCCCGTGGGTTTCATATGGTTTTTCCTTCGGTGCATTGAGGCTGATTGAAAGTGTCGGATAGTTCCGGGGGACGCCCCCACAAAAGGTGCCACCACCGGCCGACGATGAAACCGCATACGCCGCCGGCTCCCAGCAACAGCAGATTCCACAGATCACCCATGCTTTCCGTATCGATATAGGGGGCCCGGGAGGGGGCTCCGGCCGCCTCGGCCAATCGTTCGTTCACCGCTTCATCCATTCCGGCGAAGGCGCCGGCATCGGTTTGAGTCGCTTGTGTTCCCTTGAGGGTGGCCGCAGGATCCGCCGGAGATTGGTGCGCAAAGGCGAGATCAGCAGCGCCGTACAGAAACAGGATGGAAAATACCGGTATGACGAGCAGGTGAAGGCGCCGCCGCCGGATCGGTTCCTGAATTCCGGTGACCTGAAGCGCCTGAAGAACATCGGGCCGCTGCCGAAAGGCATGATGCAGCGCCAGTCCGGTGATCAGCATTTCACCGAAGGCGATGGGGAGTTGAGTGGGCAGGTAGGCCGCATAGATGACGGACAGGTAGCCGGAAAGGGTATACTGGGCCTGAGGGGCGCCGGCGAGGGTGGTCCCCAGAATAAAGCCGGATGCCACATAGACCATGACATCTCCGATGAGGCCGCCGGCGCATCCGGCTGCCCACAGGGGCAGCCCCAGTTTTCTGGCCAGGCGAAATGCCGCCCATCCGAAAAAACAGCCGAAAAAACCCAGGGCCACCACATTGGCACCCCATGTGCCGAATCCGCCGTGGGCGAAAAACGCCGCCTGCAGCAGCAGGCTGATGCCGGTAAGGGCGAACCCGATCACCGGCCCTAATAGAATCCCGATCATGGGGGTTCCGGCCGGATGGGAACAGGTGCCGGTAAAAGCGGGGATGGGAATCAGGGAAATAAAGAAGATCAGGGCTCCCCCCATGCCCAGCAGTGGCATTTTCTCAGGGTTTTGTTGAACAAAAGTCTTCATGCGTGACGCACCCCAGCCAACCAGCAGGACTCCCGTGCCAGTGTAGGCAACGGCGGTGCTGCCCGTGATGATGCCCTCAGTGATGTGCATGATAAACTCCCATCCGAATGTCTGACGATTGAGGGAAATCGATACCTAAACTTATAATCGGAGGCATCGGTGACGATTGACAAAACGGATCATCCGGTGTGCCGGAGAAGATGGCGGCAAGGAGGTATTGGCAAAAAAAGGAATTTTTTTAGGAGACGCCCGATCATCCGGTCTGCCGCCATCAAAAAGCTTTCTCCGACTGATATTTTAATACTCGATTCAATGCCAGCAAACAATCGGCACTACTGCCTATTTTCAGGTAGGTACAATTGCCTACCTTTAACCGGATTTCCCGTTTTCATGGGCCTGCAACATTTGACAAGCATCATAATTCAACTATAATCGTATACGACATATTGAAAAACGACTGTCCATAAAAAGGAAAATCATGCCGAACAAAACCAAGATCATTGCCACCATCGGGCCCTCCTCATGCAACAGGGAAGTGCTGGAAAAGTTGATTGACGCTGGGATGAATGTGGCCAGGTTGAATTTTTCACACGGCTCCTACGAAGAACACGGTGAGGTCATCAAGACCATTCGTTCGTTGTCAAGGGTGATGAACCGGCCGGTGGGCGTCCTTTTGGATCTTCAGGGTCCCAAGATCAGAACCGGAAAACTGAATGAGGGCGAGCCGGTTCGTTTGGAGCGCGGAGCGAGTCTTAATATTACATCAAGGAGAATCGTCGGCACTGCCGAAACGGTCTCCACTACATATAAGAGACTACCGGATGACGTTAAGAAAAACGATACGATTCTCCTGGATGACGGGCTTATCGAACTCAGGGTCTCCTCCAAGACAAAGGATACGGTCAAGTGCAAAGTCATCAATGGTGGCGTGCTAAAAGAAAGAAAAGGCATCAACCTGCCCGGTGTCTCTGTATCCGCACCGTCGCTGACCGAAAAAGATAAAAGAGATGTCAATTTCGGGATCCAGGTCGGTGTGGATTATTTCGCCCTGTCTTTTGTCCGGAGCGCAGAGGATCTGAAACAGATCAAATCACAGATCAAACGCCAGGGATCGGATATCCCGGTGATTGCGAAAATAGAAAAGCCGGAAGCGGTGGAAAATTTTGACGAGATCCTCTCCATGGCGGACGGGATCATGGTCGCAAGGGGGGATCTGGGGGTTGAATTAAAACCGGAACAGGTCCCGACGATCCAGAAGCATGTGATCCATGCGGCGGTGAGTGCCAATAAGCCGGTGATTACCGCCACCCAGATGTTGGAAACCATGAGCAGCAATCCGGTTCCGACCCGGGCCGAAGCCTCCGATGTGGCCAACGCCATTTTCGACGGCACAGACGCCGTCATGCTCTCGGGAGAAACGGCCTCGGGCAGCTATCCGGTGGAAGCGGTCAAGATGATGACGAGAATAGCACGCCAAGCTGAATGCTCACCTTTCATGACCTACAATATTCGTTACGACAAAGATTCCGAAGATCTGGTGACCCACGCCGTGGCCCAGTCATCGGTCAATATCCTCCACGAGATCGACGCCAAGGGCATCGTCGCTTTCTCTGCATCCGGCAGCACCGGAAAGCTGATATCAAAAAGCCGGCCGTCCAAACTGGTCTTTGCATTTACCCCCAGCCACAAGGTCTACAACCGGTTGTCCTTGGTGTGGGGTGTCGTTCCCATGTATATATCGGTTATCAGTGATGCCAAGAAACTGATTCAGGCGGGGGAGAATCTGCTGATTGATAAAAAATTGGCCAAAAAGGGTGATATCATCGTTATTACAATCGGCATGGGGCTCAAGAAAGGGTCCACCAATCTTATCAAGATTCATAAAATCGGGTTCGAGGATTAGGGAACAGTTCTTCAAGGGGCCGGATAAGGGCCCCGATTTGCGCCTTGGTGCTTTGCAGGTATTCCCAGTAACTGCGGTCCATGGTGCAGGGATAGGCGTTGGTGCAGACCAATGGACGGTTTTCAAAAGATAAACAGCACCCGTTATACAATAGCAGGGGGCACTGATAAGGACCCTTGCCGGTTTCCTCCAGCAGCGCTTCCAACTGCAGGCGTTCCTCTGCGGAAAGTCCGGATATCGCGATAAAAAAGTCGACCGGGTGTAAACTTTTTGGGAAATGCCATTTGCAGCACGCACCGCCGCATTCTGGAATGGTGTTTCTACATCGCTGCCAATGCCCCATTTCCCGAGCCTTTTTTTTGATTTGATATTTTATCCCCCCAACCTGCCGTATTCGTTCCAGAGCACCGGCCCTATCTATACCATTCAAACCATCGAAAAGACGCGATGCCTCCGCACAGGCGGCCCGCATCGATCTTCGAATTGCCGCCATCTCCCTGTGGTGATCCCTTCGCATCATCCGTTGAAATCCTCAAGACCCCATTTGAGCCGTTTTATAAGTTAGACGTCCCGCGATTCAGGTTTTACCCTGGCTAGGCACTTTTACCTACTCTTAAATAGGAACTGTTACCGATTGAACAATTGCCCCGGATAGATTTAATATGACATCATCGAAAAGTGGATCCTTAGGGGGGTGTTGACCCTTGGTCTGCAACGTGTTGGGCTCCGTTACTATTCGCTTATATTCAGCAAAACCTCTTCCTCCGTCAGGATGTTGGCGCCAGCCCCGCCGCAACTCGATTTTTCGATAAGATTAACCCTGACGCGCAGCCGGTAGGAGCCGGGAGCAAAACAGCGGACGCGGATCTCGCGTGCTCCGGTTACAATTTCCGCCGTCTGCCCAGGCGGATGATCAAGGAGATCCACCACCGAGGTATAGAAAAAACCGGACGGCGGAGGATCGGGCGAAGTCATCAGCAAAATCGACAAAGGGGTATCCACCCGCCCCTCCAGCCGGGAGACATCCAGCCTGGCCTTGAACTGCTGAATATAGAAGGGTGCCGCCTGGTTGCCGGCTGCCGTCTTTTCGTTCCCGGTTTCAGCGATCGCGGTGGAAAGCAAAGCGGTGGCTGCTATCAGGGAGAGTGCTGCAAAAAAGATCTTCGGGGCCGTCTTCGGAGGGACAATGATTTTCATATTTTTTCCTGTTTGTTGAGAGGGCCATTTGGGGCCATGTGGCCGACGGTGCTGTTTGAAAACGTTACCATGCTTGAGATTCTTGTCAACCGCAGCCATGATTGAGGGAATTGTGGCGGCAGGATGACGGCATAGTGGGGGTTACATGAAGGGATATGATCTCATCCGGCAACTGACCCAGGATATAGACCCATTTCTGGCCAAGTGGTCCGACGGTATGCATCGGGCCGGGTACCTGGCATATACCACCGCCAAACGGCAGGATTGTATCGAATCGTTTTGGTATTTCCTCGAACCGATCCTGGCGCAGCTGAGGACAGGGCTGGAGACGATGGCCGGGAATGCCGCTCTGGGCGCCGACAAAGAAATTCCCAAATTCGGCACATTGCTGCAGTCCGATCCCGGTTGGGCCAGGCCCCTTGTCGAAGTTGCCCGGCGGCATCGCTCCCGGGGAATCACGGCCGAGATGTTTCTGGGATGTTTTAAAACGTTTGTCCTGGCGATTGAGGAGCTGATCATGGAAGCCGAAGCTCCGGCCGGGGAGAAGCTGGCCGCGGTTACGATTGTACGCCGGTTCGGCGATGTCTTTGAGACGATTCTGATGGGGGATTGGGCCGCCACCGAGCAGCGCGAAGCGACGGCCAGCCTGGCCACGGCCAACCGCCGATTGACCCTGCAGAAGAACACCTATGAGAACATTCTGGCGGCCATATCGGATATGGTCATGGTGTCCGATGCCGATGGAAAGATCATCGAGGCCAACGCCGCTGCGGACACTTATCTGGGCCGAAACGCCATTTCGGGCCGTTATTTCTGGGAAGTTCTGGATCTCGGTGCCCATAGCCTGGCGGAAGTGATTCAATACTACGACTTCAATGTGGGCCATGAAATCAATCTTTTCAACGCGAATTCTTTCTTTCATTTTCGCATCATGCCTTTGGAACAGGTCAGTCTTGCTTCCAAAGGGTACATGATTTTGCTGACCAACGTCAGTTGTCTGGTGGGTCAAAGGGAATCCCTTGAAAAAACCGTCAGTGAACGCACCATGGCACTGTCGAACCGCGAGAAACAATTTGCCTCGCTATTCCAGGCTGCCGGCGAGAGTATCCTCCTTATCGATACGGACCTCAACGTGGTAGAGGCCAACCAGCGCTGCGGACAGGTATTCGGCATTCAGCCTGAAAAACTGCGTGGCCGGTGTTGCGACCGTCTGTGCGCTGCCGATGCCGCTGTGAACCTGTCCACGGTCATCCGCAACCTGGATGAATGTGAAATCTGGGAGGGAGAGATGACCGGGAGGCGGGCCGGGAAACAGTCGTTTCCCATGGCCGTCACCATCAGCCGCATCGATTTGGACAATGCTTCGCTTTTTCAAATTCTGCTGAGGGACGTTACCCGCCAAAAGGAGCTGGAGGCGAGCCTGCGCCGCGAAAAGAAACAGATGGAAGAGATGAATATCACCCTGCGTCACGTCATGCAAAGTATTGATCGTGATCGCAAGGCACTTGAAGACGCCATCGGGCACAAAGTGGAAAACCTGCTGCTGCCGGCTTTGAATAAAGTAAAAAACGAATCCGAATCGCGGGTGCGCAAAGGCTACCTGGATATTATCCGGGACCAACTTGTCAACCTTTCCGCCGGATCCGGTGATGACCAACGGGCGCTTTTGTTAAAACTGACGCCAACGGAGATGAAAATCTGCCAGTTTGTTCAAGCGGGCAGCTCCACAAAGGAGATTGCCGATGCCATGCATCTGGCATTGGACACCATCCATACCCACCGAAAAAACATCCGCAAAAAATTCGGACTGATCGGTCGAACGGTGAATCTCTACACCTTTCTGAATTCATCCAATTCCCACAATACCGAATCCGCCACCGGAACCCATGGGTAGACAAATATACCCAATAATTGGCCATTGTCTCACCTTGTAAATCATCTCCTTCTTCCATAAATCATACACAGCAGAATCTTTCCCCTCATTTTCTTGCCATAAAGGAGGCGTCATTGTGGTCAGTCCGGATAAACAACATCTCCTTGTAACGGCCCTGCGCGATTTCTTCATCGCACGGGACCGGGCGGCTATGACCGAGGCCTGCTGGGCCTTGATGGCCGTCGCGCGCACACCGCTGCTCCTGCCCGATGATTGGGAAGAGGTCGAATTTGCCTACAACCGGTTGTTCGTAGGTCCCGGATCGGTCGCGGCCCCGCCCTATGCATCGATCTACCTTGAATCGGAGCCGTTCGTCATGGGGGAGACCACCCGTAAGGTGCGCAGCCTGTATCAGATGATCGGCTGCGTCTCTCCATGGGCGGGCCAGGCCCCCGAAGATCATCTGGCACTGGAACTGGATGCCTGCCTGCGAATGCGGGCGGGAATGCAGCAGAAAGGGTGCCACGGGATGGAAGCGCTCTACAGCTATTTCCTGAATGAACACCTGTTGAGGTGGGTGCCCCGGTTTATCTCACGGGTTACAATGGCATGGGAGGTGCCCTATACGATCCACTGGGTTTGCCGGGAACTCAGCCGTTGGCTGAACCGTGAAAAAGCCAGGGTTGATGGGGCGGCGCCACGCGCACAGAATTTTTAACACCGAACATCCAAAAAGAGGATTCATAAGGAGTGTCAACCATGGAAAAATGGACCCATGAGATGGTGGAACAGGCGCTGCAATGTCCTGTTTCTAGACGGAAATTCATCAAAGGCCTTATGGCGGCCGGCGCCCTTATGGCAGTTCCCGGCGGTTTGCTGAGATCGACGGCATCCGCTGCCGGTTTTGCTGATGAAGAGATTGTTTATGGGGGGCCATATAAGGTTTTTCGCAACGCCTGTCCGCGGAACTGTTACGATACATGCTCGATCAAGACCTTCGTTAAAGACGGTATGGTACACTTCATCGAAGGGGCACCGGAGTCAACCTATACGGACGGCGGTTTGTGCGTGAAAGGCTACAGCTATTGGCGCCAGACCTACAGCCCGGACCGCATCAAATACCCCATGCGCCAGGAGGGGCGGGCTTCGGGAAACTGGAAGCGCATCTCCTGGGATGAAGCGCTGACCACCATCGCCAAAAAAATGCTGGCCCTGAAAGAGAAAGACGGTTCCCTGCTGGGATTGGGCCTGACCAAGTATTCCGGGAATTTCGGCATCACCAATTACGGCGTCGAGGGGATGATGTCCTCTCTCGGCTACACCACGCGATTTGTGGGAACGCCCTGCTGGCCGGCGGGAATCGATGCCCAGAATTACGACATGGGCGACATGTGGTGCAACGACCCGGAAGATATGGTCCACAGCAACTATATCATTGTCTGGGGCGGCAATCCGGCCTGGTGTTCGGTCCACAGCATGAAATATATTTACGAAGCCCAGGAGCGGGGCGCCAAATTGCTGGTGATCGATCCGGTTTATACCCAAACGGCGGCCAAGGCCGATGTTTACTGGCAGCCCAAAACCGGTGAGGACGGAGCGCTGGCCCTTGGCATGGCGCGTCATATTGTGGACAAGAACATGGTGGACCGTAATTTTGTCAATGCGCATGGAGAGGGATTCGATGCTTTCGAGACCTACCTGAAGAAAGAGGTCACCCTTGAGTGGGCTTCTGAAAAATGCGGAATCCCGGCCGATGAGATCGCCAAAGCGGCCGAAGAGTTTGCCCGAGCCAAACCGGCCACCATCTGGATCGGATACGGGCTCCAGCGCCATGTCAATGGCGGCGTTTCGGTGAGGGCCATCGATGCCCTGGTGGCCATGACCGGGAATGTCGGGAAGGTGGGCGGCGGTGCACGTTACGGCCATCTGCGCACCTGGGGCTTTAACTACAACGCCCTGGTTCAGAAACAACCCAAGGGTTCGGTGGGATTCGGCGGTAAGAGCGGTCCTAAAGGGGAGTTTGACTTCGCGAAGGGGGAGACCAAGTTTTCCGACCGTACGGTGAACATCAACCAGACCGCACGGGCCATCCTCACCACCACCGATCCACCCGTACGGATGCTGTGGGTGTCGTGCAAAAACCCCTTCAGCCAGGATTTCGACCTGAACCAGATGAAAAAGGCATTTAAGCAACTTGAGACGGTGGTGGTGGTGGACAAGTTCTTCACCAAAACGGCCGAGTATGCCGACATCGTGCTGCCGGTCACCACAAACTTTGAAGAGTGGACCGTCAATGTCTCCTACTGGCATTACTGGCTTGGCATCAACGAGCAGGCCATCAAACCCATGTATGAGAGCAAGTCCAACATCGAAATCGCGGCAGCGCTTTCCAAGAAGATCAACGAACTGTCGCCGGGCGCCTGTACCTATCCCACCCAGATCGATACCAAAGCCTGGATGGAGAAGGAGTTTAACACGGGTATCCACGACTTTTTCGGTATCGACTCCTGGAAAGACCTTAGAAAGGGTCCCCGAAAGGCCAAGCTGCCCTCAAGCGCCGCCTGGTCCGACGGTAAGTTCAAGACGCCGTCCGGGAAGTATGAGTTCTACTCCAAACTGGCGGCTGAACACGGTCATGACGGTCTGCCCAAATATAAGTCAAACCGCAAACCCACCGCCCCCTTCAGGCTGTTGACGCCCCATTCCAAATTCAACATCCATTCTCAGTTTCAGCATCTGGATGTTATGGAAGACTTCAACCCCGAACCCTACGTCTATATCCATCCTGCCAGCGCAGCGGAAAAAGGGATCGCCGACGGGGACCGGGTAAGGGTTTTCAACAAGGTCGGGGAGCTTAAGATCAAGGCCAGGCTGACCGACAACGTTCCCCGCGACGTACTGCTCATGTATGAGGCCTGGTTTAATAAAAAGGACTTCAACGTGCAAAACCTCGTGGATGATACCCCGGCCGACATGGGGCTTTTTAAAACGGGAGCGCCGGGTGTGGCCATTCACGACCAGTTTGCCGATGTAACAAGGGCTTAGACCATTCATAGGAGGAGATAGGATGAAAAAACAACTCGGATTTCTCGTCGACGCCAGGCGCTGTATCGGCTGTTTCACCTGTGCCATGGCGTGCAAAAACCAATACCACCAGCCGCCTGGCCTGGTTTGGCGCTATGTGCATCCTTTAAAAGAGGAGGTCTTTCCCCACAGGGAGCGGGCTTTTTTGACCCTGGCCTGCAACCACTGCGAACGGCCCACCTGCCTGGAGGTTTGCCCGGTGTCGGCCTATACCAAACGTTCCGAAGATGGCGTGGTGGTGCACCATCAAAAAAAATGCATCGGCTGCGGCAACTGCATTCGCTCCTGCCCCTACGGTGCGCCCAAGTACAATCCGGCCTTGAAAAAAGCTGAGAAGTGCAGCCTCTGCTGGCAGCGGCTGGATGACGGGTTGAAGCCGGCCTGTGTTCAGGGCTGTCCCACCGGGGCCATCGATCTGATCGATACGGCCACCTTTGATGCTCCGGATACGCTGCAGTATATCGCCGGGTTTCCCCGTTTTCCCAACCTCAATCCCTCGATTCGTTTCCGTCCACCCCGTCAACCGCTGGAGATAAGGAGGTAAGACAATGAACAACATGGAGCTTTCTCTGGTCCTTTTTACGGTCCTGAGCCAGGCGGCGGTGGGATTGACCGTCATGGCGGCCCTGCGCCAATGGAATGTCAGCCCGGACGAAGGCACAGCCGTGATGAGCCGTGAATGGCTCATCGCCGGTGTCGTGCTGGCGGTCGCCCTTGTCATCAGCCTCTTTCATCTGGGGCATCCCCTTGGAAGCCCCCGGACAATCGTGAACCTCGGAACATCCTGGCTGTCGCGTGAGGTCCTTGGGTTCGGGCTTTTCGGCGGCATCCTGGCGGCGACCTGGGCCCTGTCCACAAAAGATAATCACACCGTGGGGAGTCTGGGAAAAGTCACCGCACTGGTGGGGATGGCGGCCCTTGTGGCTTCGGGCATGGTCTATGCGCCACCCAGTTTCCCGGCCTTGAACAACGGCCTTCCCGTACTTTTCTATCTGCTGACCGCCGTTATTCTGGGAGCCGCTTTTTCCTCCTATTTTGCTGCCGCTGAATACCAGCCCCTGCTCACCCGGATTCTGGTGGCAGGCCTGGTTGTCGGGCTGGTGCTGAACCTGGTTCTGCCCTCCGTATGGCTCGCCGGCGGGCGCGTCATGCAGATGACCGGGGATGCCTACTACGGTTCCGGGATTTACTGGGTCAGGATCGTGGCGGAGTTCGGAGTGGCCCTTGCGGTGCTGGGCATCGCCCGGCGCATTCCCGTTTGGCTGCCCGTGATGCTTCTTTTCGGAGAACTGATCGGCCGCATCATGGTGTTTACGCACGTGGTCCATACCGCCTCCAACATCGGGGGGATCTATTAAGCCCCGATCCTATTGCGGTGGAGAGGATTACTCCTCTCCTCTCCACCGCCCTCCGGTCACCGGATCATTGCACCTCCCGTTTTACCTCTATCGCAAATGGTCCGCACCCGGACGGTCACAACCTCTTTTCGGGAAGATTCGGTAGATTCGCCTTCCGGAAGCACCGGCGGTATATAGGCACTTATGCCTATTCCGAATTAGGCATTGCTACCGATTGACCATTGCGGACAATCGCCTATAATTAATACAAAGTGGTAGTAGATAGTGATGTTTTTCCCAACTGATGCTACTCGATTTTAAGGCACGGCGATCGGAATGCATACCTTTCCGGTGGCGGCAGACAAACCGCCGTACCCTACCGGATCAGCGGGGGCCCCGCATCCCCATCGCCGATGAATATGAATTTAACCCCCCACGGGAGGAATCATAATGTTTTGCTACCAGTGTGTAATGGCGGCCGATAACGGCTGCGGCAGTGACGGCGCTGAAACAGGGATGTGCAAAAAAACCGATACCCTGGCCAGGCTCCAGGATATCATCATCTTCGGCTTGAAAGGCGTTGCCGCCTACCGTTATCTGGCCGCCACACTTGGTGCGGACTGCAGTGAGGTGGACGATGTGACCCAGGAGGCGCTCTATTTCACCCTCACCAATGTCAACTTCAACAAAGCCGATCACATCGACATGCTCATGAAGGTCGGCGGCGCCATGAATCTCATGATGCGTATTTTTGAAAAAGCGCACACAGAGACCTTCGGGGTGCCGTCACCGGTGACGGTGTCCCAGGACAGGGCGGAGGGGCATGCCGTTTTGATGAGCGGGCATGACCTGCTGGCTTTGAAACATCTCCTCGCCCAATCCGAGGGCAAGGGGATAAGCGTTTACACCCATTCTGAAATGCTTCCGGCCCACGGGTACCCGGAGCTTCGTAAATTTTCCCACCTGAAGGGCAATATCGGCGGATCCTGGACCGATCAAAACCGGATCTTCGAACGGTTTCCCGGGCCTGTGGTGGTGAACACCAACTGCATTGTACCGTTAAAAAAGAGCAGCGGCTACGGCGATCGCATTTTCGGGTCCGGCAACGTGGCCGTGGAAGGGGCCAAAAAGGTGACCGGCTATGATTTTGCAGAGGTGATCGAAACGGCCCTGGCCCTCCCTCCCGCGCAAATGGCATCCGATGCCACGGTCACAACCGGGCATGGCTGGCGTTCACCGCTGGAACAGGGGAACGACATCATCCAAGCCGCCAATAGCGGAAAGATAAAACGCTTTTTCATCATCGCCGGTTGCGATGCGCCGGGCAAAGGGGGCGATTATTACCGGGAGTTGGCGCTGAGCCTGCCCCCGGATTGCGTCCTGATCACCTCATCCTGCGGAAAGTACCGCTTCAACGACCACGACTTCGGCACCGTATCCGGCACCGATATCCCCCGTTATCTTGACCTCGGACAGTGCAACGATTCCGGCGGGGCGATGCAGATCATGACGGCCCTGTCCCGGAGCCTGAAGTGCGATATCAATGAGGTGCCCGTGACCATCGTGCTGTCATGGATGGAGCAAAAGGCGGTGGCGATCCTCCTGGGCCTGCTGAGCCAGGGGATCCGCGATATCTGGCTGGGACCCAAACCACCGGTTTTTGGAAACCTGGAAGTCTACAACATGTTCCTGGATGATTTCCACATGAATCTGACCTATAAAGTGGACGAAGACCTTGAACGGATGTTGGCTTAGAAGACTCACAGCATGACCGATGAAAATATCCCGAATGAAACATCCTTCATCTTTGTAGTAGCCCCTGTGCAAGCTGTAAGCACAAAGTCAGGCCAATTTTCGGAAAACAAGCACTTGAAATGTATCCCCAGTAAGTCCGGGTATAGTGTGTTGATTTTGTAACTCGGGTGTTG
>CAZWAE010000034.1:10200-23545 GCA_964631805.1 uncultured Desulfobacteraceae bacterium | reverse complement strand
ACCATGGCCAGGTTGTGGGCATTCATGATGTCGTTGATGTCGCCGGTGAGTCCCAGGGAGAATTCGGTCATGGGAATCAGCAGGGAGTTACCGCCGCCGGCCGCAGTGCCTTTCACGTTCATGGTGGGGCCGCCGGAGGGCTGGCGAAGGGCGCCGCCAACGTTCTTGCCACGTTTGCCGAGACCTTCCATCAAGCCGCATGAGGTGGTGCTTTTTCCTTCACCCAGCGGGGTGGGGGTGATCGCGGTGACCTCGATGTACTTGCCGTCGGGTTTGTCATTGAGCCGATTGATAATTTTCATGAAATCCAGTTTGCCCAGCCGGCCCATGGGCAGCATCTCTTCTTTTTCCAGACCCAGTTTCTCGCACCATTCCTCTGGTGTCGGCATGTTGGGTTCAGCCGCTTCGGAAATCTGCCAGTCCGCCATCTCTACTGCATTGTAAGGCATAGTCACATCCTCCTTGCATAGGGTTTAGTAATTTACCATCAATGGGAGCAGGCATTACCTGCCACTCCCTATAGCTCCATTTTCACATTGGACTAAGTGGTTTATTGAATACGGATGTTCAAAGTTGAAGACACCGCCACAAGCCTCCAGACAGTGTGAAAAAAACTCCATATCATGGGGTGTTTTATTTGGCAAGAGCTAACCGTTTCCCGTGGCGGATTCGATGATGAAAAGAGAGATGCGGGTCAGCGCTGGAACTGAACCATTCCCGCGTAGAATCCGTCCTGCTGCATCAATTCATCGTGGGTGCCGGATTCGATGATCCTACCCCGGTGAAGCACGAGAATCCGGTCGGCGGATCTGGCGGTGGACAACCGATGGGCCACGATAATCGATGTGCGCCCGGCCATCAGATTGCCGATGGCCTCCTGGAGTTTTTCCTCGGTGCCGGAATCGATATAGGAGGTGGCTTCATCCAGGATGATCAGTTCCGGATCCCGGGCAAACGCCCGGGCGATGGAAACCAATTGGCGCTCTCCGCTGGAAAGGGAGCGACCGCCTTCGCCGATTACCGTGTCGATCCCATCGGGGAGGCTTTCAACAAGATCGATGCAGTTGGACTGTTTCAGCAGTTTCCGGAAGTCGCTTTTTGAATAGGCATTGTTGCCTTGGAGAATATTTTCCTTAACGGAAGCTGAAAACACGAAGGGCTCTTGCATGACCAGTGCCATCCTGGAGCGAACCGCCACCATGTCCGATTGCCGGAGATCCCGTCCGTTGATGAGCACACGCCCCGAATCGGGGTCGTAGAAACGGAGTATCAGGTTGATCAGGGTTGTTTTGCCCGAGCCGGTGGGGCCCACCACCGCCAGGGTTTTTCCGGCGGTGGCATGAAACGATATATCCTTTAAAACCGGTTCGTTTTCAATGTAACCGAAGTGGATGCGGTCGAACCGGATCTCCCGGATTTTTTCTCCGCCTACATCCCCTGACGCTGTGCCGCCCTCCGGCGGGTGTTCCGGCAGGGGCAGCATCTGTGTGTTGTCCAATAGAAGAAATAGTCTTTCAGCCGATGCCATGGCATTCTGCATCACATTGTATTTCTCGGCGATGTCACGAATGGGTCTGAAAAACATTTTCATGTAGGAGATGAAGGCCACCAGCGCCCCGAGGCTCAAGGTATCCCGGATCACCTCCCCCCCACCGTACCAGATGACGATCCCCACCGACATGGCGCTTAACAGCTCGATAACCGGCATGAAAACGGCAAACACGTGGAGCTGACGCATACCGGCAACGTAAAATTCGTGGTTCACCTTTGCAAATCGACGTGCGTTCCGTTTCTCTTGCCGGAAAAGCTGAATGACCCGGATGCCTGCAATGGTTTCCGAGAACCGGGTGTTGATTTCGGCCGTCTTGAGCCGCAGGGTCCTGAAAGCCTCCCTGGCCTGCCCCGAAAAATAGATGGAAACATAAACAACCACCGGCAGCACCGTGAAGGAAACAAGCGCCAGTTTCCAGTTGATGCCAAGCAGTACCGCCGAGATGCCGATGAGCAGGAAAAGGTCCTTGAACACGAAAACAATGATGGAGGTAAACAGTTCATGCATGTTCTGCACGTCGTTGGTCACCCGTGTGACCAGCCTTCCCACCGGGTTCCGTGTAAAAAAAGCCATGGACAGATCCTGGACATGACTGAAAAGCCGCATTCTCAGATCGTGCATGACCCGTTGGCCGGTATATTCCATGATCATCATCTGTAAAAAATTGATTACGAAGTGCATCGTGACGATCGCAAGGAATAAAAGGGCCATGCGGCGGACACCCGAAAGGTCTTTCCTACGCAGGATCTCGATCTCTTCGGCGGAAAAGGAGCTGATCTGCCGGTAGGGAATTTCGACGACCTTCCCGTCCGAGCGGAACTGAACGCCTGATTGGCGGATCAGGGCGGCGGCCTCGGGATTCCCCATGTCCACTCGAATCCATCGGACCGAATCGTTCCCTCCGGCATTTACAGCTTCGGGTACGATATACCGGTCGATGGTGATCTTCGTGATATAGGGCAGGGCAAGGTCCAGCAAGGTGATCAGGACGACCATTACAACCGAGAGAAAGAGCATCCAGCGGTAGGGGCTGATAAAGGGCAGAAGGCGCCGGATAAGGTGGACATCATACGGCCTGTCCAACTGATCCTCTTCGAAATGTCCGAAATCAAGTTTCATGGTAACCGTGTTCCAGTGCCTGAAGCCGGTATGTTCCAGCGTAATATCCCCCGGCGGACATGAGGGCGTCGTGAGTGCCGCTCTCCGTGATTCGCCCCTCCTCCAGCGTGAGAATCCGGTCGGCGAATTTCAGTGCGGACAACCGGTGGGATACGATAATGACGGTTCGTTCTCCAGCCATGCGCCGAATGGTGCGGATGATGGTGTCTCCCGTTTCAAGATCCACCTGGCTGATGGGATCGTCCAGGATCATGACCGGGGCGTCTTTCAAAAAGGCCCTGGCAAGGGCGACCCGCTGCTTCTGTCCGCCGGACAGAATGACGCCCTTTTCCCCTACAACGGTTTCGAATCCATCCTTCAAAGATTCGATAGTGTCCAGCAGCGATGCCCAACGGACGGCAGTCTTCAAGTCGTCGGGAGTGACCGCGGAATTGTCGAAAGTGATGTTTTCCCGGATGGTTCCGGCAAACAGAAACGGTTCCTGGGGCACGCAAGTGATCATGTTTCGGAGGGATTTTACAGCTATCTCCCTGAGATCCGTCCCATCCAACCGTATACTGCCGCTTTTCGTGTCGTAGATTCTCGGGATCAGGTTGATCAGTGTGGTCTTGCCGCTGCCCGGAGGGCCCACAATGCCCAGCGTAGTGCCCTGCCCCACGGTGAAATCGATTCCGGACAGCACCACCTGGTTTTCCTTCTCAACGGTAGAAGTGTCGGGATGATTGGGGTATGAAAAGCGGACGTCACTGAATTGAACTGATGCACCGCAATGGGAAGTTGCGGTTTCATCCCTTTTCGCCACATCTCTTCCGGTAGCGGTTACGGCCGTATCCGGATTTACGATGTCAGGTTTGGCCTGCAATATCCGGTCGATCCGGTCCAGGGAGGCCTTGCCTCTCTGGATCAGGTTGGTGACCCACCCGATTGCCATCATGGGCCATGTCAACATCCCGAGATAGCTGATGAAGGCGACAAAATCCCCGGGTGTGATCACCCCGCGGATGGTCTCCTGCCCTCCCATGTACAAGATGATGACCATGCTGACATTGGAGAGGAGGACCATCATGGGGAACAGCAACCGTGTGACGGCCACCAGCTGCAGGTTCCGACGGACATAGGTCCTGGATATATCCTCCACCTTTTGGGTGGACGCCTCTTCCCTGTTGTGGGCTTTGATGATCCGGATCCCTGCAAAACGCTCCCGTACGACCTCTGTCAGGTCGGAAAATGCACCCTGGACGGAGAGGTATCTGCCATGGAGCTTTTTGCTGAAAAAACGCGTGCCGAATACGATGAACGGCATGGGGATCATGACGAATAAAGTCAGACGCAGGTTGATATACGCCATGAATCCGATGGCCGCGGTACCCAGGACCACCGCATCGGTGAGCGCCACGATGCCCATGCCCGTTGCCATGCGGATGTGCTGGATGTCGTTGGTGGCGTGGGCCATGAGGTCGCCGGTGGTGACACCGTCGAAATAGGAGGCGGAGAGCCCCTGGATATGGCCGAACAGCCGTTCCCGGATCCCCTCTTCCACCCGCCGGGAGGTCCCGATGAGACACCGGCGCCACACATATCTCAGGAAACCGATCATGACGGCCACGGCCACGATATAAAGGGCGTACCGCACCAGCAGCTGGGGGGTGGCCCGGAATGCGGTGAGATCGTCAACTGCCCATTTGACAATCCGCGGGATAAACAGCTGGAGCATATCCACAGCGATGAGGCAAAGCACGCCGCCGATGATGATCCCACGGTTTTCCAGGATATATGGTTTTAGCAGCGCAATGGATTTCATTGATGGCTCGGGTTTTCCTGCTCGGGGACCTGTTTTCAGTCGGGCAGCCGATCCCATCCCCGTTGGGACGGATGCCCTGGTTGCCGCAGTTGATTCGAAGCTTTTATAACATATGCGTTTATTGACTTATTTCAACTCAGCCGCTTAAACCTTCACCGCCTGTTCCGGTCGTTGACTTTCAAAATGGCGATTGTTATGATAATCCGTTATGGAATCGGGATACGTCGTTGAATATATCGATCAGCAAAAAATACTATGCGCAGTGGTTCTGGAGGTCAAGAAAAAGAGGCTCAGACTTCTGACGGAATCCAACCGGGAGGTCAAGCTGTCCGCCGGCCGTTTGTCGCACCAGGGGGAGGTGCGTCTGGATCTTGCCATGGGCCGGGACAAGATAGTGAACACCCTAAAGGCCATCGCAGGGCGGCGAAACGCCCTTTTGGGAGACATCGATATCCAGGAATTGTGGGAGGTGCTCAATACAGAGCAGGAATGGATAGACCTATCCACCATGACGGAATTCTGTTTCCCCAAAAATCGCACCGGAGATCATGAACCTGCTGTTGTCCGGGCCCTTTTCAAAGACAATCTCTATTTCAAATTCAATCCCGATCGATTTTTTCCCAATTCGGAAGAAAAGGTGGAAGAGATCACCGTCCGGCACAGGGAAGCCGCGCGCAGGCAGCGCCTCACCGACGAGGGTGCAGCCTGGTTGAAACGCTTCAGACGGCAGGATACCGGGACAGAAGCGGAAATCGTTGATGAAAAATATCGTAAATTCCTGAATATCTTAAAATCCTATTTTCTGTTCGATAAAGAGAGCCCGCAATATCCCTTGGCGAAAGCCATTTTGGAAAGAGCCGGTTTCGACCGCAGCGACAGCCTTTTCCCGGTGCTGGTCAAAGCCGGTGTGTTTACGGAAGATGAAAATATCGAGCTTCATCGGCTTGAAATTCCCATCGAATTCGACCGGGAAGTGATTCAATACGCCGACCGCTTGAAGGAATTCCATACCGATTTTTCATCCGATGCCGTTCGAAAAGACCTGACCCATCTGGCCGCCATGACCATTGACGGACAGTCCACCCTTGATTTCGACGACGCTTTGAGCATTGAAAGCTGCGGCAGTTATTTCCAGCTCGGGGTTCACATCTCCGATGTCGGTCATTTCATTAAACGGGGGAGTGCCATCGATCAGGCCGGTGTTGATCGGGGCAGTTCCATCTATACCCCGGACCAGCGGATTCCCATGCTGCCTTCGAGCCTGGCCGAAGGGCTCTGCAGTTTGAAAGCGGGAGAACCCCGTCCCGCCATCAGTTTGATGATCAAGATCGATACCCGGGCCGAAGTGGTCGATTGGGAGATTTTCCCCAGCCTTATCCGTGTTCAGGACCAATTGAGTTATTATGACGTCAACCTGATGGCGGATGACAATCAGGATATCGGGATCTTGTGCAACATCGCCGAAAATTTCAGACGGAAGCGCCTTTCTTCGGGAGCCGTTCAGATCAATCTGCCGGATATCCATATCTGGCTTGGGAATGATGGGGAGATTACCGTCAATCGCGTCAACCGGGAGAGTCCGGGCAGGCGTCTTGTGGCGGAGATCATGATCATGGCCAATTGGCTGATGGCCAAATTTCTTGCTGAGAAAAAGATGCCGGCTGTGTACCGCTCCCAGCCCGATCCGAGAGCGCGGCTCTATTCGGGTGAAGAGGGAACCCTGTTTCAGAATTATATGCAAAGGCGGATGCTCAACCGGTTTCGACTGAGCACAAAGCCGGAATCTCACTCGGGACTCGGATTGGATGCGTACGTTACGGCCACATCACCCATCCGAAAATATTTCGATCTCGTGACCCAGCGGCAGATACGGGCGGTATTCGGTTTGGAAAAAGCCTATTCTGCCGATGAGGTCAACCGGATTATCCAGACATTGGATCTCCCCATGAGCCGTGTTTCCATGATCCAGCGGAACCGGAGCCGCTACTGGCTTTTGAAATATCTTGAGACACAGATCGGCCGGAAGGAGGAGGCGATCGTGTTGACCAAACGCCGCCACCACTATCAGATCCTGCTGAAAGGCTACATGCTGGAATGTGAGCTGCCCCTGTCCGGCGGTTTGGAGTTGAAACCCGAAGACTTCATCCAGGTGACCCTGCAGCAAGCCAGTGCCCGGCGGGACAACCTGTCTGTTTTTATAGGATGAACTGCTGGGTTCGAGGATTTAAGGGGCCAAGGGTAAAAGTGCCCTGAAATCCTTGGTGTTTTTGAATTTTCCCTCGAACCCTGGAGTCCTTGCCCCCTTGAACCCATCCTTTTCATTCCTCGTGGTCGAACAGATATCCAACGGAGCGGATACTTTTGAAGTAGACCGGTTTTTTGGGGGATTCTTCGAAATATTTCCTTAATCGAACAATGAAATTATCCACTGTCCGGGTGGTCATGCCGCCGGTGTATCCCCAGCCGATCTCCAGCAGTTTGTTCCGCGTCAAGGGTTTTCCCCGATTGAGAATGAACAGTTTCAGGAGCTTGACCTCCTGCCCGGTGAGGGTGATGGTGCCATTTCGGCACTGGGCGGTAGAATTGGCAAAATCGATCCGGTTGGGGCCGAAAGAATAGGTAGCGGGCAGGTTGAGATGACCCGGCGGCTCCACCGCCCCATTACCGCGGTTCCAGGATACCCTTGTCAGCAGGCGCTCGACCCGCAGTAAAAATTCATCGAGGTTGAACGGCTTGGCCAGGTAATCATCCACACCGTAGCTAAAACCCCGTATCCGGTCATCTGCGGTTCCCTTTGCCGACAGAATCAGGATCGGCACCTTCTCATCTTCAAGGCGTATGTTCTGCAGAACGGACAATCCGTCTATTCCCGGCAGCATGATGTCCAGTATGATCAGGTCCGGCTGCCACTCCTTCCACTGCTGGATTCCGGCTATGCCATCCATTGAGATCCTCACTTCATATCCGTTCAGCGTCAGGTTCAGTTTCAATCCTTCGGCGATATGGAGTTCATCCTCTATGACCAAAATCCTGAACTTGTTTTTGTTTTTCATGGCGATTCCCGCGTTTTTTCGTGAAAGCAAATGTCCCTAGCAGGGAAGGGTCAGGGTGAATGTGGACCCCTTTCCGCCTCCCGGGCTGTCAGCGACAATTTTTCCCTTATGGATCCGGGCGATGCTCTGGACCAGGTAGAGCCCCAGCCCGCTGCCCTTGGTGGTCATTTTCAACGGCCGGCCGATCTGGTAAAACTTCCTGAAGATCTTCTTGATTTCGGTCCGGTCCAGCCCGATACCGTTATCGGCAAAGCGGATCGTCACATTCCCGTTGGACATTTCGAATGAAACGTCGATTCCCGGAACATCGGAATTGTTGTATTTGATGGCATTGGTGATCAGATTCATCAGAAACATTTCGAACAGGGGCCGGTCCACGGCGCACCGCAACGGTGTTTTCCGGTCATGGTGGATAGTGATGCGGCAACCCGAAAACAGGCGGCGGTTGTCGCTGACAAAGTGATTGCACATCTCCGGCAGATCTGTCGAGATAAATTCGCCTTCATAACTCTTGGCTTCCAGTTTGGCGAGGTTGAGTATCCGGCTGATGTTTTCCGACAACCGGCTCACATCCTGAAGCATGTATTCAATATATTTTTCCCTCTCCGTCGCAGACAATTCGTGCCTCAGGAAGGTTTCCAGAAAAAGCTTCATCGAGGTGACGGGGGTTTTCAGCTCGTGGGTGAAGTTGTTGATGAAATTGTGTTGCAGACGGTACAGTTGCAGTGTTTTTTGATTATAGACGAATATGGTGAAAATTCCCAAAAGAATCAACCCCACCAGGATTGACAACACGAGAATAACCAGCCAGGTCTGGGGTTCCAGGACCTGGCCGGCCTCAAGGTTGAACCTCTTGACCACCGCCTTGAGGCCGGTGCTGACCTCTATATACCAGTAAATATATAAAAACAGTGAGGCGACCAGGGCCAGAATGGAGAAGATGAAAATGGAGATGGGATGGAAAAACCAAAAGGTTCGGTTCATTTCAATAGCTTAAGTCATTCGTGTGTTGTGTATGCCAAGCTTGCTGTTTCCGGAAACGGGTGAATCGATTATAGGTGTTGCGGTTGACAATAATCAAGGCTGAAATACTATTATACGGAACGATTTCCTGAAAAGGTCCGGTTTTTGAAGGAAAATCATCTACCCTGTTCCGGTTATCGCTTCGATATGCTATATTGTCTTAATATTCATCGGTAACCCTCCGGCTTTGACGGAGGTCATTTAATGGAGAGATTGAGAGGAACCGCGCGGAGGGAACAGGGAACCGGATTCGTCAATTCGTTTCGTCACCCGAAGCCCTAAACACCAAAAGGTACAGATCCGATATCATGGGTATCCAGGAAAGAAAAAAGAAGGAGAAGGAGAGGCGCCGCCAACAGATCATCGTGGCAGCCAAAAGGGTATTTTCGGCCAAAGGTTACAACAAAACCACCATGGAGGACATCGCCAGGGAGGCGGAGTTGAGTCCGGGGACCCTCTATATCTATTTTAAAAATAAAGAGGACCTTTATGCATCCCTGTCGCTTCGGATACTTCAATTCATGCTGATACGGCTTGAGCACCTCGAAACGGAAGGCGATCCGCAGGAGAAACTGAGAGCCTTAAAAGAGGTGCTGCTGGACGTGTATGACTTCGATGCCCCGGCGCTGATCAACATGTTCCATCTCCAATCCAGTGAAACCCTGAAAAACATCTCGCCGGAGGTGATCGATGAAATTTCGGACCTGTCCCGGCGGGCGTTGGGGAAAATAGCCAACATATTTGAAGCGGGTATGGATCGAGCGGTTTTCATCGAAAAGCATCCCGTTGCCCTTGCCGATATTTTATGGGGGATGTTCTGCGGAGTTGTGTTGTGGGAATCCAGTAAAATGTCCCTGGACAAGAAAAAAGACTATTTAAAAACCACATTGGACCTGGCTTTTGAAGTGTTTGAACGGGGCATCCTGACCCAGACGTCGACTTCCGGCAAATAGCCCGTCTTTATTCTCCATTGATACCCGCCTTTTTCACTGCTTCTATCGCGACGGTGATTTGCGGCAGAATTTCGAACAGGTCCCCCACGGCAAAGTAATCGCAGTTGGAGATGATAGCCGCATGGGGATCGCTGTTGATGGCGATGATCATTCCCGATGTTTTCATGCCGGCATAGTGCTGGATGGAACCGGAAATACCGCAGGCGATGTAAACCTTTGGGTTGACCTTTGCACCGGTTTGTCCCACCTGCATGGTGTAGGGCACCCATCCGTTGTCAACGGCCACGCGAGAGGCCCCTACGGCGGCGCCCAGTCTGGACGCCAGGTCATGGAGCAGGTTGAAGTTTTCCCCGTTTTCCAAACCCCGGCCCCCGGAAATGATGATATCTGCTTCCGAGAGGGGCCGGGTGCCGCTGTTGCCGGATCGGGTTTCAAGGACGTGGTAGCGATCATCCGGTTCAGGCAAAAAAGTGAAGGGGACGATCTCCGTTCGGGTGGAATGGGGCACCGGCGCAACGACATTGGCCCTGAGGCCGTAGATAAAATATTTCCCCGCCATCGCGATAGTGGCGATGGTTTTCCCTGAATACTGGGAGGTTTTCACCCGCCGGCCGTCTATATCGATGTCGATGCAGTCCATGACCAGGGGGGCATCCAGGCGGGCGGCGATGCGGGGCAGCACCTCCCTGCCGCTTTGACTGGTCAGGCCTATCAATTGGGTGATTTCGAATTTTTCCATGGCCGCCACCACCGCGGCGGCACGGGCGGCTGGGTCCCAACTGCTTGTTCCGGTGCCGGTCTCAACATTCACGATACGGCTGACACCAAACGGCCCCAGTGCCTTTTCCGCTTCAACGGCAGAAGCGTCCACCACCAGTGCCACCAGGTGTCGGTTCTCTCCCCGGGCTGCCGTGGCCATCCCGAAATTGGCGGTCTTGACCCGGCCATCCTCAAATTCCACGAGCAGTCCGACGGTTTGCATCATCAGATCACCTTTGCCTCGTTTTCCAGGATCTCCGCAATCTGTTCCGCTACCTCTCTGGCGCTACCCGTGAGCGGTCTGGGATTTCGCTGCTCTACGGCCGGAACCAGTTCTTCGATGACCATGCCGCTTGCGGCGGTTTCAATGGCCAGTTCATTTACAGCTATCTTTTTGATCTCCTTTTTGCGTGATTTCACGATGTCCGGGAATGTGGGGTATCCCGGAGAGTTGAGGCCTCGTCCCGCAGCGAGAACACAAGGAGTGGACAGGCGGACAAGATCGATGTTCCCCGCCTCCCGTTCGCATTCCGCCAAAACGGTCTCCCCGTCCAGATCCACCTTGACCACGTTGGTGGCCACGGGCAGGTTCAAATTTTCCGCCAGCCGGAACTGGGTTTGCATCCCTTCGCCGTCGATGGATTCCTTTCCGGTGAAAATGAGAAAGGGCACCCCGTCGGCACCAATGGCGGCCGCCAGCATCCGGGCGGTGACCATGCTGTCGTGGGCGCGGTCCGTCTCGATGAGTATGCTCCGGTCGGCCCCCATGGCCATGGCCGAACGCAGGGTGTTTTCCGCCGCGGCCTTTCCCAGACAGAGACCGATCACCTCCGCGCCGGGAATCGATGCCTTGATTCGGACCGCCTCGGTGACGGCGTGCTCATCGTAGGGGTTCATCAGAAAAGTGATCTTTTCGTTGATCCGGTTCTTTCCCTCGATGGTGATGGTGGCCGCCGAATCCGGCACGTGTTTGATGCAGACATAGATCTTCATTCGAATTGGATCCTACCTGCTTTAACCGTTGACGGAAAAGCTGGAGTTGGTGTTGATCTCCCGTTTTCGGGAAAAGAAACCGACATCCAGTGTGCGCCCGGTGTATTTCATCTTGAACTGGAAAGGCTCCTTGTCGTGATCCAGTCCCTTCTCGCAGGCATCCACCAATTCCGCCATCATGGCGCCCACCACCGGTGCGTTTTTGTACTGATTGCCGCTGGTGCCGACTGCCATGTAAAAGCCCCCCAGGTCGGATTTGTCGTAAATGGGGATCCAGTCGTCGGAACAGTCGTAGAGGTCGCACACGCCGTTGGGCTGGTTGGGCACCTGAAGGGTGGGAATACGCCGGCCCAAACGGTAGCATTGAGCCTTCCACTGTTCATCTGTGAGTTGGTTGTCGCGGCCGTGGCCACCCCTTCCGGCGTAAAATTCATCGGGATCCACCCACTCCTGGGGGTCGCATTCCGGGTCTTCAGAGCCGATGAGGAACAGGTTGCCCACTTCGGGCCGAACATAGCAGCCGATGTCGCCATCACTCTGATGGTAACCGTCATTGAGGTAATCGTATCCTTCGGGAGAAGGGCAGTACATCACTTCGTGCCGCAGGGCCTTGGTCTTGATGTTGCATCCCTCCCAGACACCTTCGGCCATCTGATTGATCTTGAAGGAATGGGGACCGGCGCAGTTGACCACGACGGGGGAATCGATCGTTGTGCCGTCGGCCAGGGTGATGCCGACAACCTTTCCCTCCGCGCTGCGGATTTGCGTGACCTGGGCGTTGAACATGAACTCGCCCCCCTTGGCCTCGGCCGCGCGCATGATATTGTGGGCGGACAGGGCCGGGTCATTCACATACCCGCCTTCGGGGCAGAACAGCGCGCCTTCGATCATCTCTTCGGAATCCTCCCAGAATGCCGGATCTTCTGGCCGCTTCACCGGCCAGAACTCATGCAGATCCAGCACCGGCACATGTTTGAGGATGGTCTCGTTGTCCCATTCTTCATAGGTCACGCCGACATTGTCGTAATGTTTCTTGACGTTCTGCCATTTGTGGCCTTTGGATTTGATGAGAATGGAACCGGTGTTCATGTATCTGGCCAATCCCTTTTCATCCTCAACGTGGTCCAGGTAGTTTTCCCAGTCCAGCCAGTATTTGAAGCCCTCGTAGGCAAAAGCCACGCCGTCTTCGGTGGAGTAGTGGGCGCGGACGATGGCGCAGGACCCGGCAGTGGATCCTTCCCCCGCATCGGGCAGTTTGTCGACGTTGAGGGTTTTGTAGCCCCGTTTGCATAGCTCGTAGGCAATGGGGGTGCCGATGACACCGGCGCCGATGATAATGGCATCATATTTTTTGTTCATGATATCCTCCGTTAAATGCTGCGTGTGAATGATCCGTTTAAACGATCGTAACGCTTTAATAAAGAAAGGACTACAGTGTTTTTTATTAAAAAGGTTTCCGCCATCTTTTACCGTGTTACCCGGAGAGGGTTTGGATCCAGCCGGTGAAGCGGTTTTCCCCGGCCGGATGAAGGCCGGGCCCATCGCCGGCTTTCATGATAGCGGCAACCATGGAATCTCCATATCCCCGGCTGCAGGTCAACAGGAATCCCCCGGCGCCGTCTGCCGCCTTTTCCAGGGTGACGATCTGGCAGGGGATGTGGCAAAAGGGCCCCTGTAGCAAAAAGGGCGCTTTTTTCCCGGGATCCAGAAAATCCAGGTTGGTCAACCGTTCGGCGATGAAAAAGGTATTGGGGCCGAACATGGCCAGAAATACTGTGGATTCGGTTACATCGGTGTAACCGGGGAATTCGGGCATTGCCGGTGCGGCAGCACCCAAATGAAAGATCGACGCCTGCGTCCGGTTCTGGCGATTGATCAGCGTGGCATCCGCAAAGGTGCATTCGCCCGGTGTTTCCGGAACGGCCAGATCGCAGGGGGTGTGCGCATCAATTTCAAGGTCCTGCAGGTCCCAGCGGGTTTTATGTGAAAGGTCCGCTATCCAGGGGCCGCGGCCCTCTTTTTCGTACTCCAGTGCCACCGTCCACCTGTCCCGTATCTCCGTAGCAAGGGGATTGGCGTCGAACTGCACCGG
>CAZWAE010000034.1:0-10100 GCA_964631805.1 uncultured Desulfobacteraceae bacterium | reverse complement strand
CCGTCCACCTGTCCCGTATCTCCGTAGCAAGGGGATTGGCGTCGAACTGCACCGGTGATCGCCTCTTTAATTCAACCATGATGGGATCCTTTTAATTTATCCTAAAAGGCAGTCCTTAGGGCCAACTCAGAGAAAAATGGCCGTGCCTTATTCGTTTGTTATGAAATCACAAATGCCAAGCACTCCGCCAAAAAGACGGCGGGCTAATAAATACCAAATAAATCCCAAAGACCAATATTCAATGTTCCAAACCCTATTTGCGAGACATCGTTTGGGATTTCAAGATTGGATGATTGGATGATTGGATATTGTTTGATATTTGTGATTTGAATCTTGTCATTTCCAATCATCACTGAATTACTGGCCTATCAAATCATTCTGTTAGGATGACACCTGTGGCCTATGACTTCATCCGTTCGCCCCCTGGATCATAAAACGGCATGGGAACGACTCTGGCATGCAGCCGGACGTCGTTGCACTCATCCTCATAAATTTCCAGCCGGGTTCCGATCTCAGCCAGTTGTGATTCCACCAGGGCCATGCCGACGGCTTCACCGGTGGTAAAACTCTTGCGCATGGTGGCCACGTAGCCGCGCACCTTGTGGTCGACAATCAGGGCGCCGTCGCGGGCGGCCCGCGAGTCGTCCGCCATTCGGATGCCCACCAGCTTGAGCCGGCCCTCGTCGTTTTCCGCCTGGCGCAGGGCCACAACCCCCACCGTTTTGGAATCGGCTTTTCCCCGGGCCCACAGAAAGCCCAGGCCCAGATCCAAAAGGTTGGTGCGCTGTTCCGATTCGGAGCCGAGGATGATGTGGCACTTTTCCATCCGCAGCACGTTCTGGGCTTCCACGCCGAAATTTTGGATGCCGAACTCGGCGCCGGCCTCTTTTATCATATCCCACACCGCCTGGGTGTAGGATGAGGGCACGTGAAGTTCGTAGGAAAGCTCCCCCACAAAGCCGAGTCGCATGGCGCGTACAGAGATGGTGTCCGCGAGGAGAAACTCCTGGTATCCGGAGAAGGGAAAGGCCTCATTGGAGAGATCAATGTCCACTACCTTGGCCAGCACCTTACGCGCATTGGGGCCCGAGATGTTGATGACCCCCAGGGCATCGGTCAGGTTGACCAGGCTGAAATTCCACCCATCGAAACGGGTGTGATATCGGATCCACTCCACGGTCTGCCCGGCGCGTCCGGTGGAGGTGGTGAAGTAGTAATCGTTTTCCTTAAGCTTGACCACCACACCGTCGTCCATGACGCAGCCGTCATCGTTGCACATGGCCGAATACTTGATGCGGCCCGTTTTGAGTTTGCTCATGTCCGACACGTAAACCCGTTGAAGGGCGTTCAAGGCATCGGGTCCGTGGATGCGGAACTTGCCCAGGGTCGATCCGTCCAGCATGCCCACATTGTTGCGCACATTGAGGATCTCCTCTCTGCATTCGAAATCTGCAGAGAAGTATCGGGCCCGCTGCCAGACGCCGATGTTGCGGAAGATTCCCCCATCCGCTTTCTGGGAGTCGTTAAGGGGGGTGTGCTTGAACATGTGATGGTTGTAGCCGGCGTAGGTGGCCAGGAAAGTGGGCACCAGCGGCGGTCGCATCGTGGTGGGCACCGGCGTGTTGACGGATGCCGTGTACTTGGCGACGAAAAGGGGCAGATTGTGCCCCGGGATGCCGCCCTGGCCCGGTCCCAGGCCCACGGCGGCAAACCGTTTGATCAGTTCGGGAACATCGAACCCCCCGTCAATGGCTTGTTTGACATTTTTAATGGTCGCGTCTTCATCGAAGCAGATGAAACTCTTGCGTCCCCGAACCGGGGCGGTGACCAGCTTGCACCCGCGTTCCGGACCGGGAAGCGCCGACAAAACACTTTCCGCGTCTGCAACCGCTTTATCCATTTCAAAACCGGCTGCCGCTGCGGCCTTTAAACCGGCCAGCCTGCCCGAAGCTTCGATGGCATCCGGATGGTTGAGGCCGTTGATGCGTCCGGCTGAAAATGTTTTATCAGGCAGTTCGGTGGGCAGAAAGTAGCCGGTGCGGCTGTCGTAACCCATTTTTGCGCCGGCCAGGACAAGGGGTCCGGTCACCGGGGTCAGACCGGCGGAGGCCACCAGCAGATCGCAGGGGAACTGTCGTTTCACGGTGCCTTCAATGGTGGACAAGGTGACTTTTTTAACTTTTTTACACCCATGGGCCCGGGTTGCCACCCATCCTTTGAGCAGCGGGATCTTGCGTTCCGCCAGTGCCGTTATCAGGTCGGGGTTCTGGCCGTCTTCCCGGATGTCCGCCACACACCCGATTTTCACCCCCAGGTCGAAGAGATCGACGGCGGCTTCCAGACCCGGATCGTGGCCCACGGAAAAAATCGCCTCGCTGCCCGGCAGCACCCCGTAGGAGCGGGCCAAACGATGGGCACAACCCACCTGCATGACGCCGGGGCGCTCGTTGTGTTCGAAAATCAGAGGGCGTTCGATGCAGCCGGTGGCCACCACGACGCTGTCCGAGCGGATCTCTATATAACGCTCGGTGAAGGAATGGCCGGTCCCGCCCACCTGAAAGGCGGTGATGAGGTTGTTGGTGTAGGCACCCACCATGGCCGTGTGCTTGAATACCCTGATATTGCCGGTTTCCTCCACTTGCCGGGCCACCTCCCTTGACCGCTGGTACAGGGGGGTACCATCACCGGTATGGGTTACCCGGTAATCGAAAGATCCCCCCAGGTGGGGGCGGGATTCCAGCAGAATGACCCGGCCCCCGGATTTGGCTGCGGAAAGAGCGGCGGACATGCCGGCGACCCCACCGCCGATAACGGTGACCTCGGCTTTGATAAACGCTTCATCGTATCGGCCCTTCATCCGGTAGTCGGCGGAGATGACGCCCAGGCCGGCAGCCTTTCGGATCCGCTTCATGGCCACCGGCCACAGGGATGCGGGCTTGTGGAAGACCTTGTAGAAAAAGCCGGCCGGCATCATCCAGTCCAGCTTGTCGATGAATGACAACCCGTCAAAATCGGCCGATCCCAATACATTTTGCGCTTTGACGCTCATGCCCTCTTTCAGCAGCGTGTTTTCCGTGCGCACGTTTGGGATGCCGTCGACCTCCATGCAGGTGTTGCTGCACTCGCCGTCGAGACTGTAGAGCCCGCGGGGCCGGTGGTATTTCAAGCTGCGGGCAAAGATCCGGACGCCACCGGCAAAAAGTGCCGTTGCCACCGTGTCGCCGGCCACCCCGTCGTACGTTTTCCCCCGGTAGTTCAGGGACCGCTTTTGCGAGGGGTCGATTCGAAGCGTTGGCAAATTGGATAGCCTGTTCATCAGTTCGCCTCCGGTTTTTGCACTTCCAGATTTCGGGTCGTATCGCGGTAGGTGGTGAACCATGCGCCGCATCCGTCGCGGTGAAACCACCACTCCTTTTGGATGCCGGCAATACACTTGTTCATATGGACGTAATCGCACCATTCGCCGGGGGTCAGCCCCTCTTCCGCCGGACGCGGTCCTTTGTCTTCCCCACCGTAGCGGAATTCATATCCGTTGCGTTTGCCGCAGATAGGGCAGGTGAGCGTCAATGCCATGATGATTCTCCTTAATTATCCGGCGTGTAACTGACCAGGGCCGCGGTTTCTCCCATCAGCCGGTGATTTTCGTAACGGCGCAGGTTGAAGGGCTTCAGCATTTCAGGACAAGTGCCGGTGGCCATATATTCCGACATGTACTTTCCGGCGGCGCTGCAGGATTTGAACCCGAAATAGCCCCACCCGCAGTCCATGTAAAAGCCTTCGATGGGGTCGTTGCCGTCCATGATGGGCGCCATGTCCGGGGTCATGTCGGCAAGCCCCCCCCAGATGCGCATAAACTTTACGCCGCGCAGGCAGGGCAGCCAGTCTGACAGCGATTCGGCCTGGTGTTTGATATAGTGGGCCGTGTTCTGGGTGGTGTAGTTGGGCCACGGATCCATATGGGCGCCGGTGGCGATCTCTCCCTTCAGGGTCTGATTGGCGTAGCAGTGGTATGCACCGGAAGAGATCACGTGGTCGAGCAGCGGTTTGAGCGGCTGGGTCACCATTGCCTGGATGGTGAGCACAGAAATGGGCAGGCGCATCCCCAGCATCCGGTAGATCAAGCCGGCACTGTAACCGCCGGCGCTCACCAGCACCCGTGGGGTGTGGATGCGGCCGGCTGGGGTGGTAACGCCGGTGATCTTTCCGCCTTCGGTATGGATGGCAGTGGCCTCGGTCTGCTGATGAATGTGCACACCGTGTTTGGCGCATCCCTTGGCAAGACCCCATACCACGGCGTCATGGCGGACAACTCCCCCGGGGGGATGGTACATGGCCCCATGGATGGGATGTGTGATATCTTCGGAGATGTTCAGCGCCGGCACCAGTTCCTTTGCCTCTTTGGCATCTATGAGGTGGCTTTCCACGCCGTGGAACTGGGCGGTGGCGATGTTCATGCGGGCGGCCTTCATGGCCGCTTCGCTGTGCATCAGGTTCAGGTTGCCGCAATTGTTGAACATCAGGTTGAAGTTCAACTCCCTGGTGAGGACCGGCCAAAGGTCCAGGGCCTCCTTGTAGAGGGGGACATTATGCTGCGTTCGTTGGTTGGCCCGTACGATGGCCGTGTTCCGGCCGGCACCACCGAACCCGATATAGCGTTTTTCTAGAATCGCCACATCCCGGATGCCGTGCACTTTGGCCAGGTAGTAGGCCGTTGCAAGGCCGTGCAGTCCACCGCCGATGATCACGGCATCGTAGCTGGACTTCAGCCTGGGTTTGTGTCCCCAAAGAGGCTTTTTTTTCCAGAACATACATTCTCCCCAGTGTCTGTCCGGAAACGGCATCTTTCGGTCCCTGGCGGCGTCCTCAATCGTTTTCAATCCTCGAAATAGCAGGCTATTCCTTGAGCAAGCATTCGCCTTGCGATTGCTAGGGTTGAAAACTCTCTCGATCCTTGCCAGGAACCCAAATCTACCATTTCCGGATGGACACTCCTTGTGTCGTTAAAAAATCGTATCTATCCGGCTGAAATAACCCGTTACGCAGGTCATTTCGGCCGATGGTATACGGATGAAATAAAATATGTCAATAATAAAAATAACCTGAGGGGATAATACGGCATAATGCTTCTTGACAACGAATAAATATAGTAATAAAGGGCTTTAAATAAAGGTGTTTGTATAAAATTATCAAAATGAAATAAATATTACAAAAATCCTTTTCAAGGAAACCATAATGTCGGAAATTCAATCAAACCCGGTCATTAAAGGGATCGTGAATCAACTGGACACCCTGACCCCCAAGGGAAAGATCCTGGGCAGCTACATTATTCAAAATCCCCGCAAAGCAGTGTTCATGACCACCAAAGAACTTTCCGAAGCCTGTGAAGTCAGCGAGGCCACCGTGGTTCGGTTCGTGGGACAGCTGGGATACGGAGGGTACGGGGATTTTCTTCAGGCGCTGCGTGATTTTGTGGATTCGGAACTGACCCTGCCGGATCGAGTGGATCTGCCGGGGATGAAGGGCCCTGGCACCGACCTGCTGCACCGTGTGGTGTTTGAGGAGATGAACAATCTGCGGCAGTTCTATGAATCCATCGACATGAAGGTGTTGTCTCAGATCGTGGACCTGCTGTGGGAAAGCCCCGCGGTATATGTTGCGGGCTCCCGGGTTTCCTATACTTTTGCCTACTACCTGGGGTGGTCGCTGACAAAGGTCCGCAAGGGGGTCCGGATTCTGAAAGGGAGCGACAGCACCGCCATCGACTGGCTCACCAATGCATCGGACCAGGGGCTGGTGGTCCTCATCACCACTTCACGCTATCCCAACGAACTGATCAAGCTGGGCAAGGTGGCCCGGCGGCTCGGGTACACCCTGCTGGTGATTACCGACAACACCCTGTGTCCGGTGATTCCCTTTGGTCATCTTTCCCTGGTGGCACCTTCGCGCTCCATTCCGTTGATCGTGTATCCCACCACCATCTCCTGTATCATCAACTACCTGGTGCTGGAACTGGTCAACCGGCAACATCCCCAGCTCGAGGAACATCAGGAAAAGCTGGAGCAGATGTATCTGGAAAACGATATTTTGTTTAACCTTCATGCCCACGACGAATAGCAAGTCCGGGAAAACCTTCAAAAAGCAAATAAATCGGCCCATTGCCACAGAAAGGAGAATCACGCATGGCGACACAGGAAATATTCAATGCAGTTTTGGCATTCCAAATCGAAGAGGTGAAGACCTTAACCCAGAAGGAGCTGGATGCGGGGACCGACCTCTCGTCGATACTCAACGACGGGTTGATCTCCGCCATGGATCATGTGGGGGAGAAGTTCAGTGCAGGGGACCTGTTCGTTCCGGAGATGCTCAGGGCCGCAAAGGCCATGAAAGGTGGTCTGGAGGTGTTGAAGCCGCATCTTTCCGGTGACGTTGCCCAATATAAGGGGACCATGGTTATCGGCACCGTCAAGGGAGATCTCCACGATATCGGGAAGAACCTGGTCGCCATGATGGTGGAGGGCGCCGGTTTCGAGGTGGTGGACCTGGGCATCGACGTGGACAGTGAGAAGTTCGTTCAGGCGGCCTCTGAGAAAAAGGCCGATGTCATCGCCCTGTCGGCGCTTTTGACCACCACCATGCCGGCCATGGAGGCCACGGTCAAGGCGGTCAGGGAGGCGGGACTCAGCACAAAGACCATCATCGGCGGTGCACCGGTCACCCAGAGTTTTGCCAATGAGATCGGGGCTGACGGGTACAGTGCGGATGCACCGGGGGCGGTTCGGATGGTCAAGGAGATGAAGGGATGACGCACGGGCATAAAACCGTGAACATAAGGGGACGAACAATTTTTCCGCGGCTTTGAAATACGCCGGTTTGGAGGATTGGTGTAATGCGAAAACGTGCCAAAAAAATCATCAGAATTTTTGATAGTGCGGTAGCGGCGGAGCAGAAATACGAATTCCAAAATGCCAAGCATTACTATAAAAAAGTTGTAGCACTGCATCCCAACAGCCCGGAGGCGGATATCGCCAGGGAGAGAATTGTTGATATGGATGCACTCTCCAATGAGAAAAGAATCTATAAACGAATCGATCGAAACGCCCGCAGGATATTGACTGAAATCGGAATCGATATCGCGGGCAGCCCGGTTTTGGTTGAACTTTTGACGGAAGCCGACGCCATAGACTTTGAGAGTGAAAAGGCCCCTTTCATCCCACTTAAAGAGGATTATCTGGAGAGTTGCATCGATATGGTACCGACGGATATGCCGGAGGATCCGGGAGAGAACGCTTTCGGGACCGGCGCGACGCCGCCGTTTCTGCTGCGACCCGGCAGAGAGGACCTGCAATGCGCCAATTATTCGGAATTTGAAGAAATTGTTAAAACCGCGGCCGATTATTCCGACAGCCTGGGAATTTTCAGCGTTCCGGTGGCCACCGATAAAACAATTTCCGATTTTGAATGCGCCATGCTCATGGATCGTTATTTTTCCGATTTGAAGATGAGCTATACGCGGAATATGTCCGACGAGGAGACGCTTTTTTTCCGGGACCGCGATGACTGGTTGGATGGCACCAGCCTGATCACCTCCATGACATTCATGCCAACCATGGTTGAACCGTTCATCCGGAGCGCCAAAGCGGGAAACAATTTGCTGCTTTTGGATCTCACCATTGCCGGAGCTTCCGGACCTGCCACCCCTGAAGCGCTTCTTACCCAGGTACACGCACAGGTGCTTTTTATGATGGTGCTGGCGCAGACGCTCAATCCGGGTGTCGGATGCGTGCATGGCGGCATACCCGATGTTCTCGGAGCAGAAAGAGAACTTGACTACAGCGACCCCGGCCAGCCGCTTATCAATTCGGCGATGGCCCGCCTGAACCTGTGGGTGACCGGTTTCGCTTCGGCCCAGTCGGGCGGCAGCACCAGCATTCTCAACGATATTCCCTCCGCCGTTCGGGAATCCGAACTTTCCCGCAATACGATGCGGATGTATGGCGTTCATATTCTCCGGCATGCTATGGGAGCCCTGGGAAATTTGAACTTTTTCAGCCTGGAAAAATTTATTCAGGATTGTAAACGTGAAAGAGTCGACCGCAAGATCTGGCTCCAGACAAGGCACGACTTCGTTGTTCCGCTATACCTGCCGGAAGACCCGAATGCTATCAAAGGAATAAGGGAATTCGCTGAAAAAGGCGGGCCCAAGAATACGGACCATACCCTCCATAATGTCGATGCGTTCTGCAAATGGCACGAAAAGCTTGCGGAAATCGCACATGAAAAAGAATATTTCCCGGAACTGGATGAATCGATCGATGAAAAAAAGGGGCAATTGGAACGCGGTTCGGATAAGGATAGTTATACTCAATTGCAGGACACCTTCCTCAAAACCTAAGGAGATATAGAGCTATGAAAACTCAGGCAAGGGTTGTCGTTATCGGCGGGGGAGCCATCGGTGTGAGTGTTGCCTATCACCTGGCAAAATACGGCTGGGATGATGTGGTCCTGATTGAAAAACATGAACTCACCTCCGGATCCACGTGGATGGCCGCGGGCAACTGTTCCTTCTTCCACGGCAACTACTACTGCACCCAGATCAACATGAAGAGCATCGAGATTTACCAGCAATTGGAGGCTGAAACCGGCCAGAGCACCGGCTGGCATACCACCGGTTCCATCCGCACCGCCGACAACCCCGGCCGCATGGAGGAGCTGGGCTACATCTACAGCATGAACCGCTGCCTTGGGCTCGATGTTTCTTGGATCACACCGGAAAAGATGAAGGAGATGCATCCGCTCATGAACACCGAAGGTCTCACCGCCGGTCTTTACTGGCCGGATGACGGCGATGTGGACCCCAGCGGCATCACCATGGCCATGAGCATCGGGGCCAAAAGAAATGGTGCGGAGCTCTACACCCATACCCGGGTAACCGGCATCAGCGGCACCCCGTCCGGCGAATGGAAGGTTCACACGGACAAGGGCGACATTACCTGTGAATTCGTGGTGAACGCCGGCGGGCTGTGGGCGCCCCAGGTGGCCAGAATGGTGGGGCTGGAGATCCCCTCCATCGCCGGGGAACATACGCACATTCTTTTCGAAGCCATCGACGTGGTGGAAAATCGCGATGCCTACCTGCCCCTGGTGCGCGACCCGGACCGTAGCATCTACATCCGGCAGGAGATGGACAGCCTGATCCTGGGTCTTTACGAGAGCAAGGTGAAACAGTGGCACCCCAGGGGCGTGCCATGGGATTATGCCCAGTCCGAACTGCAGCCGGACCTCGATCACATCGCCGATTTCATTGAAAATGGCATCTATCGTTTTCCCATCATGGGCGAAGTCGGTTTCAAGCATGTGACGGACGGTCCCATCACCTACACCCCCAACGGCGATCCCCTGGTCGGGCCTGCCTACCCGCTCCGAAATTTTTTCCACGCCTGCGGCTACAGCTTCGGTATCACCCAGGCCGGCGGCATCGGACACTATCTGGCGGGGTGGATCATGAACGGAGAGCCGGAGATCGACCTGTGGCCGGTGGACAGCCGCCGCTACGGCGGATACGCCAACTGGGCCTACAACCATGAGAAGATCGAGGACACCTATCCGCGCCTTTATGCCATCATCTGCCCCAACGACTGGCGGGACGCCGCCCGGCCCAACCGCACCGCCCCCATCTACGAATATCAGAAGCAGGCCGGTGCCATATTCGGGGACTATTACGGCTGGGAATGCCCCAACTACTTTACAAAAAATTCCGAAGATCAACGGGAGAACCCCGGCTGGAAGCGCAACAACGCCTTTGAGTATGTGAAAGCCGAGTGCCGCCATGTCATGGAGAAGGCGGGTCTTCTTGATCTTTCCCGCTTTGCCAAGACCCGCATCTTCGGTCCCGGCGCCGAAGCCTGGCTCAACCGCATGAGCTGCCAGAAGGTGCCCACCGAAGACGGCCGCATCGCCTTGGCCCCCCTGCTCGATCACAACGGCAACTTCAAATCGGACATGACCGTCAACCGGATTAGCGAGGGGGATTACTTCTGCGTCACCGCCTCTGTTGGCAAGCGCCACGACCAGCACTGGCTCATGGAAAACCTGCCCGCCGA
>CAZWAE010000033.1:0-23715 GCA_964631805.1 uncultured Desulfobacteraceae bacterium | reverse complement strand
CCGGCGAGTATTGCGTCAAACCCATCGACAAGGATGAACTGGAGGAAAAGGTGGCTGCCGTGCTTGCGGGTAAAGCGTCAACAAAAAAGTAAATGCCCATTTCTACCGGATGCGGGGTCGACTTCCACCGCCAGCATCTCATATTTTTATTGTTTTTGTAAGGTAGTCTGATCTTTGTGTCTCTGTTTTCGCCCTCGTTTATCTGTATCGAAAGGACTATGGGGAAGGCTATATGCCCACGATTACGTCAAAGGACTTTGAAATAAACGATTGTCGTATCCCGCCCTCAATTCCAAAAAGTAAAGGTAGTTAAAGAAGGCTTCTTCTTAACCAAATGTCCTTTTGTCAAGAATGAACACGCGACCCGCAGTTTACACTTGGGCGTTCTCGTCGATGTCATGCTGACGCCGCTAAAAAACGAAGCGATACCATACCGCCCCCAAGACGAACACTCAGAAAATGTCCATTAAGCTATATATTAAATCGGCTCATCCTCTGGTGTAGCTGCTCGGCCAGGACGGAAAGGCCCTGGGCGCTTTGGCTCACCTGATAACTGCCGGACGCCACTTCCTTCGCCACATGGTTGACCTCCGCCATGTCCTGGGAAATGGCGCCGGACACCCGGGAGCTTTCCATCACATTTTGATTCACATCCTCTATGCCTTGGGCGGCCTGATTGACATTCCTGGCGATCTCCCGCGTGGCAGCCGACTGTTCCTGCATCGCCGTTGCCACCGACACAACGATTTCGCTCAAATCATGAATCACATGGGTGATCTGATCAATCTCCCCGATGGCGGTCTTCGTTTTAAGCTGAATGTTGGTGATCTGGCTTTCGATTTCAGTGGTGGCATCCGCGGTCTGCCTGGCGAGCTGCTTGATCTCGTTTGCCACCACGGCAAACCCTTTCCGGCTTCCCCGGCGCGTGCAGCTTCGATGGTGGCATTGAGCGCCAGCAGATTGGTCTGTTCCGATATTTCCGTAATGGCTTCGGTCACCCTCCCGATCTGCTGGACCGATCGGCCCAACTCATCTACTTGGGCCGACGTCAGTTTCGACTTTTCCACCGCCCTGTCTACCGTCATTCGCCCATCCTCGGTATTTCTGGCGATTTCGTTGATGGTCGCGGTCATCTGTTCGGCAGCCGTAGCCACCATTTGAACGTTGCTGGAAGTCAATTCCGAGGCCTTTGCCACCGTTTGTATGCGAGCGCTCATCTCTTCCGTGGCAGTATTGACCGACTGGGATTTATTGGAGCTTTGCTCCGAACCTGCGGCCATCTGTTGCGAAATAACCGAGAGTTCCGTAGAGAAAGAAGTAAGGGTTCCCACGCCATCGATAATGTTCTTGAACATACCCCGAAGGTGGATGGTCATCTGGTTCAGAGATAGGGCAAGAGTGCCGACCTCATCTTTTTGGTCGATGTCCACACTGCTGTTCAAATCCCCGCCTGCCATCTTTTCGGCAAACCTGACCGCCTCTACGATCCGCCGCGAAATGACGAAGACCAGCACAACCGCAATCAATCCGATCAACCCGGTGATGGCCAGGATCTTCAGGTTCAGAAGAAACACCTGTCGGGTGACATCGTCCACGTATATACCGGTACCGACGATCCAGCCCCAGTTTGGGAAAAGTTTGACGTAGGATAGTTTCGGCAATGGCTTTTCACTTCCCGGCTTTGGCCACATGTAGTCCACGAAACCGCTTCCGACCTGTCTTCCAATTCTTGCAAACTCGTTGAACAGTTTTTTGCCGTTGGGGTCCTGGAATTTGCTCATACTTTTTCCGTTGAGTTCCGGTTTGATCGGATGCAGAACCATTTCTGATTCAAGGTTGGAATTCCAGATGTAATTATTGTCTCCGTAGCGCAGCCCATTGATCTCCTCGAGCGCCTTTGCGCGCACTGTTACTGCATCCGCCTTACCCGAGGATTCGAGAGCAGCGTGCTTTTCAAGGATCGAAATCGCCATCTCCACCAGACTTTGTGTGGCAATATTTTTCTCCTGCATGATATTCCTCTCGATGGTGGGAAGAACATAAAATAAAATCCCAGATAGAAAAAGGGCCACCCCCAAAACAGATAGGGTCATCATCTTGTAACGCAATTTAAGGTTGTCGAAACGAGCCATCACCTTCATCACCCATCCTCCTTTTTAATATCAAACGAAGCTGTTTTCTTTCCAGTTCGAATTTCCATCAATAGTGAATCAGAATTTCCCCTTTTCGGGTGAGCTTTACTATCGGAGGCAAACCGGGGGTGTACTTGACCAGCCCACGGGATGCCAGTTCGGTCACCGCTTTGTTAAAAAGCTTTTTTTCAATGGGGTTCAGTCGATTAAAGTAGTCGTTTTTCAGCCACTCCTCCGGAATGGTGCGGGCAACTTCATCCTCCATTTCCCTGAATTTGTTCAGGATGTCCATCTTTATCATTTTCTTGTTTTTCTCCATGCCCATTCTCCAATTTTATAATTTATTCGTTTTGTTCAGGACGATTTTAGTATCATATGCTTCATTCAAAAATAATTAGGCTTCGATTTGAATTTTATAAAATTAAAGGAGGCACAATGGATCCCGCTGCCTGCATGTGTCATAAATGTCGATATTGAATATGCTTATTAAAATTTTCATTTCATCGAAAATAAAAATCTCATACCTGAAAAATATTTGCCTAACAGATCTCCATTAAGCTCCGTGTTCTCCGATTCGACGAAGTCGTAGATTATGGCGACGCTTCGCTTCGATTTCGCTAAAAATCGAATTCGTTCTCTTTAGTTGAATTACTTTAAGCGAAGGATGGTTGTGCATTCCATTGAACAAGAGGAGAGTGATAATGGCAGGAGATATCACAAAAAAATGGGCGCGTTATTTGGAAATTGTCGACTATGCCTTCCAGCCCATCGTAAACATCCACACGGGCGCCATCTACGGCTATGAAGCACTCATCCGCAAGGTGGAGGAAGCCGGTTTCGAATCGATACCCGATTTTTTCGACGATGCTTTTAATCATCACATCCTGGGGCCTGTCCACCAGCACCTGTTCATGGCGGCATTTGACAAAATCAGCCGGTTCTCGTGGGAGGGCCGCGCCAAGCTGTTTTTTAACATCGACAGCCGGTTGTTTCACTTCGCCGAATTTCACCCTGAAAAGGTGCTCGACCTGCTGGAAAACCGCCGGGTTCCCAAAGACCGGGTCTGCCTGGAACTGTCTGAAAAGCATCCCATCTGTGAGGCCGATAACCTGATAGGAAAACTGAAAATGCTGCGGAACCTGGGGTGCAGCATTGCCGTTGATGATTTTGGAACCGGGTTTTCCGGTACCCAGTTGCTCTATTTTACCAAACCGGAATATGTCAAAATCGATCGTTTCTACATTCAGAATATCGAAAACGACACCAACAAGCGCCTTCTGGCATCGAGCATGGTCAAGATCGCCCATCTCATGGGCAGTCTGGTCATTGCCGAAGGGGTCGAAACCGAAGCCGAATATTGGTGCTGCAAAACCATTGGCTGCGACCTGCTTCAAGGTTACCTGGTACAAAAACCGACCCTGGATATCGGGAAACTCAGAACAAGTTACGATTATATCCACGATTTGACCGCTTCGGAGAAGCGCAATGAGGCCGCCAAGGACAAAGCGTTGATCCAGGCCAGAATCGTGTATCTTGAACCCATCGATTATGAAACAAAGCTGGTGAGCCTGTTGGAGATTTTCAAGAAAAACCAGAAGCAGACCTATCTGCCGGTGGTCACCCACAACAGCAAGCCGTTGGGGATCATCAGAGAAGAGTCCATCAAGGTGTTCGCCTACTCCGAATACGGCCGATCCCTGTTGTTGAACCCGACCTTTGGCCGTACCATCGACGATTTTATGAGCCGGATCCCCATGGTGGATATCCACACGCCGGTGGAGGAGATTCTCGAAACGTTTTTGTCCCACGAGAATTTGGAAGGGATCATGATCACCAACAGCATGAAATACGTGGGCTTTCTCACCGCCCATTCCCTTCTCAAAATGGTGAACGAAAAAAAGTTGGCACAGGCAGCAGACCAGAATCCCCTATCCAAACTCCCTGGCAACAAAATGATTTACGAGTACCTTTCCAAGGCGCTGCACAACGTGGACGAGGCCTATGTGATCTCCTACTTCGATTTCGACTATTTCAAGGTATACAATGACAAATATGGTTTCCGCCAGGGGGACAGGGTCATTCTGCTGTTTGCTGAACTATTGAAAAGCCGTGCCCAGTCGGCAGATCGATTTGCCGGCCATATCGGAGGGGATGATTTTTTCCTCGGGGTAAAGGGACAGCCGCTTTCTATCATCGAACAGGAGATTTGGGAGATCGGGGAAACGTTCCGCATCAATGTCGAAAGCTTCTATGATACCAAAGCCATAGAGCAGGGGTGTATTGAAGGGAAGGGCCGCGACGGTCGAAAACAATGCTTCCCCCTCATCACGGTGAGTGCCGGCGTTCTAAAGATGCCGGTTGCCACAAGCCGAATCCAGACACCGGAAGAGATCGGCAACATCATGGCGGATATGAAAAAAAAGGCCAAACAGTCTCCCGACCACATCGCCACCTCCATACTGAACAGTGTTACCGAAAGCACGACCGATTCCGATACGGAACCCACCGTCATTCCTTTTGATTCCAGGCGAGCCCCGGTATACCGGTCAACGGCGTCCTGATCTGAAACGGCGGATTCAGGCGAAGGGTTCCTGACATAATCGCTTTGGCAGTGAGACTTTAATCGGACCAAAAGGCCTTTTTTCAAAGGTCTCGTAACGGGAAAAGGCGTCTAAAGATGATCAACATTTTATCCCTTTTACGATCCGTTGCAGGCAATCGCATTCCAGGCCAGGTTGTGGTTCAGATCACCGACCGGTGCAATGCAATTTGCCCCCAATGCGGCATGCGGCGTACAGAATCCTTTGAACGCACCACCCTTGATACGGATCTCATCAAACGGACCATCGATGCCGCCGCCAGCCAGGACGTGACGGCCATCTCTTTTACCGGCGGGGAGCCCCTGATGGAGTTCCGGCGCCTGGCGGATTTGATGCGCTACGCGGGCAAAGCCGGAATCCCGCTTATCCGCACGGGGACCAACGGATATATGTTTGCAGGATCGGGAAAAACCGGTTTTGAAGATCGGATCAAAAAAATGGCGGATCAGCTTGCCGACACGCCTCTCCGCAACTTCTGGATCAGCCTTGACTCCGGAGTCGACGAAATCCACGAACGGATGCGCGGGTTCCCGGGTGTGGTCGCCGGCATTGCAAAAGCGGTGCCGATCTTCCACCGGGCCGGCATCTATCCGGCTGCCAATCTGGGGATTAATCGCAATGTGGGGGGGGGATGCCACCGCCGCGTTGCACCGATCCGATTTTAATTCCGATGATCGGTACCTGAAGGTTTTTTACCGGCGTTATGCCGCCGCCTTTAAAAACTTTTACCGGCGGGCGGTGGACCTGGGATTCACCATGGCCAACACCTGCTACCCCATGAGCATCGATACTGAATCCCACTCGGAGGATCTTTCAGCCGTTTATGCCGCCACTGCAGAAGAGGATGTGGTCCGTTTTGCTGCCGATGAAAAAAGGATGCTTTTCGGCGCCCTGGCGTCCGCCATTCGCGGTTTTCGTTCCCGGCTTCGCATCTTTTCACCTATCGCCTCCATAGAAGCGTTGGTTCGCCAGTACGGTGGGTATGGACAGGAAGATCTCCCCTACGGGTGCCGGGGCGGAATCGATTTTCTCTTCGTCAGCGCGGCTGATGGCCACACCTATCCCTGCGGGTACCGGGGCCATGACGACTTCGGCCGTTTGTGGGAGATGGATATCCGGAACCTTCGGCCCCTGCCGGAGAAAAAAGCCTGCCGGCAATGCGATTGGGAATGCTTTCGGGATCCGTCGGAACTCTTCGGCCCCGTCCTGGAACTGTTCTCAGACCCCCTGCATTTGATCAGGCGCACCATGGATCATCCCGGTTCCATGGCCACCTGGATCGAAGATATTCGATACTACGCCGCCTGCGATCTGTTTGACGGCCGCAAACCGCCCAATTTCTGGAAACTGGCGCGATTTTCCCGACCCACCCATACGGCCTATCCCCTCGCCGTTCCTTCCGTGCAGACTTAACCCTGGTTAACCAAAAATTAGCCGGATCTTAGTCATCCGTTAATACTTCCATGACCATAGAGGGTGTGCACAAAACAGCGCGCCATGCGACCGGGGTCAAGCCGTGTTCGGACAGACCCGTATGAAAATTCGGAATCGGCTGCAGGCGCCATCGCTGTATGACACTGCGACACTATAGGAAAGGAACGAAAATGCGGATCGATCTGCACGTGCACTCCAGGCAGTCCCGGCGGCCCTCCCAATGGATCCTGAAAAAAATTGAATGCCCTGAAAGCTTCTCCGAACCGCGTCGGATCTACGAAATCGCTAAAATGCGGGGAATGACCCATGTGACCATCACCGACCACAATTGTATCGACGGTGCCCTGGAGATCGCCCATCTTCCCGGGACCTTTGTCAGTGAAGAGGTCACCACCTATTTTCCGGAAGACGGTTGTAAACTGCACGTGTTGGCACTGGACATCTCCGAGGCCCAGCATGAGGAGATCCAGCACCTTCGGGAGAATGTTCATGAACTCACCGCGTTTATGCAAAAAGAGCAGATCTTTCATATAATCGCCCATCCCCTCTATGCTGTAAACGACCGCCTGACACCAGACAACTTCGAGCGTCTGCTCCTGCTGTTTCAAAACTTCGAGCTGAACGGTGCCCGAAACAACCGCGAAAACCTGACCCTGAAAACCATCGTCAATGGTCTGTCTGTCGAAGAGATGCATCGGATATCGGATAAGCACGGTATCGAACCAGGATTTTCCAATCCCCACCAGAAGCGGCTTTTTGGAGGTTCGGACGATCACAGCTCACTCAATATCGCCCGGACCTATACCGAGTTCATCGATGCCCCGAATGCTGATGCGCTTCTTTCAGCAACTGAGGAGGGGCGGATTGTGGTACATACCAAAGCACCGTCCCCCCGGACCATGGCCCACAATCTTTACGGCATCGCCTGGCAATTCTACCGGAACCGGTTCAACCTGGACCGGTCCGCCAGCAAGGATCCGCTGGTTCAATTCATGGACCGTTCCCTGACATTAGAACCCGCCCTTGAACAGAGCATGCTCTCCCGCGTCTACCATTCCATCAGTACCAAAAAACGGACGAGGATTCACACACCGTTGTCCGACTCGCTGGCGGCCCTGCTGAGACGCGAGACCCAGATGCTCATCGAGGAGAATTCGGAGCTGCTGGCCGATGCCAAGGGAGATATTCGTCACGCCGGGGAGGGAGAGCATCGCTGGTTCCAGTTTGTCAGCGCCCTCTCCAGCCGGGTGATGATCCATTTCGGCAATCATCTGCTGGACCATCTCTCCGGTGCCAACGTGTTCAATATCTTCCACACATTGGGCTCCGCCGGCGGGTTGACAACCTTGTTGGCACCCTATTTTGTCGCTTTTTCCCAATTTAACCGGAGCCGGGATCTAGTGACCGAAATTGCCGGACGATTCGACCCCCCCCGGTCGGAATCCGGACCGGTCATTCGCCTCCCCGGTCAAGGTGGCTCATTTTACGGATACCTACTATGATATCAACGGCGTCGCCCTGACCCTTCAACAGCAGGTCCGCATGGCCGTTAAAAACGGTTACGAGTACACGCTCATCACGTGTGACGACGGCAACCGCCCCCAGGAGAAAGGGGTGAAGCATTTCAAGCCCATCGGGGCATATCGCCTGCCGGAGTATGAGCAGTTGAAAATCTTCTACCCCCCCATTCTTGAGATGCTCGATTACTGTCATCGCCAGGAATTCAACCATATCCACACCGCCACACCGGGCCCCATCGGCCTGGCCGCTTTGGTGGTGTCCCGGTTCCTCGACATCCCCATCTCCGGAACCTACCATACGGCCATTCCCCAGTACGTCCAGATTCTAACGGGAAGCGCCTTCATGGAGGAACTGGCCTGGAAATTCGTGCTCTGGTACTACGACCAGATGAACCTGATCTACGCCCCTTCGGAAAGCACTAAGGCCGAGCTGGTGGAAAAGGGGATTAGCAGCGAAAAAATCCGAATTTATCCCCGTGGGATCGATGTCCACCGGTTTCATCCCGAAAAACGCAATGGGGTGATGAAAAAATTCAATTGCGGGGAAGAGACCACCAAACTTCTCTACGTCGGACGGGTATCCAAGGAGAAGAACCTGCCCCTTTTGCTGGAGGCCTATCGGGAACTGGTCCGCACGGTAACCGGGCTTCAACTCATCGTGGTGGGAGACGGTCCTTACCTGTCGGAAATGGTGAAATCGGCTGAAGACCTGCCCTGTATATTCACAGGCGCCATGACGGGGGATGAACTGGCAGCAGTATACGCCTCCTGCGACATCTTTGTCTTTCCCTCCGCCACCGACACCTTCGGCAACGCCGTTTTGGAGGCACAGGCGTCGGGAATTCCGGTCATCGTCACCGACCAGGGGGGACCCTGCGAAAATATCATTCCCGGTAAAACCGGTCTGGTGGTAGAGGCGGGGTGCGGAAAATCCCTCCTTAACGCCATGACATTCCTTGCGCAAGACAGTTCCCGGCGCACGGCCATGGGACGAGCAGCCAGGGACGAGATGGAAAATCGATCTTTTGAGGCGGCTTTCAATGAAACCTGGAGGATGTTCGGTTCGGTCAATGCAAAAGGCCAGACCATCGCCCGGGAATTATCAGCCGCCGGTTAAAATTTTCTTTGCGGGCCTGGTTTTGTCAGGATCCATTAAAAAAAGGAGAGCTTCATGGGAGCGAGCGCAACCGCACTCGAGTATGTGAAAGAAAAGGAACTGAGATATCGATACGAGACTTCGGGCCAATGGTACAAGGGCAGTATCCACCTGCATACGGTGGGTTCGGACGGTCATCTGACCCTCGGGGCACTGGCCCGCAAGTATGCCGATGAAAACTACGACTTCATCTCCGTGACGGACCACTGGTCACTGCCTGCCCTGAACGGAAACCGTAAGAAACTGCCGCTGCTGGTGATTGATGGTATGGAACTGGACGGGCATGACAACCAGGGGACCTACTACCATGTGCTGGCCATCGGCTCCTCAATGAAGCCGCCGCTTTTTACCCGGAACTTCACAAGGACACTCAAAAGCGCTTACGATCACGGCGCCATCTTGATCTGGGCCCACCCGTACTGGACCGGTAACACGGTGCCCGAGGGATTGCGTCACAAATTCCACGGCCTGGAGATCTACAATCATTCCTCCCATTGTGAAAACGGAAGCGGTTACGCACTTTCCTACTGGGACGGCATGTTGAAGCAAAAATGCGATTTTCTCGGTTTTGCCACCGACGACAGCCATTTCACGCCGGGCCAGCCCTACTGGAATGGCGGCTGGATCATGGTGAATGCAAAGGATTGCACGCGAGGAGAGATTCTTTCGAGTATTCGAAACGGGGATTTTTACGCTTCCCAGGGACCCGATTTCAAATCCTTTGCATACGAAGAAAACAGGATCCTGGTGGAAACCTCACCGGTGATGTATGCCCGTCTCATCGGACCGCGGAGACAAGGGGAGTGGGTGCATGCCCTGGACCGAACCCCCATATGCCGGGCCGAATTCGAAATTCCCAGCGACTGGCCCTATGCCCGTCTCGAGATCGAAGACGCTGCGGGGAAGCGGGCCTGGACCAACCCCCTGTGGACCCTGGGGCAAAAACGGTAGCATGAACGCCGGGCAAGGATCTCGAAGTTACAAAAGCAGTAATCTCTCCACCCACAAAATCATGGGGGAGAGACCCTATCATGAGTCGAAAAAATCGGTTCCAGAAAGGGGCCCTAATCATCTCCTAACAATCCCCTTATATATAATGATCCGTTAATACCCAACATTCCTCCGGCTTTATCGGAGGGAATTGAAAAAGTGGACACAGATCTTGAATCGCATCAGACGAGGGTTGATACGTGTTTTACATGAGCAAAGGTTCGAAGTATTGGCTTTGGGGATCGATCGGTATCGTATCTTTGAATCTGCTCTGTCTGCTGTTTCGCAAATACCTTCAGCCCGGCATCTTTTTGTGGGTGGTGATTCTGACGCCGGTGGCCTGTCTGGTTCTCTACTTCTTGACGTCCTTTATCGAAGACGACGGAATACCCCGCCGGAACAACCGAAAGTGAATCGGATGTGAATGGCGCACTCGGATTTTGGGTGTGACCGGAAGGGCTAATGCGCCGTGCTGTTGCCATTTCTGCCGCAAACAGCGTCCAGCAACCGGGTGTGCTCTTTTTGCAGGGCCTTGGGCCGGGCACCGTATCTCAGATAAATAATCAGATTTTTTATATTTTCAACATATTCGGGGCCGCAGACCTGTCTTTCACAAGAACTGCTTTTGGGATTGAACAACTGCCGCTCCGCTTCGGTGGCCTCCTGGTCCAGCATGTAGATCATTTCGAAAAAATCTTTTTCACCCAGTGCCGAGATGGTTTCCCGGATATCACAATTGGCTGAAATCATATTGGTCCCCCCATAGAACCTCTTTTGATTGGTTTGTTGCATGCAAAGGACAATCGTTGATGGCGCAAACCCTACTTCAACTCATTGAAAACAATAATGAAATTTCGTGCCGGTCTCCGCCGGCCGATGGATGGATTCATCATTTGATCCTGGTATCCAATACTACGGAAATGTTAGCCCCGTGTTAGGAAACCGGAATTATTTTCGCCCGTTCACCCGTTTGTAGCCCAACATCATGATATTCTTACAATTCAAGATACTATTTTATCCAACTATTAACACGCGCCTAATCGCCTCCTAACAAACCGGTACTGTTTATGGGTCAACTTCAATCGGAAAAGGAGAAAAAATGGGTCTTTCCAAGAAAAAAGCAGCCGGAACAGAGGACGAAACACCGCAGTGTCCCCAATGCGAAACCTCGGCGCTGAATCGCTACGGCCGGATCCGAAGCGGAAAGCAGCGCTATCTGTGTCTGGTCTGCGGGCGTCAGTTCGTTTACCCCACAACAAGACGAGCCCTGCCCGTGAGCCGGCCCCATTGTCCGGAATGCGAAAAACCCATGCATATCTATGCCAGGGGGGCCGTCAACATCCGATTCCGCTGCTCCGGATATCCAAATTGTCGAAAATATGTACACATGCAAGCAGCGGATGGGAATTGAACAGATTCAACCAGCAGGATTATGTAAGTTTTGATTTGAGCAATACCAGGCCCTTTTCACGGGCCTGCAGAAGATGTTTCATGTCGACGCCCGACATTTCTTCAAGCAGCAGAACCTTTTCCTTCAAGACATTTCGGTAACGCCGGTATTCATCTTTTTCCGAAATATGGGGTGTCACCGCTTCGGTATGCAGGAAATGATCGATGGCACAGTTTTTCCCGTTCCGGTTTCCCTCGGTCAGATCGACGCGATACGTTTCAAAGGACAGAAAACAGTGAAGCATGGGCACGTATGGCAGGCGGTATTGCGATAGGATCTCCCCGGTCCCGGTGACGATCGCTTCGGTCATGGCATAGATGCCGATATGCTTGACCACCGGCAGGGCCAGCTCCCGGGCCAGCGTCGCCACCACCGCGTGCTTGGTGGCGCAGCTCCCTTTTTCCTCCTTGAAGAGAATCAGGAGATCGTCCCGGTTACTGTTGTAGCCGTAAGGCAGCCGATGTACATACCGGCAGGCATCAATGAAACCGGTGATGCCCAATCTTAGAAATTGCTCTGCAACGATACCGGAGCTTTTAATCGGTATATCCGGCAGGACGTCGATTGGGTCCATAATGACACCTTTAGAAATTTTATCGGGCGAGGGGCAAGCGGATGGTGAAAATGCTTCCTTTGCCGCGTTCGCTCTCCACCGTCACATGTCCGCCATGTGCCTTGACGATGTGTTTGACGATGGCCAACCCCAGACCGGTTCCCCCCTGTTCACGGCTTCGCGCCCTGTCCACCCGGTAAAAGCGTTCGAAAAGCCGGGGGAGATGTTTTCTCGAGATACCAATACCGTTGTCACGAATGCTGATGGCGAGTGCCTCTTCGACAAGCTCCGTTTTAACGATGATAACGCTTTTTTCCCCGCTGTACTTGACGGCGTTGTCGATGAGGTTGATCAGCGCCTGTTCCAGCAATGCCGTATTGATGGTGGCCGTCAGGGAATTATCCCCGGACAGTTGGATATCGATCTGTTTGTTATCCGCCTTTGCCTGGCAGATCTGGATGGCGGATTTGATGACATTGCGGATGGACCCCGCTTCAAAACGGATCTCCTTTGCCTCGTTTTTCTTCTCGATACGGGACAGTTGAAGAAGGTCCTCGATGATCGCCTCCAGCCGGTGGGTATGATTTTCGATGATGGTGATGAAACGGCCCGCATCCTCCGGATTTTCCTTGGCGCCGCTCTGGAGGGTTTCGACAAAACCCTTGATGGTGGTGAGCGGGGTTTTGATCTCATGGGAGACATTGGCCACGAAATCCTGACGCATCTTCTCGAGATGTCGCAATTGCGTCACGTCGTTCAGGACAAGAAGTGTTCCCATGCGCACCTTGTGGGAATCCCGCATGGGGGTGGCGTGAACATGGACGATCCGCGGGTCCGGCTGGTGCAGCAGAATATCTTCCGACACCGAGATATCTTCCTTGAGCGTGCGAATCATAATCTGCTGCAGCTCCAGGTTTCGGATCACCTCCTGGAGGCCCTTGCCTTTGGAGTTCTCTTCAAGTCCGCTGACAATATGGATCGCCGCGTCGTTGAAACCGCGGATGTGCTCCTCCATGTCGATGGCGATCACCCCTTCAGTCATGCTGGAGAGAATCGCCTCCATTTCATTGCGCTGATTGATTTCGGCTTCAATGCGCTTTTCCAGTCGGGCAGCCATTGCATTCATGGCTTCGGCGAGACCCGCCGTTTCATGGGTACTGGGAACCGGGAGACGATGATCGAGGTTCCCTTTGGCAAAATCTTCGGCGCCTTCTCTCAAGTCTTCGATGGGCCGGCTGATCCGTCGTGAGACGTAAAAACAGATGACGGAAGCCAGGATGGCGATGAGAAAACCGCCCAGTGCAATGTTGTTCTGAATACTGACCAGTTCCTCGTCAACATCGGTGAGGGAAATGGAGGTCCGCATCACACCTTGAATGGTGTCCCCATTTTTTAGGGGAAACGCCACGTACATCATCCGTTTGTCCAGGGTTCGGCTGTACCGTTGGGAGCTTCCCACACCGCCGGAAATGGCCGTCCGGATTTCAGGCCTTTCGGCGTGGTTGTCCATGTTGGCCGGATTTTCTTCAGAATCCCCGATGACCTTGCCGTCCACGAGGACGACGGTAATGCGCGTGGGCACCGATTTCCCGATCTGCTTGCAGATTCGATCGATGGCATCGGCATCCAGGGGATCCATCTGCCGGGCAATCATCACTTCGGCGATCCGTCCTTGGGTTTTTAGATCCGTGAAAGTACGCTGAATGAAATAATCACTTAGAAAATTGGCGGCATACCAGCTCACGGCACTCAATGCGATGAGGGTGATGAAGAGATAGGTGGGGTAAAGCTGCCATATGATACGGGTGGTTCTGTTCATGGGCTTTCACTGAATCGGTATCCGACCCCCCGAACCGTCTCGATATACTTCCCGTAGGCGCCGAGTTTCTTCCTAAGGCCCACGATCTGAACGTCCACGCTTCGATCCGTTACCGGATAGGAATCCCCGCGCACCGCATCCACGATCTGGGTTCGGGTAAAGACCCATCCCGGACGCGCCGCAAGATACGAAAGGACCTGAAATTCGGTGTAGGTCAGATCAACCGGATTTCCTTTCACCGATACGCTTCTCCTTCCGTGATGAATCTCGAAGTCATGAATTCGCAGAGTGGAAGGGGCCTGTGCGGCCGGATCCGTTTTTCGTCGAAGGACCGCCCGGACCCGGGCCAGAAGCACCCGGGGGGAAAAGGGTTTGGTGATGTAGTCGTCGGCACCCAGCTCAAGGCCGGTGACGATGTCCGCCTCCTCCCCTTTGGCGGTGAGCATGATCGTGGGAATCTTTTGGGTGGTGGAATCCTCTTTCAAGGCCTTCATCACCTGAAGGCCGTCTATACCCGGCAGCATCAGGTCGAGGATGATGAGGTTCGGCTGATCTGCACGGGCCTGTTTCAGGGCATCCTCCCCGGACAGCGCCTTTAAGGTTTGATACCCCTCCCGGGCCAGGTTGTAGGCTACCAGTTCAAGAATATCCTCCTCATCATCCACTATCAGAATTTTTTCTCCAGACATTTGTTTTCACTCCCTACAAATTGCCATGCCGGACGATCTCTCCCTCGATGAGATAGACCACCTCCTCGGCGATATTGGTGGCATGATCGGCCATCCGTTCGAGATGACGGGAAATCAACAGAAGGTTAATCAGATATCCCACATGATCCGGAGTTTCCCGAATGGCGCCTTTGATGAGCCGATACGCCTCTTTCTTGATTTCATCCACCTCGTCGTCTAGCACCACCACCTTGAGGGCCGCATCGATATCGAAGTTTACGAGAGCATCAAGGCTCATTTTCAACATCGTTTCCGTTTTTTCCGCCATCACGGAATAATCGAAGATAAAAGCGTCTTTAACCTGCTTGTTGATGGTCTGAATACGCTCGGCGACGTTCACCGCCTGATCACCGATTCTTTCCAGATCGTTGTTGATTTTGATGACGGCCACGAGAAACCGCAGATCCACCGCCACGGGTTGATGCAGGGCCATGATCTTCAGGCATTCCTCTTCAACCTCCACTTCCATTTCGTCGATTTCATAATCCGATTTGATGATTTTTGCGGCAATATCGGCGTCAAAGGTTTCGATGGCGTCCCTTGTATCCCGGACACGGGCTTCCACCATGGTGCCCAGGGAAAGGATCATCCGTTTCGTTTTTTTCAGTTCTCTTTGAAAATGTTTGGTCATGCCTTCTCCTCGGTACGCACCCGAAGGTACTGAATACGTTTTATTTCTGAAATGTGCTGAACATTACCCAAACTAATAAGGGCCAAGTGTTAGACGACTGTTAGCCTTGTGTTAACAATCGATTAGATATCGATTTTGCAGTCAATTAAAGCATTTTTTACATCATTAATCCATCACAACCTTGGTTGAGCCGGGCAATTGAAGTCGTGTGATCCAAACCTCCGCCAGAAGCAGATGTCCTGGGGGAGCTTCTCATTTTCCACACCGCCAATTGGCTTTCTAATGAGGTCCGGAAGAATTCTATCCAATCTAATATGCTGAAATCATCGCTAAAATTTTTGTTAACAAATTGTTAATGAACACCTAACAAAAATCTAACATATCGTATTTAACATCCGGATCGCATTGGACAGGGTTATACGCGCATTATAAATACCCGATGGATCGGGGTTATTCTCATAAGTAAAGGATGTATCATTCATGTCCGCAACCACATTGATGATCGTGCTGCTGATGCTTACAGCAGTTGGATACTACCTCGGCAACCGCCGGGCCTACGCAGTAGCCGGAGGATCGGAAAAGATCAGTGGTCTGCACTCAAGGCCTACCTACTATGGAGCGCTGACCGCCATGTGGTGCGGTATTCCGGCCCTATTGGTATCCGGGTTTTGGCTGGCGTTTGAAGACACCATCATCACACAACTAGTGGTGGCCCAACTCCCGGAGGGGATGCGCGGCCTGCCGGCAACGGAGCTCAATCTCATCATCAACAATGTCCGGAACCTTGTGAGCGGCAACATCACATCGGGTGAAATTGACACGACCCTGAGGACGGCAGCCGATCAATACAGCAACCTGAAAACCACCAGCAGTGCCTCGCTGGCAGTGGTGGCCGTTGTCGTGGCCATTATGGGTATCACCCTGGTGCGAAGCCGGATCAAGCCGGCCATGCGGGCCCGCAACCAGGTGGAAACCATTATCAAATATCTCCTCATCGCCTGCTCCACCATCGCCATTTTTACCACCATCGGTATCGTGTTGTCCGTTTTATATGAAGCGATCCGGTTTTTCAGAGTCATCCCGGTGACGGAGTTTCTGTTCGGATTGGAATGGAGCCCCCAGATGGCGATCCGAGAGGACCAGGTGGGTTCCTCCGGGGCGTTCGGTGCCATACCCGTTTTCCTCGGCACCCTTTTGATTTCCGCCATCGCCATGCTCGTGGCGGTTCCGGTGGGGTTGATGTCCGCCATCTACCTATCTGAATATGCCAACCGGAGTTTCAGAGCAGTGGCCAAACCACTTATCGAGATCCTGGCCGGTATTCCCACGGTGGTATACGGCTTTTTCGCCGCCCTCACCGTGGCACCGTTGTTTCGAAACGCCGGTGCGGCCATGGGGCTGGAGGTATCCTCCGAAAGTGCACTTGCCGCCGGCCTGGTGATGGGAATCATGATCATTCCCTTTGTGTCGTCCCTATCCGATGATTTTATCAATGCCGTTCCCCAATCCCTGCGGGATGGCGCTTACAGCCTAGGGGCCACCCAGTCGGAAACCATCAAGCAGGTGATTCTCCCGGCGGCGCTGCCCGGCATTATCGGCGGCATTCTCCTGGCGGTGTCCCGTGCCATCGGCGAAACCATGATCGTGGTAATGGCTGCCGGCCTGACTGCCAACCTCACGGTCAATCCGCTCAAGACCGTCACCACCGTCACCGTCCAGATCGTGACACTTCTGGTGGGGGACCAGGAGTTCGACAGCCCCAAAACCCTGGCCGCCTTTGCCCTGGGCCTGCTGCTGTTTATCGTCACCCTGATTTTAAACGTCATCGCCCTTCACGTGGTTCGAAAATACCGGGAGCAATATGAATAATTCTATCAAAGACACACGGCGAACCATCGACATCGTCAACAGCAGCCTTGAGCGCCGGTACCGTGCAGAACGCCGGTTTCGGCGGTACGGCATCTCCGCCATCGTGATCAGCCTTATCTTTCTTTCGTTCTTGTTCATATCCATCACCGGCAAAGGATACAGCGCTTTCTGGCAAACCTATGTAAAGCTGGACGTCTATTTCAATCCCGACACGCTGCACCAGGAATCTCTCGCAACAGCCGATTATCACGGTCTTGTCAAACAGTCCCTGCGCAACATGTTTCCGGAGGCGAAAGATCGACGGGAAAAACGAAAGCTCTATGGCCTGGTCAGTTCCGGCGCCGCATTTCAGCTTCGAAAAATGGTCCTGGCCGATTATCAGATTGTTGGGAAAACCTTGTCTGTCTGGGTTCCGGCGGACGACGATGTGGACATGTTGATCAAGGGCCACAGCAGACGGGATGTCCCAGAGGATGCGCGGCGTCTGAAAGACAAGCAACTGGCCTGGATCGACCACCTGGTCGCTAACGACCGGTTGGATAAAAAAATCAACAAGACGTTTTTTACGGTGGGGGATTCCCGGGAACCGGAACTGGCCGGCATCTGGGGTGCCGTCATGGGCTCATTTTTCACCCTCATCGTCACCCTGCTCCTCTCCTTTCCCGTGGGAGTGGCGGCGGCGGTCTACCTTGAAGAGTTCGCCCCCAAAAACCGTTGGACCGACCTGATCGAAATCAATATTAACAACCTGGCGGCAGTGCCCTCCATCGTCTTCGGGCTGCTGGGTCTGGCCGTTTTTCTCAATTTCTTCGGGCTCCCGCGATCGGCCCCTATCGTGGGCGGGCTGGTGCTGACCCTCATGACCCTGCCCACCATCATTATCGCCAGCCGCTCCGCCCTGCAATCGGTACCGCCGTCCATACGGGAAGCGGCCCTGGGGGTCGGGGCGTCCCAAATGCAGATGGTGGCCCATCATGTCCTGCCCCTGGCCATGCCGGGCATGCTTACGGGAACCATCATCGGCATGGCCCGGGCCCTTGGAGAGACCGCACCCCTGTTGATGATCGGCATGGTGGCGTTCATCGTGGATATCCCCGGCAACTTCACGGACCCTTCCACCGCCCTGCCGGTTCAGGTATACCTGTGGGCGGACAGTCCGGAGCGGGCTTTCGTGGAACGCACATCTGCGGCCATTATGGTTTTGCTGGCGTTTCTGGTGACGATGAATGGCGCTGCTGTTTATATGAGAAAACGGTTCGAACGCAGGTGGTAGGTTGCCAAGACAGGATGCAATGTTCGGGAAGTTTTGTAACCGAAACAAAACATAATAGCAAAAAATGCGCATTTAAGCATCTTTTTCAGAGGATGAAACAAATATCAAACATGCTTCTAGCACTGACTTAATAATAGGGAAGTAAATCGTCCGTATATTCCAAACGGCTCACAAGTTTGTCGTTTCGTATTATTTTTATTCATTATTCATTTTAGGAGGAACAAAGGTATGAAAAAGGTATTGATCGCTATCAGCATCATCGCATTCATGGCTGCTGCCCTTGGCACGGCCAACGCCGGATCCGGCAGGGATTACATCAACATCGTCGGATCCTCCACGGTTTACCCGTTTGCCACGGTGGTAGCCGAACAGTTCGGTAAAACCACCTCTTTTAAAACCCCCAAAATCGAGTCCACCGGTTCCGGCGGCGGATTGAAGCTTTTCTGCGCGGGTGTCGGCGTGGAACACCCGGACATCACCAACGCCTCCCGCCGCATCAAGCAGTCCGAGATAGACAAATGCAAGAAAAACGGTGTTGACGGTATTATCGAAGTGAAAATCGGCTACGACGGCATCGTGCTGGCCAGTTCCAAGAAAACCGCCCCCCTCAAGCTGACCCGCAAGCAGATCTTCCTGGCGCTGGCCAAAGACGTGCCGGATCCGGGCGGCGCCGAGAAACTGATACCCAACCCGTACAAGACCTGGAAGGAGGTCGACTCCTCCCTGCCCAACACCAAAATTGAGGTGCTAGGCCCCCCGCCGACCTCCGGTACCCGTGACGCGTTCGTGGAACTGGCCATGGAGGGCGGTGCCAAAAAATTTGCCTGGATCAAGGCCATGAAGAAAAAGGATAAAAAGAAATATAAAGCAGTATGTCATACGGTTCGCGAAGACGGTGCCTACATCGAAGCGGGTGAAAACGACAACCTCATCGTCCAGAAGCTGGAAGCCAACCCCAAGGCCGTGGGCATCTTCGGATTCAGCTTCCTCGACCAGAACACGGACAAGCTCCAGGGCTCCTTCGTGGACGGCGTGCAGCCGGAATTCGACGCCATTGCCGATGGGAAATACCCGGTATCCCGTCCGCTCTTCTTCTACGTCAAGAAGGCGCATGTGAACGTGATCCCCGGTATGACGGAATACCTGAAAGAGTTCACCAGCGACAAAGCCTGGGGTCCCGACGGATATCTGAGCGAAAAGGGCCTGATCCCCATGCCCGATGCTGAGCGGAAGCAGTTCGCCGGCGACGCCAAAATGATAAAGCCCCTGACATCTCTCAAGTAAGCAAAATCCATATCAACCGAATCGGCAGACCGAATGAATATATTCGGCCTGCCGATTTCTTAGAAATGCGCTGATAGGCGTGTATTCTAATTGACTTTTCAAAACAGGTGTTGTGAATATAAGAGCCCAGTTGCTCGAATCGAAACCAATGAATCGGGTCACTGCATTGCCGGAAGAAAAAACCGAGAATCATATGGAAGCAAACAACGACTTCATACGGGTCAGTCGCGAACAACGCAAAACGGTCGGGGACATAACGGTGGACCGGCCGAGAATGACCTGCCGAAACGTCAACGTTTATTACGGTGACAAGCATGCCATTAACGACGTTTCCATCGACATCGGCAACAACGAGGTGTTGTCCATGATCGGCCCGTCCGGATGCGGCAAATCCACCTTTATCCGATGTTTGAACCGAATGAACGACACCATCGATATCTGCCGGGTGACCGGAGAGATCGTAATGGACGGCGTCAATATTTACGATAAAAACATCGACGTGGTGCCGTTGCGCGCCCAGGTGGGCATGGTGTTTCAAAAGCCCAACCCGTTTCCCAAATCCATCTACGACAATGTCGCTTATGGGCCTAAAATCCACGGCCTTGCCGGCAACAAGGCGGAGCTGGACGAGATCGTGGAGACCTCTCTGAAAAAAGCCGGTCTCTGGGACGAGGTGAAGGATCGGATGGACCAGCCGGGCACCGGTCTGTCCGGCGGACAGCAGCAGCGGCTGTGTATCGCCCGCACCATTGCGGTGGGTCCTGAAGTGATCCTGATGGACGAGCCCTGCTCGGCGCTGGATCCCATTGCCACGGCCATAATTGAGGACCTCATCGCCGAACTCAAAGCCCAGTTTTCCATCGTGATCGTCACCCACTCCATGCAGCAGGCCTCGCGGGTTTCCCAGCGAACCGCCTACTTTCATCTCGGGGATCTCATCGAGGTGGGCCCCACCGAGCGGATCTTCACCAATCCCCGCCATCAACTGACCGAAGATTACATCACCGGCCGCTTCGGATAGAGTCGCCTGTTTTATCCCTAACATCTGTAACAACGGTTCCCGAACGGATGAAGCGGCGACAACTGATCTTACACCGTCACTATTATCTCTTTTTGAGTCGAGGTTAACTCATGAAAAACTTGCTATGCTTATGCTGGGGTCTTTAATCATTATCTGTCCTGTTTGGGCCCAGGAAATGAAATCACAGAATAAACCGTGGCATGTCTTGGGTTTTTTTGATGGTGAAAACGGAGGATAACTTTTGAAGGGGACGCTCGGCGATCTACAGAGTTAAAAAGAAAATAGCGACCACGTTGAAAAGAATACCCGCAGCGGCCATGGCAAAGGTTAAACGGGAAGAATCCGATTTGAATTGATCCAGCTTGGTTTTCTGCTCACCGATGAGACCGACGAATTTCACGATTTCATTACGTGTTTTCTCTGCCATGATCGCTTCATCCGCCAGCATCGATTTCATTTCATTGATCTTGTTTTCAAGTGATGCGAAGCTGTTGGTTTCACCGGACGCTTCATCGATAAATGCCTTGATGCGGCTGGTATCCGAATCAATGGAGGTGGAATCGACCTGGATCTGTTCCACCGCGTCCGTGAACTCACCATTGGCGTCCAGGATGCCATGAGAGACAATAAGATGGCCGTCGATAACAGATACCACGAATTGACCCTTCCCGAGATCCCGTCTGCCGGTACGGTTATATTGCTTCCGGTACTTTTTCCGGCCTTTTATCATCTGCCGAGATGCGCCAGGATATTGGTTTTCAATCCAACCGAGGATATCCGCTTTGGGATCGACGGAAAAATGGTCCGATATCCGCAGGTATTTATTTTGCAAATCCGATATCGTTTTCCTCAAGTTGGCGCCTAGTTGATCCTTGATTATCATGAGGTCCTTGGTTTGCTGGTCGATCTTCCGGTTTTCATTCCAGTTGATGTAGATCAGCGTCCCGATGCACAGGTTGGAGACCACCGCCACACCCAGGGCCAGCTTGGTTCCCAAGGTCAACCAGTTTCGCCTCCGAAGAACATGGATGATATTCATTTTCAGTTTCCTTTTGAGCCAATTTTTAATTATCACGGACAAGACCTATCAAACGGGATGGGGTGCATCAACGGTCGATGCGCCCGAATCCACCACTGCCTTTTGTGGCGCCAAATCAACCGCCAACATCTCGCGGCTTTTCTTCTTCAACGACGAAGAGACCCTGTCGGGAGATGACGCGCTGCTATCCAGCACCTCTCGAATCAGAACGGCCAATTGCTGCCTGGAGATCGGCTTGTAGACGAAACGCTATATTCCCTTCTGATAGGCTCTTTCCGGGCTGATGACGTCACTGTATCCTGTGCAGAGAACAACCGGCAGGTCCGGGCGGATGGCCATGGCTTGTTTGGCCAGCTCCGTACCGGTCAAGCCGGGCATGGTCTGATCGGTGATCACAAGATCGAAGGCGTGGGGATGCTTTTGGAGTTTCGATAGCGCTTTTCGGCTGTCGGTCATTGCGGTGACCCGGTAACCGAGGCCGCCGATCATCTACCCGGCCAACCGCACAATGGTTTCATCGTCATCCACAAACAGGATCCGCTCGGCACCCGACGGAAGGGTTTTGGGGGAATGATCGCGAGAAACGGACCGTTTCTCTTCAATGCATGGGAAAAGAAGGGTAAAGGCCGTGCCCTGCCCCGGCCGACTCTCCACTTGAATCCGTCCGTCGTGGGCCTTGACAATACCGTGCACCACGGACAAACCCAACCCGGTCCCCTCGCTGCGCGTCTTGGTGGAAAAAAATGGATCGAAGACCTTTTCCACTGTGGCACCGTCCATACCGTGCCCGGTATCGGTTACGCTGAGTTGGAGGTAGGTGCCGGGGGAAACATCCGGCAGGGATGATGAAATGGTGGGCGGCACCACCCTCTCCCGGGTCAAGGTGATCGTGAGTTCCCCGCCATCTTGTTGCATTGCATGGGCGGCATTGGTTGCCAGGTTCATTAAGATCTGGTGGATCTGGGTGGGATCTGCCAGGATCTTACCGCCTTCATCCTCCAACTGAAGGGTGATGGCGATGGTGGTGGGTAGGTGACACGTTTACCGGTCTGTTCCTGATAGGCTTCGAGCCACTTTTCGTAGAGCGGAGCCGGAAATGTCGCCCCGGCGCTATTGAGGATGATGCCTTCCCGCGCAACCGCCGGGCCCGTCCCCAGCCCGGACACACACGGCAAACCACAGCACCCACCATATATTCCACCTATCGGTATTGAGATCGCACCGATTCATTTCGACTCCTTTAAAATGAGTTGCCCGACCGGGATACAAAGGGTTGCCACATTACTTTTATCAATGACAATGTCGGTGACCCAACTGTTTTTATAGGTGACTTTACCCTTTGGTGTCACGATTTGATATTTGGAAAAATTGACGGCATCAGCATCCTTTGTTTTATTTAAAGGCACCTCGTTGACCCATAGGTACTGATGTTTTCGCCCTTTAGCATCACAGATCTCCATACGGTTGCCAGCACCCAATTGGGTCAACTCATCGACCCACTGGAACAGCACCTTATGATCCTTGGGTTTAGCAACCAGAATATAGGACATATTGCCTTTTTTAATTTCATCAACAAAGGGTTGGTCTGAGTAAAGTCCATCGCCGGTGATAATGATTTTCAGCTTTGGATAGGTTTTTCTAATGTTTTCAAGGACCCGTTTTCCGGCATTGTGTTCACAGTCTTGTTTTTGTGCCGTCGCTATTGCAGATCTGCTCAGGTGCAAGCGGTATCACTTGTCGTTGATCCGGATGAACGATGACCGATTGAAGAATTTGATGATAGTAGCGCTTTTTGCCTTTGGATTTGGTGACAAGGCATTGGGGGCAATGGATATTTTCAGAAGAAAAATATTCTGATCCGTCTATGGGGACCAAATACATGTCGTCCAAAAATTGATAGTTGATCAAGTGTTTGCCCCGCTGCAATCGGTGGAGTAAATCAGAAAAGACCCCTTCCAGCACAGATGGTGACAGGGGATCTAAAAGGTTTCTGATCTGGGTATCCGATGGGATATCGGTGACGGCAAACACTTTATTTTTTTTAGCTCTTTCTGGAAATGTCTGGTCATGTGCTCTCCTTTGAAGCATTATATTCTCAAATCAGTATTTTAGAGAAACTGATTTCAGTTGAAAATAGAAAAGCAATGTTAGGATTGTGTTAATCTATGATTATTTTTTTGTTAACATAGATGATCAACACTAATCAATAAACGCTG
>CAZWAE010000032.1:0-23856 GCA_964631805.1 uncultured Desulfobacteraceae bacterium | reverse complement strand
GGCTATCACATCTCTTCTGGCCGCCAGACCCGATAAAGCGTTTCTCAAAACACCTGCCGGTTTCAGCGAGGTTTCTCCCGAATCGGTGGAAGTCGGTGATGAAATTCTCGTCAAACCGGGTGAAAAAGTTCCCCTCGATGGTGTTATCATCGATGGAAAATCGCAGTTGGACACCTCCGCCATTACCGGTGAATTCAAACCAAAACCTGCTTCGGTGGGTGATGCAGTCCTGGCGGGTCAAATCAATAAAACAGGTGCCCTGAACATCCGGGTCTCGAAACCTTTTATAGAATCCTCCATAGCCAAGATGATGGACCTGGTGGAAAACGCATCGGCACGGAAGGCCAGGACGGAAAAGTTCATAACGACCTTCGCCCGGTATTACACGCCCGTTGTGGTCTTAATAGCAGCGGGGGTGGCCGTCCTGCCCCCTCTGGCTCTGGGCCAGCCCTTTCACACCTGGATCTATCGGGCCCTGGTGCTGCTGGTAATATCCTGTCCTTGCGCCCTGGTGGTCAGCATTCCCCTCGGATATTTCGGCGGTATCGGGCTGGCCTCTCGCAAAGGTATCCTGGTCAAGGGCTCTAATTTCATCGATGCCCTTGCCGATCTGAAAACAGTGGTTTTCGATAAAACCGGCACATTGACCCGGGGTGTTTTCAAGGTTGAAAAAGCCGTCGGCCTGAATGGCCATACCCGAGACCAATTGATGGAATATGCCGCTGCTGCGGAATACCATTCCAACCATCCCATCGCCACCTCCATTTTTGAATCGTTTTCCCGATCGGGACAACCTCTGGATATCTCGTTAATATCAGATCACAGTGAATGCACAGGTGAAGGGGTTCGTACTCGGTACAAAGGCCAAAACGTCATGGTGGGAAGTGATAGCTTCATGCACAGGGAGAGAGTCCGCCACGACAGGTGTAATTTCGAGACAACGGTGGTTCACGTTGCCGTGAATAGACGTTACGCAGGCTACATATTGATCGGCGATGAAATTAAACCCGATGCCCGATCCGCCATCGACGCACTTCGCCGGACGGGTGTCGAAAAGATGGCCATGTTGACCGGGGATAACCGAAGCGCCGCTGAATCGGTAGCCCGCCGGTTGAACATTGACGAGTTCCATGCGGACCTGCTGCCCGAAAAAAAAGTTGACCTATTTGACCAGATTCGTCGGAACCGGCAACAATTGGGTAAAACGGCCTTTGTCGGAGATGGTATCAACGATGCGCCGGTTATTGCCAGGGCGGATGTGGGGGTGGCCATGGGCGGTGTGGGGTCCGATGCGGCCATCGAAACGGCCGATGTGGTGCTGATGACCGATTCGCCTTCAAAAGTTGCGGAAGCGGTTTCCATTGCCAAAAACACCCGGCGCATCGTGTGGCAAAATATTGTCCTGGCCTTCACGATAAAAGGAATTTTTATTGCTTTCGGTGCCTTGGGGATGGCATCCATGTGGGAAGCGGTGTTTGCAGACATGGGCACAGCCGTCATGGCGGTGTTCAACGCCACACGTATTTTGAAGAGTTAATTTGGTTCTTCAAAAAAAGGAGAATACCATGATGACGCTGGATGTAGCCCTGGGATGATCATGGCAATACCATCACAATGGATTGAAACAACATTGGTACTGTCGCTTTTCTTGGGATATTTGGCTTTGTGGAAAGCAAAGAAGCATGCACATTTCAAACAAACGGGTGTCAATCCCGAAGTCATATACAGCGACACACGGCCGACACAGCAGTACTTCGCCCGTTTGTCCCGGGTCCTCACCGCAGTCGTGATCGCTCTCATCGGCATCCATGCGCTGGACCTCTCGACGGTTCCTGGATTGGTCCGGATCGAATTTTTGAACCGGGGATTATTCGATGTGCTGGGGTTTGCCATAGGCATATCGGGGCTCTGGCTCTGTCGAGCAGCCCAGGTGGAGATGGGTCATGCATGGCGGGTGGGCATCGATCGGGATCATCGGGCTGATCTCGTTACTAAAGGAGTCTTTGAAAAAATCCGCAATCCGACTTACAGCGGTCTTTTCCTGCTGTGCCTGGGTGTCTGGTTGATTTTTCCCACCGCATCGTTCCTGGCCTGGTGGCTGGTATTTTTCACGGCCATAGAATTTCAGGTTCGGATGGAAGAGGAATTTTTAACGGGAATTCACAGTGACGTTTACCGAAAATATTGCCGAAACACAGGGCGGTACTTCCCTCCTATCACAATTTTCAAATAGATGATGATTTCATATGCCACCCTGATCCTGTTTTGATGGTTTCCTGAATCCTACTTCGAGCTGAAACCCGAAACGGAAACGGCGGTCCGGGAGAGGAAAAATGGCAGTCCAGCTTTATCACATCAAAGGTGTGGGTGAGGTGTTGTTTGAACGCAGCCGGCGCGCTAAACGGATCAACATCTCCATAAAACCCTTCAAAGGAGTCCGGGTCGCTGTGCCGATAGGCACTTCGTTTCAACAGGCCCGCGATTTTGCCGAATCAAAAGGGGTGTGGATCCGCAAGCACCTGATGAACCTGTCTCAACTGGAGCAGGATCAGAAATCATTGTCCACTATTTTCGAGGGAATCAACAGAAAAGAAGCCCGGATCATCCTGGTGGCTCGCCTGCGGGAACTGGCTGAAAAGCACGGTTTCAGCTACAACCGGGTTTATGTAAGGAACCAGAAAACCCGGTGGGGAAGCTGCTCCCACCATAACAACATCAGCCTTAACATGAAGCTGGTTCGCCTCCCCGAGGTTTTGATGGATTATATCCTGATCCATGAACTGGTTCACACCCGAATCAAAAATCATGGAAAAAGATTTTACGACGAATTGGAACGTATCGTCGGGATCCGGGAGCCTCTGGAGAAACGGCTTCGGCAATACGACGCCGGGTTAATATAAAACGGTCTCAACCTTTTCCCCTGCGACGGTCGTCACATCCAGACGCTTCCCATCAGTAATAAAGGTCACGGCCCCGTCCAGATCGGTTCGAAATATCCGGCACCCCTTCGCCTTCACCCGGGCAACCACTTCGGGATGGGGAAAACGGTAACGATTTTTCCAGCCCGCTGAAACAACGACAAATTTAGGCGACACATGGTTTAAAAAACCTGCCGTGCTGGATGTCCGGCTGCCGTGATGGGGCAGCACCAGCACCGTACTTTTCAGTACTGATCCGGCGGTTTTAACCAGTTCGGACTCCGCCGCAGATTCGATGTCTCCGGTGAGAAGGAAAGAGTTCAGACCATATTCAACCCTGACCACAATCGAGTTATTGTTCAGGTCCCGCCATGGCGTTCGATTCCTCCGGGATAAAAAATCGGAAGGCGGGCTCAGGATGGAAAACTGCACACCGTTGAGGGCCTGTTCCCGGGACAGGAGATGAAAGGGAACCGATCGGATCCCCCTGGTTTCAATCAGTTTCAGGAATTTTTCGTACCCTGCGGTTTGCGCCGGTTCGCTGTTGCTCCAAACCGAATGCACATGGAACCGATCAAGGATGAACAAAAGACCGTTCAGGTGGTCGCTGTTGGGGTGTGTCACCACCACGGTGTCGACAGACGCTATTTTTTTCCGCCATAACAGAGGGGCCACCACTCGGGCCCCCACATCAAAGGTCGAATTGTCCGAAAACCCGCCACCGTCCACCAGAACCGTTTTCCCTTTGGGCAGTTCCAGTAAAAAGGAGGTCCCCTGCCCCACATCGATCATCGTGACTTTCAGATCCGGATGAAAATACCGCTGATAGATCCAAAATCCGATATCCAGCGTCAAGAGCATCATGATCCCGGCGGTGATACCTTTCAGGGTGGACACTTTCGGGCGACGGTGCTCTGCTGGCGATTTATCCTCTCCGAGAAGCTGCCCTATCCACATCAGCAGCATCCACAGCAGTCCGTAGTAACAGCCCATCTCGATCCAGCCGGGGGTCACGGTGCTGATAGCTGCAAAAGGGAGGGATGCCAGAGATGAAAGGGGGGTGAGAAGGAGATGGATGATCCAGGCGTTGATATCGATAACAAGAGCTGCGACCGACGGCATCACCGGGTACAGAAAAACCGCCAGCAGGCCAAGAGGAACGACGACAAATCCAAATAGGGGAACAAAGAAGCAGTTGGCCGCAGGACCCACCAGTGAGACCTGGTTGAAATAATACAGCACCAGCGGAAGCGTCCCCAGATACGCCAGCATTGACACCATGAAAAGATCAAGCATCCACTGTAACAACCGGCTTTGGAAAAGCGTGGAGGGTGTCATCCACCGGTTTTTGAAATTTGAGATGCCGTAGACAATGGTCAGCACCGCCGCAAAAGAGAGCTGAAACGAGATGGAAAAAACCGACGGTGGAAACACCACAACGATCACCAGGCCCGCCAATGCCAAGGTATTGAGGAGATCATGCTCTTTTTCCAACACGAAGGTCATCAAAAAGAGAAAGACCATGACCACCGCCCGCTGGGTGGAAGGCGACATCCCCGACAATGCCCCGTAAAACAGTACGGGTAAAATGGAGAAAAGGGCCGCGCCCTTGCGCGTCCACGCGTGCCATAGAAAAAACGGGATCCGGGAAAGGCACCACTTGAAGATGAAAAAAGCAATGGTGCAGACCATGCCGATATGGAGACCCGAGATGGCGAAAAGATGACTGATGCCGACACGGTTGAAGGTCTCTCTCAGCTCGGGTGAAATCCCACCTCTATCCCCCAAAACAAGGGTTTTCAGGATACCCGCCGGCGCACCGTTGGTTCGATCATCGATGAGCATTGAAAATCCGGTTCGAAACCGATCCAGCCGATCCTCCAATGTTCTTTCCGCTGCGGGCGATACCACGGCTATCCTTTCCCATTTAACCCAGGCGCTCCCATGGATCCGTTTGAATCCCATGAAACGTTTGTAATCGAAACCGCCGGGATTCTGAAAACTATGGATGGATCGGATCCTCCCCGGGAACCGTATGGTAGTGCCGGAGGATATTTCCGGCAGGTCTCCGACCATGGTCACCCGAATTTTTCCGGTAACGGAAAAACTATCGGATCCGTTTTCGAGCCGCTTGGTGTCGATGATCAACCGGGTGCCGAAGCGATGGGGCACCGGTTTGGAACGAACGGTGCCGGTGATGAAATACCGCTGAGTATCCACGAAATGAGAAATGTGGGTTGCCGGCAACGGCGGGACCATCCAGAATTGAATCGCCAGATAGCCCGCAGCACTCAGTAGAATCAGGGGAGAAAAGAGGGCTCCGGTTCCCCTGAAGATTCGATAACAGAGAACTCCTGCAGAGCCCCCCGCTATGAGGTAAGCCCACAGATGGTACCCGGAAAATCCGCTTCCGATGAGGATACCGATGATATGTGCCACCACCAGGGGAATCAAGGGACGGTAGAGAATGTTGGTTTCCCGGCTTGTGGCAGGCGGATTCATGATAAATGCACGTCTGAAAGGCTGGGATGAATGGGGCTCGGCTAGGGGCTTGCCCCATTTACTCTTGTGACGTGGGCACCGAGCTGACGCAGTCTGTTTTCGATGTCGTGATGCCCCCTGTCGATCTGGTAGACGTTTCGGATGGTGGTCTTTTCCTGACAGGCCAATCCGGCAAGAAAAACGGAGGATGAGGCCCGGATGTTGTCGGGGGAGGTATCCGCCCCGTGAAACACCGTGGGTCCCTTGATGACGGCCAGCGCATCGTCGCACAGTTCAATGGAACCGCCCAGCTTTCGAAGTTCCTCCACCTGGCTGAACCGTTTGTCAAAAATCCGCTCCCGGATATAACTTTCACCATCCGCCTTGCAGGCCAGGGCCATGATGCCCGGTTGAAAGTCGGTGGCAAAACCGGGGTAGGGGCAGGTCAGGACATTGACGGGTTTGAGGTTTTTCCCTGATGATTTAACGGAAAGGACATGCCCGCAGGGTTCGATCTCTACTCCCATCTGAACCAGCTTTTCAATCAATAGACGCATATGATCCGGTTCCACGCCGATCAAGGAGACCTCTCCCCCGGCAATCCCCGCCGCCATCATAAAGAACCCGGCATCCAGCCGATCGTTCATGGGATAGTATTCGATAGGTTTAAACGCTTTAATCCCCTCCACCGCAAGCGTCCGGGTGCCCAGGCCTTTGATTTCAGCCCCCATCTTGATCAGATAGTTGGCAAAGTCATAAATTTCAGGATCGGACGCCGCATTTTCAATGACCGACCTCCCCTCTGAAAAACAGGCGGCCATCAGCAGGTTCTCGGTGCCCGTGTGGCTTGGAAAATCGAGATAGAGATGGGTTCCCGTGAAATTACGCGCCCTGATTTCAAACCCGTCCCTGCCGATAACCTCCGCACCCAGTCGAGCAAAGCCGCGGTAGTGGTAATTCAGGTTCCGGCTACCCAGGGGACACCCACCCACACTGGGCAGCTGAACCGAGCCCAGCCTTTTGAGCAAAGGCGGAATAAACAATACGGATGCCCGGAGCCGGCAGGTCAGGTCTTCCGGCAAATTGGAATTGACCAGATTGGCGGCATCCACCGTCACCACTTTTTCATCGGGGAAGTATTCAACCTTTGCCCCTATATGCCGCATGAGACGAAATGCCACCAGGATATCGTTCAAGGGTGGTACGTTTTTGATCACGCTGCACCCTTTATCCGAAAGCAGGGATGCCGCCAGCATCGGCAGGATGGCATTTTTGGATCCCTGGACACAAACGCTTCCGGAAAGCGGCCTCCCGCCCTCAATCTCTATGTAATCATTCTCTGGCATGAATCTATTTCCTTTCCTCGCCATATTGTCAATTTTTTCACCAATTGTCAAAAGCAAGTTCCCGTTCATACCGACCGTTTCCCCCAACCGAACAGGACTTGTTGAAACCCCAAATATCAAATAGCAAACAGATTTCAAGGTCTAAATAAAAAAGCGCCTTTCCGGTTTGGTAAATACGGAAAAGCGCTTTATAATTTTCAACTCCAGGGATCAATGATGCCCGTGGCCATTTCCCTTTATCGTGTCGTAGGCCGCCTTGATGATGCAGTAGGCCATCCCGATACTGATCACATTCAAGGCAAAGTGCAGTCCGCCGTGGAACACGATGTGCGTCATATCCCAAACCCATTCAAAACTAAAAGGTAACATAACAACTCCTCCTTAACGGGATCATGCCTGAGCCGGTGCAAGTTCCGGATCGCCCGGTACATCCGCATCAGACACAGCTTCTATAGCACCCTCCGGCCCCCCTTCGGCAGCCTCGGGTTCAATGGGATTCAATTCCGCTTCCTGGGGAAATATGGGCAGATACCGATAGGATATCATGATCACGATCACCCCGTACGCCACCGGCAGGATGGTGGTGGCCACTTCCTGCCAGCTCGGATAGTAAAGCGCCCACTGGTCGAAGCTCATGACCGGCACGGCCAGAACCTGCAGCACCATCACCCAGCGGTTGAGTGAAACGCCGATACATCCGAGAACAATGGCTGTCCAAAGACCGGCTTCGCTTTCCCGTCCCTTTTTGCTGAGCAGTATCGCAGCCGGGACAATACCGCACACCCCCACCTCCAAAAGGAGTATCCAGTATCCGTAGAATGCGTTGTTTGAATAGAAATGCCCCAGGCTGAAACCCATTTCAGGCGCAGTGACAAATGCCCAATACAGGGTGTCGATGATCTTGGCGACGGTGTAGGTGCCGATCATCCAGCCGGAAATCTTGGCCAGCAGCCATACCACATTGTCCTTGACCAGTTTTTTACCCGAGATTTTTTCCGTTATCCTGGTCACCAGCAGGGTGAAACAGGGGCCGTATGCCGCAGCGGACCATGTAAAAAGAAAAAAGGTCATCGGCCATACCAGCACATGTTCCCTGAACCCGAACGGCCTGCCGAACAGAACACCGGCAACCCCCCCCAGAGATCCCTGATGAAAAAAGGAGAGGAATGCACCCGTGGCCGCAAAAACGGCCATGATGCTGTGCATGTTGTGGCTCAGGTTATGAAAGAACGGCACCCGGTCGAGCTGTCTGTTTTCAAGGATCAGCGGCACATATTCGATACAGAGAACGCCGAAGTAGCAGCTCAGGCAGAAGGCCACCTCCGTGAGCATGGAGTGGACATTGGCATGCCAGAAGATAAACCATCCCCTCATCGGCTGGCCCACATCCATTCCAAGGATCAGCTGGGCGGAACTGTAGCAGATAAAACCGATCACCACCGCAAAATTGATGATATTTTTAAGCTCATCCTTTCCCACCACATATTTGAGAAACCCGGTAAAAAAAGCGCCTCCACCCAGAGCGATAACAGCGAGGTCCGCCCATATCCAGAGAGCAAAGCCGTAATAATCATTCATGTTGGTCTGGTTCAACCCCTTGAACCAGCAAAGCAGCATGGCGAAAGTACCGAACGCCGCCACGCCCCCGGCCGCTCCGATGCCCAGAAGGAACTTGGATATGTGGCACCGTTTGACACCTTCGGGTATAAGTGCAGAATCCATAAGCAATGATCTCCTAAACCATCCGTCAATAGGCGAGGAAGTGTTGAAACTGCCTCTGTTTTGTTTGAAACCCTTTTTTACCTGTTGATTCCGGCCAGCCTTCCGGGCGGCCGGTTTCCATCATCTCAATGGCCTTTTTTCTTGCTTTCGCTGCCGATGTAGTTGTCGCCGGCACGCCGGACCCATTTCCTGCTGGAAAGGTAGTAGATTTTGGTATTGGTCCCCAATCTCTCCAGAAGACGGAACGCTTTTTTGCTTTTTTTAAGCTCATATACGGCGTGGGTCGGATTGTTCAGATCGCCGAAGGTGATGGCATCCGCCGGGCATGCCTGGGTACAAGCGGTCTGATACTCCTCCTCCTCGATCTGACGGCGCCCCTCCACGTAGGCCTTGTCCAGAGCCAGTTGGTACCTTGAATAGCAGAAGCTGCACTTTTCGACGATGCCCCGCATACGAACCGAGACATCCGGATTCAAAGACTTTTCCATGCCCTCCGGCCATACCGGATCCCACCAGTTGAAATACCGGGCGTGATAGGGGCAGGCCCCCATGCAGTACCGGCATCCGAAACAACGGGTGTAGATCTGACTGACGATTCCGGTGGCCATGTCATAGTCGGTGGCGGTGGCCGGACATACGGAAACACAGGGCGAATGCCCCCCATGCCCCTCACAATGCTGACACGGTCTGGGCAGATAACAGACGTCGTGGTCCGGGAAGGATTTGCCGTTGGTCAGCTTGTAGACCTTCATCCAGGTGATACTCACCAGCTTGTCCGATTCATCCTCTTTGAACGGCACATTATTCTCTGCCATGCAGGCCACCATGCAAGCCCCGCATCCCGTACACTTGTCCAGATCTATCGCCATTCCAAACTTTTTAAACTTACGTTCCTGCTTCATCAGAACCCCTTTGGATCATCACTTGAATGGGTACGCCCTATCTTAACTTGGATCCGAATATTCGTCATCGGCATATCACCGCTGTTATGACAGCCCCTGTTAAGCCTTGGTCAACTTCGCCCGGATGCCCCAGCCGGCATCAAGACCGGATGCGGGATCTTCAACCGGACCGACGAGGTCGTTGTAATTCACACCCTTTCCTGAGAGAAATCTATCATAGGCCGTATGGCCCAATCCCCTGGGCAGTGCCACCAATTTCGGTGCGATGCCCTCCGTCAGATGCACCCTGACATGGGCAGATCCCTTGGGTGTTTCAAGTCTGGCCTTCCGCCCTTCGGAAAGACCCAACGTAGCTGCGGTGGAAGGATTGACCTCTACAAATCCATCCTTTCCCTTAACCACCGTATCGGGGATGGTTTTCGTTAAGAAGGGCGTGTTGCCGACAAACGCATTGGCCAGCCGCATGGAGTCATAGGGAATCAAAACCAGTGGAAAGGAGCCTTCGTCACCCTCAATTTCCACCGGGCCAACCGGGAAACCGCTGCCCGGAAACTTGAATTTGGAACCCGCAACGGCGGTGGCTTCCGTATCGGCCCACCATCCCGTCTCTATCAGTGCATCCCACCTTTCCCCAAGGGTTTCCTCGATGCAGGCATCATAAGAATCCCAGGGAAATGATTCGGCTACGGTTCCGCCGAGGGCTCGTGCCAGTTCAATAATGGTATCGCCCGCATGACGGGTATTGAATTGCGGCTCGACGACCGGTTTCGATAGTCCGATAAACGGCTTGGGATAACCGGCTGGAGCGGGGATGTCTTCATAGCGCTCCAGGTTGGTATGATCCGGAAGGATATAATCCGCCATCTGAGCGGTTTCGTCCATAAAGGGAGAGAAAGTGACCACAAGGGGGATTTTCCCGAAGGCGGTCTTCACCGCCTGGCTGCCAGTGAGAGTATAGCACGGGTTGGCGCCCGCCACCAACAATGCCTGAACAGGATGGGTTTTCCCGGAATTGATCTGACCGGCGAGACGGTTAAGCAGGTGGCGTGTATGCGGAAATGTCTGGGTGCCGGCGCCGTCTATGGGGGTGTTCTCCATTCCCCGCGACGCCGTTTGATCCATAACCGCATCTCCCCAGGCGATATAATCGGGTTCCGGAACCGACCAAACGCCACCGGCCTTGTTGATACGACCCAAAATCGCATTCAGCGCCTGGATGGCGGCGACCTCGCCTAGGCCCTGGGGCGTTTGTCCCTGGCCTCTCCCGCATACGGCAAGAGGGGTCCTCGCCCGGGCAAGATCCCTTGCAAGGGTGATGATGGTGGTTTTGTCGATGCCCGTTTTTTCAGATACCCCGTCAAGGGTGAATTCACTGGCCAGTCGAGTTTTAAATTGTTCGAACCCCTCCGTATGGCTGCTGACAAATCTTTTGTCATAAACCGATTCCTCCACGAGAATAGCGGCAAGCCCCATGGCCAGGATGGCCTCTGTGCCGGGGTTGATGGCAATCCACTGGTCGGCTTTGGCCGCGGAGTTGGACAATCGGGGTTCAACCTGAACGAAGGTTCCGCTCCCCTCTTTCCGGTCGCTGTTGGCCCTGAACTGGCGCACTGGGGAATCCCACCCCTCCAGGATGCCCGCGCCGAAACTCAGGAGAAAATCGGTTTGTTCGATGTCAAACCCCACAGGTCCGGCGGAACCGGCCAACTGGCTGAAAAGCAGTTCATATGAATCTCTGACGGTGGAGGGCTGGATAAAATTGGGGGATCCATATGCAGAGGCAAACCGTTTCAATAGCTGCGGAACGGTCCCGCGCCCCGCGCCGGCAATACAGGCAAGCTCATGGGATTGATGCTTGCTGCGCATCTCTTCCAATTTCGCGGCCACCTCCGTGATCGCTTGATCCCATGAAATTTTTTCCCACTTTCCATCACCCCTTTTCCCGACACGTTTTAAAGGCGTTTGGGTACGCGACGGCCCGTAAAGTAACTGTGTTCCGGCCAATCCCAGAATACACAACCCGCCGTCATTGATGGGGTGCCCCTTTAAACCTTCAATCTTGACGACGCGGTTTTCAACTTTCCTCACCGACATCCCGCATCCGGCGGGACATAATGTACAGGTAGAAGCGGTATAGGTCACTTCGCCTCTCGCCGGCACAGGCGTCCAGGGCCAGTTCTGGCTCCATATGGAAGAGTCGTCCGTCAGTTTCCATGGCAGCGGAGAAAGCGTCGTTCCCGCTGCGCCGCCGATGATAAACGACAAAAAATTTCTTCTGTTTATCTCCATTGATTCTTCCCCTTAGAAAATCGCTATCCAATATCGTCTGACAAAGGCCGTATCTTTTGAAACCTGAAGAATTCGGCCCGGCTGCCAGACGCTGTAACTACTTATGGCAGACCAAACAACCGTCTTTTTCAGTCTGTACACTGGTCCCTTTGGTCGGCGTTGTGGTAGTGGGCCAGATCATACCGACGGTTTCCAGAAAATAGCTCTGAACAGGATTCTTCACATCGTCCCGCAACACGCCCACTCCTTTCTCGGCATGGCACTTGGCACAGTCGTCCATTTTCATGCGATCCCACGGATCAGAAGCAAAACCGGCGATGCTTTTTCCCCAAATATCCCGGCTGTACCCGGTAATCCGATTTTCCTCGTAGACCCGGCTGGTCTCCGATTCACCGATATGGCCATGGCAGGTAACACAATCCATCCCTCCCGCCTCAACATGGGCGGCATGTGAAAAGAAAACGCATGCCGGCTGTTTGGAATAAACGAGCCATGGGACCTCTCTTCCCTTATCCACATACTGCTCGATAAAAACAGCCTCGTCCTCACTTTCGCCCAGAGCCTCCTCGTGGCATTCCATACAGGATTCAAGCTTCGGAATCCCTGAAAAGCTGCCATCTTCACGAAAATAGTGGCAGCTCACGCATCCGTCCTCCACCTCTTCGGTGTGCAGTTTGTGGTTGAAATTGATCGGCTGTTCCTTCTGGGAGTAGAGTGCTTTCGGGAAAAGCACCCACCCGACGATCAGACTGGCAACCAGCCCTACAATGAAAGACAGAATAACCGGCCCGGCGGGACCACCGCCCTCTCCCTGTTTTCCCGGTTCCGGTAACGACGCCTCGGCCGCTTCCTGTGCGGCCTCCTGAGCTTTGTCATCTGCTGTACTCATGTAAACTCCGTCGCGCTGTAAAGGCCGATTTCACACCGCGTGAAACCGCCGGTTAATGTGTGGATATATCCCAGCCTCTGATGCTATTAAATTAAAACTACGGTTGTGTGCAATCGTGACGCTGGAAGCAAGGCGCCCGAAAAATAGATGACGAAAAACCCCGATTCGGGGAAATTAGTCCAAGTCTGTGTACCCGGCCACCAGGGTTTTGTCAAGGAAAAATCATGTGTTGCATGGCTTGCCAACGGAGGGATTGCGTTGCATTTCATGGGGCGGTGCAAAGGACGGAAATCCCCGTAAAAAGCGGGAGTCCATGGGAACCGAAATTGATAGGCATACGGCGGCCAACGATTCAATAACAAAGCCGCCATTGATACAGAAAATCGATCGGAAGACACCGCTGACCCGATTTGTCGGCTTTCGATAAAAGATAGTCAGGATCAACCCTAGGAACCATAGCTGTGCAGCCCGGGCAGCAGATTCACACCGAAATAGGTAAACATCACGGCAAAGAATCCGAGAATAGACAGATAGGCGATGCGTCTGCCGCTCCAGCCCCTCATCATTCGTGCATGGAGAAGCCCTGCATAAACAAACCAGGTAATCAGTGACCATGTCTCCTTGGGGTCCCAGCCCCAATATCTCCCCCATGCGGAATTGGCCCAGACCGCACCGGTGATGATACCCACCGAAAGAAAGAGAAAGCCGAACATCACCATTTGATGGATCAACTCTTCAAGGGCTTTCGGTTCTGGCAATCGGGCCACCAGGCCATCGGGGGAAACGGCCGGGCGCTGTCTGGCCAGATACATAAAGCTGATACCGAAGGCCACGGCAAAAGCTGCGTATCCCACAAAACAGGAAATCACATGGGCAATCAACCAGTTGCTCTTCAGCGCAGGAATCAGGGGCTGGATCCGATCGCTGATATTAGGAGAGAGAGAAGCATACGCCATGGCAAGGCAGGCCAGGGGTGATGTAAACACGCCGATGATATCCGATTTATACCGTTTTTGAACGACGAGATAAATCACCGTAATGGTCCAGGCAAAAAATACCAATGATTCATATAGGTTGGACAAAGGGGCATGCCCGATGCCGAGCTGGTAGGATTCGATCCATCTCAAAATGATGCCCGCGGTGTTACCGGCAAGGCCGGCACCTGCTGTCCATGTCCCCAGCGTACCCACTTTTGGCTTTTTGAATACCCAGCCCGCCAGATACAAGAAAGCAGCCAACCCATATACAAAGGTAACGATGGACAAAAGAAATGAACTGTTCATCTCATATTCCCTTATAATCGCTAAAATCTGCCATCAGCCATCGCCGGCGGCAAGTGTTTTTGAAATCCCCTCTACCAGGTTCTGCATGGCCACCCGATTCCGGTTGGAGATGCCGGCAACCAGGATCCGGCTCCCCTTCCCGCCCGGCCCCACCTCGATGCACAACTGCTGGTGAGACATAAAAAATGTCACAAAGCACCCGACGATCATCAGGACAAAGCCGGTGTAAACCATCCATACTCCGGGGTCATTCGTAACTTGAAGCCCCGTGAAATACCTCTTTCCGGTGGGCTGGCCCGCACCTTGTGCTGATTGATCCTGCTTATAACCGGCCACCGAAATGACGAAGTCGCCTTTTCGCATCCTGTCAAATTTGGGAAACCGGAGAGGCAGCATCACTGTCACGGGCTTCTGACCATCCCGGGTCCGGATACCCATCAGGGCACCGCCGATACTCTGGCCCCTGAATTCCGCGGTAGGACGATATTCCTTGAGAACAAAGGTGCCGTTTCCTTCGGGAAGAATGATTTCCCGGCCTAACTCGGCCTCCTCCTCATATACCGCCCCGCTCTCCCTACCGGCAAATACCAGAGTGATATCCGTAGGCGGTGAAGGATTGGCAGCGGCTGGGGCCGAGTCCATCTGCCCATAGCTGGCCTGGAAAATGTTGATCCCCTGATAACGCAAGGGGTCGTTGACAATAATTTCTTTCTCCATAACCGCCTTCCCGTCCTTTATCAGGGAAAGGCTGGAACGAAACTCCTTGGGCTGGCCGGTGTTATAAAAACTCACATCGAAATCGTTGCACCGGATCCCGAATGGGAGACGGATCGCCTTGTTGTTACCCCTCAACCTTATCTGGTCCACGGTTTCCCCTTCGGGGATGTTCACATATCCGTCAAAACCAAACATTGAACCGACCAACCCGCCGATCAACAATACGACGATGCTGGTGTGGACAATATAAACACCCAGCCGGGACCATCGCCATCTTTCGCCAAAAACACAAAACCCATCTCCGGACGGCTCTGTCCGGACACGGCCGAACTTCCGGGAGGCCAGCGTCTCGCACACCGTTTTGAGTTCCCCGGGCGGTCGCGGGTCACTGAACTCCCTCCTCCCGGCCCGCTTTCTGAAACGCGCCGCCTTGAATGAGGGGTTTTTCACAAAAATGATGTTCCAGGTCGCAGAAAGGCGATCAATGGAACACACTATGATGTTCACGGTAAGGAGGATAACCAGCGACTGGAACCACCATGCATGATACATGTCAAAAATGTCCAGCACATCGAAAAGGCGGTAGAGAAACTCACCATAGGCCTTAAAATAGGCCTCCGGGCTTTCGTTCTGCGGAATAAAGGTGCCGATGATCGACGTCGCGGCAAGGGACAACAGCAGCACAACGGTCAGCTGCACCGAAACGAAAAATTTCCATAATTGATTGAAAATATCCAGAATAGCCTCCGACGTTCAATCCGGTCGAACCGGGTGGATCTACAGCAGTGAAAAATTCCCGGGCGGGTCGTACTTCCCACTTCTAATTAGTGCCCATCCATAAATGGTCTTTTTCCGCGATATCGGCGTCGGACGCCATGATTTAACTCCTCAAAATAGCACGCTATTCCTCCGGGTTAAATCTGACATCCTCCTTGATCTCACGAAAAAATCCCAATTTCTGGACAGACACTAATTCAATTGCCGGGATTTCCGGCGAAACCAGCCACACTCCTACAACGGGGTACCTTGAAAATCAAGCTGTTCTCATATCATGGGACAACCCCGGCAACAAGACAAAAATGCTCACGGTCCGGTGTCGGCCGGTAGTGCGATAAATGACGCGGATTTCGCGTTAACCAGATAGGCTTTTGCCAAAATGGACAATTCATCTGCACGGATGGCCGCATAGTCGTCCGCAATGGATCGATTCCATCGGATCTGTTCCGGGTGCCGTCTAGAGCCGGACAGGACGGTGTTCAACCAGTATGAATTGGTCCGCAGCATATCTCTAATTCCGGTCAGGGTCGGTTCTAAGGCTCGTTTCAGTTCCTCGCCGGTGACCCCCTTTTTTGCAAGTTCATCCGCGATATGTTTAATTTCCCGAATCACTACATCTTTTTTTTCAGGCGCAGTTTGAACCCATATCTGGAACACGCCGTAATTCTCGTAAGCGCGGCTGGCCCTGTTGAAGGCGAAAGGAGAATAGGCGGCGCCAAGCTTTTCCCTGACCCTTTCCCGAAGACGGTCGGAAAAAACTTCCCCAAGGACATTCAGACGGCGGGTACGCTGAATATCCCACAAATCCTCGGTGGGATAGGCGACAACGACAAGTCCTTTCCGGATTTTGGTGTCCACCCGATGGATCAACGAGCGGGATTTCGGAAACCGCGGCGTATCGGCAGTCGCAGACGGGGACGCCGGCCGCCTTTCAGGAAGGCTGCCCAAGTATCTGCCCGCAAGACCAATGGCAGCGTCGACATCGAAATCCCCCACCAAAGAAACTTCCAGCGGGGCATTTTTCAGCAAAGGTTCCAGCCAGGACCGCACATCTTCAAGGGTTAATTCCTTAAAAGCTTTAAACGGCGGGAGACCAAACCGAAAATCTCCCCCGGAAAAGAATCGGCGCCCATGCAGTATCATCGCACCGTCCGGGGACCGTTTAAGTTCCAGATATTTCTGCCGGAATCGCTCCTGGGTCAAATCAAAAGCCTCCCGCCGGAACCCGGGGTCTTTCAAGAAGGTATGGTAGAGTTGAAAAAGCAGAGTGATTTCATCCTTGAGCGTGAACCCCTTCAAAACAAACCGATCCTCTGCAACTCCAAAAACGACATCGGTGCTTTTACCGGTCAACGCCCTTTCCAACTCATCCCGGGTGATCTTTCCCAAACCGCTTTCATTGAACACATCGATGCTCAAATCGGCAAGTCCGGGTTTGGTTCCGGGCAGCGATGACCTCCCGTACCCGAAATGGATGACCGCCTGCACTTCATCTTTTTTATAATCGGTTTTTTTCAGGTTCAGCCTCACACCGTTTTCATAATCGATCTGGACGATACCGATATCGGCGATGTCCCGCCGCTTGACAATCCTGCCGTCTGTGGACGGTTCCTGAAGATAGGGAAATACAACGGATTTCAAGTCGACCGGCGGGATCACCGGTACCTTTTGCCCGGCTTGGTATGCCGCTAAGATCGTCTCTTCCGGAGATTTCTTCTTTCCGGTCAGATCGGTGTTCCCGGACACCAGGACAAGACGATGGTTGGAGGACCAGTTCTTTTTGAAAGCGGCATGCACCGTTTCCGGGGAAAGCGAATCCACCACGGAGGAAAACAGGGCCTTTTCCTGACGGGGAGACATGAACACGCGATCGGCATTCAGATGCCGGATGATGTTTCTGGCCAGACCGGTGCTCTCCCGGGTGGCGGCCTGTTTTACGGCATTATCCAGTTCAGCCTTAAAATCCTCTTTCACCCGACTTACCTCTTTTTCTGTAAAACCGTGAATCAGGGCAAGCCTGAGGGTTTGTTCGATTCCCTGAAGGGTCTGCCTCCATTTCCCGGGTTTGCACACGGCATCGATGCTGGCAATCTTCCCCTGATGCAGAAAAAGACCGGACCCGATGGAAGCGGAGGTAAACGGCGTCTCTTTTTTTTGAAGCATGGCATCCAAACGATTCTGGACAATTCTATCGCCGATCATCCTTTTTAGCATTCGATTCTGCAATGCAACCGAATCGTGATAGGGGCCCACTTTTTCGATCACTTCGATAGCAACGGTTGTTTTTCCGCTCTCTTTCTCCAAATGGTAGAAGGTGCCGATGCCCTCATGGGCGATGGTGCCGAAACCCGGCGCCTTTCGTGCGGGACCCCTTGGCAGGAAGTGTTCAAATCGATTTTTAATCATCTCTTTTGCGGCCCCGGCATCAAAATCGCCCACCATGACCAGAATCGAACGGTCAGGCCTGTACCAGGCATCGTAATAATCCTTGAGGATGCTTCGATCGGCATGTCGGATCACCTTTTCATCACCGATGGGAAGTCTGTCTGACATTCTGGTATCCGGAAATTCGAACTTGAGTGTAGAAACAAACGTCCGGTAATCTGCGGAATCACGGGCCTTCATTTCAGCCATTACGACCCGGCTCTCCCGATGGATCTCATCTTGCAGGAGCAATGCACCCATTGCGTAATCCTGAAGAACAGTGATCCCTTTTTCAAGGTTCTCACGACTCCCGTCAGGAAGAAGAATATCATAAACGGTTTCACCGAATCCGGTATGTGCATTGGCGTCCGGTCCGAACTTCATGCCGATGCTTTGGAAAAACTTGACCAGCTCTCCCGGCTCAAAGTGGGTAGATCCGTTGAACAGCATATGTTCCAGAAAATGGGCGATGCCCTTCTGGTCATTATTTTCATGCAGGGATCCGGCCTGTATGTTGAGGTGAAGGCTCACGCGGTTTTGCGGATTACGATTTTCCAGCAGGACGTATCTGAATCCGTTTCCCAGCTTTCCGTAAACAACGGATGGATCTGGCGTTAGGTCACTGAGTTCATGGGGCCATTTCGGGATTTGTATGGGATTTCCCGCAACCGTTTCTATGAATAATCCGGCGAAAAACAGCATCGCGAATAAAAATATCACTGCCTTCGACGCGATGTTTTTCATCGGCCGGCTCTGGTTTGGATCTTTAAACATGTTTAATCTCCCCTGTTGATCTTGTCGGCAGAATATAAAATAGGACAAGAGAGCGCCGATGGCAATGTGGCTGCGGGAAAGAAATGGAACCATGCGAAAAAAAAAGCCTTCGGCATGCCGATTGTGAAACCGGCATGCCGAAGGCTTCTACAGGCGGGAGGTGCAGTACTATTTCTTCTTGTAGACACCCCTGGATACGGCTGCGATCTTTTCCCGTGTTGACAGCTTGTAAAGTGCATTGCTGAGTTGTCGGGGATTGAGCTGTGTTTTTTCTTTAAGCATGGCAATGCTGGCCCCTTTTTTGCTTCTTTTGATGACGTCAAAGACGGTATCCAGCACCGTGGAGCCCTTAGCGGCGGTTTTCTTTTTTGCTCCGGGCGATTTTTTTGCAGGAGCCGCCTTTTTTACGGCCTTCTTTTTGGGGGCAGCTTTTTTTGCTGCCGCCTTTTTGGGTGCGGCTTTTTTAGCTGCCGCCTTTTTGGGTGCGGCCTTCTTTACGCTTTTTTTAGCCGGCTTCTCCAAAGTTTTTACCTGGGTGGAGATCTTGTCGACCTGCTTGGTTAGTTTCGCAAGTGCCTTGGCGATCTCTTTTAGCTGAACCTGCAATTTCTTCATTTCAAAAACCCTCCCTGAATTAGATGTTTCACAGCAAACACCAAAACTTACTGAGGAAAATTATAGGTATCCATAAGTAAATGTCAACAAAATATTTGAATAAATTAATAAAATGACTTCTATTGACAATGTTTCATACCTGTGAGAAATTCAATTCAGAAATGCAGTAGAAAATAACGAAGCATTATTAAATTTTAATACATTATATAATCAGCATGTTATAATCCATCAACAATTAACTGAATAATACTCTCATGAATGTTCATCCCTCACCGACAATAGAAAAGAAATTGTGATATGCACTCAAAGAACATGGAACAAAAAGAGATCGCCGAATTAAAAATCGATTACCGAAAGCTTTTGAACCGGCAGCAGTATGAAGCCGTTATGTTCAAAGAAGGATCCGCACTGGTCATTGCCGGTGCGGGCAGCGGAAAAACCAGGACGCTTGTCTATCGCGTAGCCAGGCTGGTGGAAGAGGGGGTTTCTCCCAATGCCATTCTTCTACTTACATTTACACGAAAGGCTTCCCAGGAGATGCTGGACCGTTCCATAGAACTTCTCGATGAAAGATGCAGACGTGTCTCGGGCGGAACGTTTCACTCTTTTGCCAACTCCATTCTGAGGCGATATGCCGGGGAGATGGGTTTCGGAAGGGGTTTTTCGATCATCGATCGTTCCGATTCGGAAAACCTCATCGGAATACTGCGAAAAGAGATACGGCCAGTATCTACAAAACGACGCTTCCCCACCCGGAGAACACTGGCCAATATTTTCAGTAAATCGGTTAACAAGTGTCTGCCTATTGAAGATATCGTACAAACCGACTATCCCCATTTCGTTCCGGATCTTGGAGAAATCGCAACCCTTTTCCAGCAGTATGGGCATCGTAAAGCGGAGCATCTATTTTTTGACTATGACGATCTTCTTGTCAAATTGAAAGTATTGCTGGAAACCAACGACCCTATCCGCAACCGAATCAGTGCCGGTTTTCAATTCATCATGGTCGATGAGTATCAGGATACCAACCAGATTCAAGCCGATATCCTTTATCTGCTTGCCGGAAATCATCGGAACATCATGGCTGTGGGTGATGATTCCCAGAGTATTTATTCGTTCAGAGGCGCCAGCTTTGACAACATCATGAATTTTCCGAATATGTTCGGAGATACCCGGATTATAAGGCTTGAGGAAAATTATCGCAGCTCCCGGCCCATTCTTGAACTCACCAATATCATCCTGGACAGCGCATCCCGAAAATATCCCAAACGGCTTTTCACCCGGCAAAAAGGGGGGGAGACACCCGTTTTGGTCCACGCTATGGACGAAAACAGCCAGTCCCGATTCGTTGTCGAAAAGATACAGGAAAATTGCGATGCCGGTATCCCGTTGAACCAGATGGCGGTTCTGTTTCGAGCCGGTTTTCATTCATTTGACCTTGAGATTGAATTGGGAAGATGTGGTATCCCGTTCGTCAAGTATGGCGGATTTAAATTTATGGAGTCCGCCCACATCAAAGATGTTCTGGCATACCTCCGTGTAATTGCCAATTTGCAGGATCGTATCAGTTGGTATCGAATCCTCAACCTGGTGGATCGAATCGGCCAGAAGACAGCCAAAACGATTTATGATACCGTTTCTATGGAGGGGCACCTTTCGCGCGGCCTCGCGGCGCTCAAATTGACAGCAGCCCAGATGAAAAGCCTTGAAGGGTTTAAAATGCTCTACAAATATATTGGTGAAACCGAAGGAACCGTCGCATTAATGGGCGAAGCGGTCATGGAATACTATCTTCCCATACTGAAAAAACAATATGATGACCATCCCAAACGAACCAAAGACCTCGAACAATTGCTTACGATAATGGACCGATATGATCGTCTGGATAAATTCCTGGAGGATATGGCGCTGGAGCCTCCAACCGCCACGGTGGACAATACCCTTGCGGATCTCCCGGGAGATGACAACCGCCTGGTTCTCTCCACTGTACATTCCGCAAAAGGGCTGGAATGGCAAGCCGTTTTTATCATCTGGGCTTTGGATGGCCGTTTCCCCTCACTGCACGCCATGGACAAGGAAGCAGAGCTTGAGGAGGAACTCAGGTTAATGTATGTAGCGGCAACACGGGCAAAAAGCAGGCTTTTTTTCGTATGTCCCGGCCAGGCTTACGACCGGGCCGCAAACCGATATTTAAACCGGCCGTCCCGTTTTATCGACGACGTTCCGGAGGAATACCTGGACAGGTATTTTCCTTCCGTCGATGACTGGGGGTATGATTTTTAGCTGTCTCTATCCGACCCTGAAAAACGAATACCATACGAAGAAAATCAATCCACCCACGGCGGCCGCGGCGAAGAGGTAATTCATCCACTGGACCGGCCGTTGGGCAACACCGTGCTCGTTGACGCTACCGACCTTTGAATTACAGGAGGGGCATCGGTCCAGGTTCAGAGTCAGATGGGTGTTGCAGCTCCAGCATCGTTTGGTATTTTGAGACTTGATGATCTCACTTTTGTCCCTCATGCTTTTTTTTTTCTTGGCCATTTGTCTCTCCTGAAACCGGATAGATACCGCTTTTATTCGCGGTATCTATCCGAGATGATAATTTCGCTTCTTTCCTTGATCGTTTTCAGAAGTGCAGCAAATGCATCCACCTCTTTTTGTCCCAGAAACCTTTGGATCAATGGTTCTTTTTCTCCGTCAAAGCCTTCAGCATCCGGAAGTTTTTTTGCCCCGAAACGGGCGACATAGTACCCCTTATTCCCCTTTAGCGGATCCGCTGTATGGGGTTGTTCCTCCGAGAGCAGGAATGCAGCTTGTGAGATGGCCGGTTCATAGCCGATGCCCGGGATTGCTTCCGTGCGTTTGAACCAGCCTGTGGTCACTGGGGCCACGTCAAAAATCCTCCCCGCTTCGGCAAAAGATTTCCCCTCTTCTTTTACCGATTTGATAAACGCCCCTGCATCTGCCTGTGCTTTTTCATCCTTTTTCTTTTTGGTGATATCCGCCTTCACCTTTTCCTCGACTGCCTCCAACTCGGAAATCTTCTCCGGAACTTCCTCAATGACCTGGATAATATAAAAACCATCTTCGATCTCTTTGACTTCGCTGATTTCTCCAACCTTGATGCCGAATGCAGCAGAGGCAAAAGCACCGGGTGCGGCGATACCCTTTTCAGGCCCTTTTCTGCTGAAAAACCCGGTGTTCTGAATCTTCAACCCCTTCTCTTCGGCAATTTCGGCAAGATTCGTCCGATCAAAGGTTGCATCATAAATCATCTCGGCATCATCATATGCCATATTTTTAGCCATGTCGTCCTTGAGTTTCTTCCGGATTTCAAGCTCGGCCGCCTCAAGGGATTGGGTGTAGGCGGGGTTGATTTTTTCAACTTTGATTACGTGCCATCCAAACTGGGTCCGAACCGGTTCACTGACCTCCCCTGCATTCATGGAAAAGGCCTTTTCCGCAAAAGGGGCCACCATTGCCTTTTTCTCAAATGCCCCGAGATATCCGCCGCTATCTTTGCTGGGACCTTCCGAGTATTTTTTGGCCATCTCCGCAAAATCCTTACCATCCCGGACCTCTTCAAGCGCTTTAAGGGCTTTTTTCCTGGCGGCTTCGACCTTTTCCGGATTATCGTTCTCTCCGGCCATGGTCAAGATATGTCGTGCCTCTACCGTCTTGGGCTTTGCGAACGTTTCGAGATGGGCCTCGTAATACTCAGCAATCTCATCTTTATGCAATTCGATTTTCGCTTCGTATGCTGAAGGATCGAACAGAAGGTAATTGGCCTTGACCAGCGGATCGGTTTTGTATGAAGATTTATTCTCATCGTAATACGAATTAATCTCCTCTTTTATAATCTCAATATCGGTATACCGGCCGGGTTCAAAAAGAACATATTCGATATCAACAGAGGCATGTGTCCAGTTGTACAACTCTCTAGCTTCCACATCCGACACTTTGAGGCTGTTGCGAACGACGTTTCTCAACTTACCGATAAGCATCGACTCCCGCTGCACCACTTCAAAAGCTTCGGGTGTCATCCGATTTGCACTCAACACCCGGGCGTACCGTCTCTGATCGAACCGACCGTCTAGCTGAAAAGCCGGTGTACTGCGGATGGCTGCGGCAAGTTCCTCATCCGTTACACGGAAGCTGAGCCGTTTTGCTTCATCGAGCAGCAATGCCTGGTCGATAACACTGTCAAGAGCCTGTTTCTTCACGTTAAATAGTTTCAGCATTTCATCGTTCAGGTTATCACCGAATCTCTGGCGCAGTTGCTCCAATATCCGGTTGTAGGTTTCCCGGTACTGATCAACGGTGATCGTACTGCCGTTAACCACGGCAACCCGGGTGCCCTCCTGCATTTTATAGCTGCCGATCCCCCAGAAGGCAAATACGATAATCACTGCACCCAAGATCACTTTAATTAACCAGGTTCCGGCGTGTTTCCGCATTAAATCCAGCATGTAGGTCCTCTTGATTCTCTGTTAAGGTTTCTCTTGTCAAATATTAAGAAATAACAAAATTATTAAACTTATATTGATAAATTTTAGCCTGCACTTTGTCAACAATTTCCGTTTGATTTTAATCAAAATGAATCAAATCCGGAAAATTAGCGTTGACACGGTCCTGTTTCTTTGTTACTTGCCCCTCTTAGCAATGGGGCTGTAGCTCAGCTGGGAGAGCGCATGACTGGCAGTCATGAGGTCAGGG
>CAZWAE010000031.1:0-24536 GCA_964631805.1 uncultured Desulfobacteraceae bacterium | reverse complement strand
GAATATGCCAGATATTCCTGCGCTTTCGCGCCTTGCCATCCGGGCGCCTGAACACCTAAAATCTGTCAATTTATTTTTACGCGAACCCTTAGCGGCGAGTTTTGGCCGGCATCAGGCGGATATTCTCCGGCCGGTGACCCCGACTGTCGAAATCCGTTTCACCACCGGCCTGGCCAAATTACGGCAAACACCGGCTCGAACTCGCTCATAAGCGCTCGTAAGAAAGACCCGTGCCTGGGTCTAAAAACGGGGTGTCGCAGTTACCTATTAGTGAATTGTTAACTTGCGTCAGACTTCGGGTCTTCCCAACGATCGCTAATTCGCTTCAAACAAGCGACCCGCTGTTTGCCGTAACCCGCCCAAGCCTCAGCATAGATTGGAATGTTCGTGCTTCGTCAGTGATCTTAAAACGGTACCGAGGAAAGACTTGGAGCTATCTTATTCGAATTCGGAACGCGGAAGGCCGGATTGTCTGATGATAGACAGCAAAGTGCCTGTACGGAGTTCCTTGTGATCAGGTACTGGTATCGTCAACGTTGAATCGGTTGATATAGACTGCATTGCAATGTGGCTTCCACGTCTTCTCACTTCAACGAAACCATGTTTTTCGAGGACTTTGCAGACCTCCTTGCCTGAAAAAACGCGGAGTTTACCCAACTGCGATCTCCAATTGGGTAATATAAATCTCGTCATGAAGCCGGGAATCGATCTCTTCGAGAGAAGCCGTCTCGAAAAAAAGTTCCAATGCCTCCCGGAGGTTATTTTTGGCGTCATCTACGGTATCCCCCTGGCTTGCAACATCCAATTCGGGACACAATGCCACATATCCGCCGTTTTCCCTCTCAATGATGGCAGTCAGCTTTCTTTTCATATCAAGGCCCCTTTTCGGTTCGGGTTAATGTCTAACAGTATCAAAACACCAGCCGCTTGTCCAAGATGAATTATTCCGTAATGATATGCTGCAATATGCTGCAGGCTCAAGTCATAAGCGGTGAGTTTTGGCGGGCATCAGGCGGATATTCTCCGGCCGGTGACCCCAACTGTCGAAATACGTTTCACCACCGGCTTGGCCAAATTACGGCAAACACCGGCTCTCGGCTTAAAATCACTCATAAGCGCTCGTAAGGAACTCCGAAATATTCTGAAAAGGATAAGTGATTTATCTCAAGACCCACGCCCTTTTGGATGTGAAAAACTTACCGGACAAGATCGCTATCGATGACGCCAGGGAAATAATCGGATTGGATATTCAATCCAGGATCGGGAATTGACGGTTTGGATTATGAAGGTCGGCAATCGAAAAGATGTATACCGCTGAAGCGAACATGGGTTTTCAAGGGGTGACGATATTCATGGGTTCGGCACCGAGAAAAACGTCCCCATCAACATGAACGGATCGGTCCAACGGATGGTTATCCGGGCGCTGTGAATTCAGTACTATTCCGGCAAACGATCAGAAACCAAGCGCCCAAGAAAAATTGCGAACGGCTCAATATCTTGTTTCACACTCCCACGTTCCAACGCATCCATATATTCATCTCGTTTATCAATTGGAATAACGGTCCAGGAATATCCACCTGCAGCGAGCATCACGTTCATAAGAAATCTTCCAATGCGGCCATTGCCATCCATATAAGGATGGATATAAACGAAAACGAAGTGCCCCAGAACAACACACACCGATGGTTCCGGCTCTTCTCTCAGTAAATCAAAGAATGCCGGCATACAGTCTCGCACCACCTCATAACGTGGCGGCACATGCCTTGAGCGGCGGATAAATACCTGGTTGTTGCGGTAGCCGGCGAGGTCCGCTGTCCGCAAGATGCCTGCTGTTACGCTCGGTCCAAACATTTCACGGTACCAGTCGCCGTGATCCTTATCAGAGACGGCCCCAGGATTTTCGCCTTCCAGTACTTTTCGCACGCTTTCCCTGACCGCCTGAAAGGCTTGCCAGTATCCGCGTGCAGCTAAAGCATTACGGTGTTCGCGGTCATGCTCGTTTTCATCCGGACCCCACTCGCCACTGCGGACCCGTTCGATTAGCTCAGAGTTTACTCGGTAGCCTTCTATGGACAGGGAGTGATAAGCGTCCGCAACGTAAATGTCATCAGCGGCCTTGAGATAAGCGGCGATGTCGGAAGGTCCGCCAGGGCCGGCCGGAAATTGTTTGAGAATGGGCTCTCGCATCTGTTGCCACATCAGGCGAATACGGTTCACATAGGGTGATTGTTTGTGCGCGGGAAGGATCAGGTTTATTGTGCATTCAAATGGATCCTTTTCACGAATGTTGTAGCCTGCGGTTTGCATCGTTTTGACAATATCGTCGGCAATTCGGTCACGTCCGATATTTCGGAACGCACCAGCAAGACGACCCGCAACTATTGTGTGCCCACCTTCAAGGAGCAGTGCAAGCACATCAGATGCATCGCGCACCATGGATAGAGCCGCACGGGCATCCGTCGCGTTCTGCAGAAAAAATGCAGGCCCGCAGCTTGCCAATCCCGCAGGTACAGAGAACAGACGTAGGCCGTCTTTCTCAGCAACTTGTCCAGCCTTGGGGAGGGCCGCACGCGTATCAAATAACGACGTGTTATACAGTAGTGCCGTGATTTTGTTACGGGCTTTCGGTGAACGCACAAGCAATTGGCGCGGAACCGCAATGTTCCCGACATGAAACAAGAGTGACTGTTCAGGAGAAAGGCTCCAATTCTTCCCAAAACGCTGATTCAAATAGGCAGCACAGAAACCCCAAAACGATGCGTACCAAGCAGAGCTCTCACCCGTGAATTCGTCTGACTGGGCAGGAATATACCAGCCCTTCATAACCTCTCTCAAAAAGCCGTTTTTGACCAGGCGTTCACGATGCGTTCGGGTCAAATCAGCTGACCGCACGGCAACGGTGCCGCGCTCTTGCAAAGCTCGCAGGACTTCAAGAGATCCGGCCATTTTTTCATGTGGTTTCGTCATAACTCACGTTCTTTCGTTAGCTTATTGGGGCGTATAATTTTTAGCTTTTAATGTAGAATCAAAATTAGCTTATTCGGATGTATCATGGTTAGCTTATTCTGTCGACCTATTTTTAGCTTATTATGTCATGTAATTCTCTAATTTGACTCACACGTTCAAGACGGTATCCAACGAACTAAAACTGGAGGAGATCGAGAGTTTTGCCATCGCAGCCGAACAGCGGGAGGAACCGACAATTTCCGACGACGCGTTGCTCACAGAGCTGAAACGGGATGGCCTCATTTGAAATGACGGACCGAGGGAAAGCGCCCACGGTCGGTATGGGGCAGGAATTTGGCGGCGGAAAAGCGGTTCATGAACGCCTGGTTGACGTTGAGCTCCAGGTAGGTGATCCGGTCCCTGATCCGGTCGATCCCTTCGATGCAGGCCGGATCGGTGAGGACCATGGTTGCTCCGCCGAGAGAGCTGTTGCCAAGGCCGCGGTAGCGCTCAAGTGGAAGGTCGGGGAGCATGCCGACGGTGATGGCGGATTTGGGTTTGATGAAAGAGCCGAAGGTGCCGGCCACGTGGAACGCCCCAAGGTCATCCGGGGTGATACCCACGGTCTCCGTGATGGTTTCCAGGATGGTGAACATGGCGGCCTTGGACCGGACCAGGGAATCCAGGTCCGCCTGGCCGACGGTTAAAGCAGATCCCGTTCCGGACCTCTCTTTGGCCACTATCTCAAAAGCGGCCAGATCATCTTTTTTGCAAAAACGGCCGCCGCAGCGATCCGGCACCAGCTTTCCCCGGATATCCACCATACCCGCCAGAAACAGTTGTGCGGCCAGGTCGATGAGACCGGACCCGCAGATGCCCACCGGTGGTTTTTCCTCTATGGTATGAACGGTCAATTCCCCGGTTTCGGAATCGATGACCACCGTGTCGATCACCCCGGGACCGGCCATCATTCCCATTTTGGTCACGCCCCCTTCCAGGGCCGGGCCGGCGGCCCCGGCACAGGCAATAAGCCAGTTTTCATTGCCCAGCACCACTTCCGCATTGGTCCCCACATCCACCAGGATGGCGGTCTCCGGCGACCGGTCGAGCCCGGAATAGAGGATGCCCGCGATGAGATCCCCACCGAAATAACTGCCGATGTTGGGAAACACCTTCACCCGGGCAGACGGGTTGATCTCGATTCCCAGCTCTGCCGCCTTCAACAGTCCGGGCCGGTTCACCGCCGGGATATAGGGCTCGCGTATGATCCAGCGGGGATCCAGGCCCAGGAAGAGATGGGTCATGGCGGTGTTGCCGGCCACGGCCATCAGGTGCACATCGTTGGTTGAAAGTCCACATCCGCTGCACAGCTCGCCGATCTTTTGGTTCAAGCCGTCGATGATCAGACGATTGAGCCGTTCACGCCCCTCTTTGGTGTCGGCTGAATGGATTCGGGCCAGCACGTCCGGGCCGACGGCGATCTGGGGATTATCAAGGGCGATTTCCGCCATCGTTTGGCCATGGGTCAGGTCCAGAAGGCGCAGCACCACCCGGGAGGTGCCGAGATCCACCGCCAGCCCCGCCGGGGGTCCTGTTGCCGATGGATCGGCGACTGCGACCACCCGCCACAGGCCGCTTTCCCGGAAAAGGGTGCAGCGAACCTGAAAATCGGACGCCCGCAACAGATCGGGAAGGGCTTTAAGCAACTCAAGATCCAGCAACACGGCATCGGTTTTAAGTGCCGATTTCAGCGCACCCGTCAATCGATCGGCATCGGCGGTGTTGTCGTCAAGGGTTGGGGGTGTCAGCCGGAGGATCCGGACCCAACCGGCAGCAGGTTTGTTTCGGGTTGCCATATTTGGTTCATCCGATTTAAGCGTACTTCCAGTAGTATAATGGGGGTACATATAAAACGATTTGGGGCCATGCACTAAGGGTTTAAGGGGTCCAGTTCCGCCACGATTCGTTCCATCACCTCGCCGGCTTTGCCCTCGATGAGGTAGTCGCTGGTGTTGGCGGTGAGCGGTGTGGCTTCCGGATTGATTTCGATGACGGTAGCGCCGTTCTGCCTGGCGATCACCGGCATATAAGCCGCGGGCTGGACAACGGCGGAGGTCCCCACCACCAGCATGACATCGCATCCCGCGGCTGCGGATTGGGCACGGAAAAGGGCGTTTTGCGTGATCGCTTCACCAAAAAAGATGCAGTCGGGCCGGTAGATTCCCCCGCAGCGACATCGCGGCGGCAGCTCGGACATGTCCACATGCCGGGTCTCCACCTTACCCTGGCAGTCCATGCACCGCTGCCAGGCAAAATTCCCATGAAACTCGATGACATCGCTGTTTCCGGCTATTTGGTGGAGTCCGTCGACATTCTGGGTGATGACGGTGGTGAGGATGCCCATTTCCTCCAGTTTGGCAAGACCGTTATGCCCCGCGTTGGGAACCGCCGCGTCCAGAACATCCTTCATTCCCTTGATAAGAACCTCCCAGACACGGGCCGGATGGGCGATGAAGTTGTCGATGTGGGCAAACTCCATGGGATCGATTTTTTCCCACACCCCGCCTTTGCCCCTGAAAGGCGGAATACCGCTTTCAACCGAGCACCCGGCACCGGTCAGGGCCACCGTATTCCGGGAAGATTTCAGATCCTTGACCGCTCTGTCTATCTGATCGTTCACTTTGTCATCCATTTTTCGGGTGATGGGGTGTTTCCGCCTTCAGGAAAGTCCGTTGCCGTGCGGATCATGGGGGAAAGAGTGACTATAGCGTTATGGTGGTATCGCACCCAACGGCAAAACAATCCATCCGGCTGCTTTTGTCCGCGATGCGTTGATCGCAGTCGGCCACGATCCGGTCCATCCACTCATCGGTACGATCCTGGTTCAGATGGAAAAGACCCAGGCGCTTCACACCGGCGGAAAGCGCCATGTGAAGGGTTTCGGTGTAAGTCGAATGCCCCCAGGCCCGGGTCGATTCATACTCTTCCGGTGTATATTCGGCATCATGGATGAGCAGGTCGGCGCCCTGGGAAAATTCGATGTAGGATTCCACCGGCAGGCCGTTTTTGTGGATGTGCCCCAGTTCGTTATCCGTCAGGAAAACGAAGGTCTTTCCGTCCTCTTCAAATTTGTATCCGCTCCCCCCGTTGGGATGGCTGATGGGTATGGGCGTGATTTTCATGGAACCGATCTCAAAGGTCAGCGGGCATGCATCCTCATAGGAGAGCTTGGCTTTCAGTTCGGAATACTTAACCGGAAAATATGGTGCCGACATGAGTTTGGAGAGCACGGTCTCAACAAATTTGCTGTGGAATGGGCATCGGTGCATGGTGAAAACGGCGTTTTCATTGAAGACCGGTTTAAAAAAGGGAAACCCCATGACATGATCCCAGTGGGCATGGGTGAAGATGAAGTTGATATCCAGGCAGCCCTCTTTCATGAGATGGTTGCCGAGCCTCCGGATACCGGTACCGGCGTCGATGACCACAAGGTCGTTGTCCCGGTTTCTGATTTCGATGCAGGTGGTATCCCCGCCATATTTTTCATATTGTTTTCCGGATACCGGTATGGATCCCCTCGAACCCCAGCACTTGATTTTCATAACTTCCTTCCGGATCAGATCAATGTGAGTGGCGAACCTTTCCCAAAAATGTAGACCAGACGCCCTCGTGTTCCCAGCGATTCAGAATTTCAACCGGTTGATTTGAAAGCAAACGAACCATCTCTCTGGCCTGGCTGCGCAGCAGCCCTGACAGAATGAACCATTTTTTATTATAAAACCCGTCGCATTCGACCAGGTTTTTCATGACATCATAATGGATGTTGGCAATCAAAAGATCTGCAGGGGTGTCAAGCCAGTCTTCGGCAAGGCCCTGAATAACAAGAATTTTTTCGGACAATCGGTTCAGTCGAACATTTTTCCCGGCGATCCGGGCAGCCAGCAAGTTTTTATCCACCGCCAGGTTCCACCGGCATCCGGTCCGGGCAGCGGCCAACACCAGAACACCCGTTCCCGTGCCGACATCCAGAACCGAACCGACCTCCTCTCTATCAAAAAGCAGATCCATCGCCTCCAGGCAGTTCCGGGTCGTCGGGTGGGTGCCGGTGCCGAAAACCACACCGGGATCCAAAATGATATCGACGCCGCTGCCGGCTGGACCGGCCTTTTCCCACGGCGGAATAATATGGAAACGGCCGGCACGCAAAGGGGCAACCTTCCCTCCCTGCCACTCCTCGTATGTCATATGATAATTATCGATCAGTGTCAAATCGGGGTTGTCGGCGAGGATTTGTTTTACGTTAGCCTCGGAAGGTTCGGAGAAAAAAAGAAAGGAAAACCCGTCCTCTTCCCAGTTTCCGAGAAAGGCATCTCCGGATGCAGCAGGTTCCGATTTCAGGCATCCTTCAAGATAATAGATGAAAAGATCCCGGTATGGATTTAACATGCGGTTTTTTTCTGGTTAAGGGACCGACCAGGGTCAATCACTTTCCGGCAGCTTGTCAATATACCATGCCAGGGGATCCAGTAGCGTGTAGCCCAAATCGACGAGCTTTTTTTTCACCCGGCTCACATTGAGGGTCAAAAGATAAGGAAAAACCACCCTTTTGTCCTTCTCCCAATATTTGGCCACCAGGATGCTGCCAAAAGAGATGTTTTCCTCGGTGATGGCATCGACGATTTTTTTCATCTGACCGATCTTTTCCTCTGCCACGATACCGAGCAGCGTCCCCGGTTCCCCGATCCCCAGAACATTGATGAAGGTGCGCATGAGGTCCCGCACCGAGACGATCCCCTTGAGGTAAAATTGGGCATCCACTACCGGGAGGGCGCCCACCACATTTTTCTGGAACATCAGCAGTGCATCCTGAATGGTATAGGTCGGTTCCACGACGATGAGGTCCGTGGTCATGATGTCTCCGGCGGTAAGACCGGCATACCGGTCCGCTTCTTCGCCATCGTCCGGTTTCGTGTATCGGTTCCCCGGAATGGCGCTTCTGATGTCGCGGTCGGTCACCATGCCGATGAGCCGCCCATCTTCTTCAACTACGGGCAGGTGCCTGATTTTACTATTTTTCATCAGACTCCTGGCTTCCACCACAGGGGTGCTTTTGGATATGGTGATGAGCTTTCGGGTCATCGATTCGCTGATAAACATATTTCCTCCTCACCGCTGCCGGCCGGCGGCTGATTTCACTAAAATCCCAATATGATTCTTAGCCAGTTCGGGAAGACGTTTTAAGGAATATCCTCCCTCCAGGACAGAGATCAATCTGCCGCCTGCCAGCCTCTCCGCAAGCCCGACCACTGTTTCCATGATGGAAGAGTATCCTTCGGTTGTCAGGCTGACACCGGACATATCGTCATCGATATGTGCGTCAAATCCCGTCGACACCAGGATCGCCTGCGGCTCGAATTTTTCAAGGACGGGTGTCAGTTCCTCTTTAAAGATCTTTTCGTATTCACTGTCTCCCTGGCCCGGCAAAACGGGGTTGTTGTAGGTAAAACCGGTCCCCTCGCCGACACCTTTTTCGAAAACACGCCCGGTCCCGGGAAAGGCAAAAGAAGGGTGTTCGTGAATGGAATAGTAAAAGACGGTGGGATCCGGTTCAAAAATATGCTGGGTCCCGTTGCCGTGGTGCACATCAAAGTCAACAATCCCCACCCGCTTAATGCCCCACCGGACCTGCAGGTATTTAGCGGCAATGGCGATGTTGTTGAAATAGCAAAACCCCATTGCTTCGCTGCGTTCCGCATGATGCCCCGGCGGTCTGACAGCACAAAAAGCGTTATCGATCCGGCCCTCCATCATCATTTTAACGGTTTCCAGAATCCCCCCCACCGCCAGCAGGGCCGTATTGAAAGTTTCACAGCACATCTGGTTGTCTTCGGTGTCGAAACTCCGATTTCCCCGGACACAGGCATCCCCTAGCCGGTCGATATACTCCCGGTCGTGAACGGTTTCGATCCACTTCATATCCGGCATACAGGCCGAAATCAGGGTGAGGTTTTCCATGAGACCCGCCGCCTCAATCCCCTTGTAGACCGATTCCAGCCTTTCCGGAACCTCGGGGTGATAAGGCCCTGTTTCATGGAGAAGATACCTTCTGTCAAAAAGAAAGCCGGTTTTTTTCATGGCTCCGCCTAAATTAGCATCCCAAGCTATGGAACGATCTTGTCAAAAAGGTCAAAGGCCGCTTGTATCGAAGGACTGTCCTCAGGCATCTCGATGGTCGGTCGGCCGTCAAGGTCGAATTGATAAATGGTGTCGTCTTCCGGAATGGTCCCGGCCAGTTCGAGACCATCCTGATCGATCATCTTCATCACCGGATCGGCCAGAGATTCCTTTGTCTGGTTGACGATGAGGTAGCTCTTATCCACACCGATGTTGAGGTCTTTGGCCAGCTTGTTGATCCTCAGGGCCGCCTGGAGCCCCCTGCGGGATGTATCGGAAACGATGAGCAGCACATCCACATTTTTCGTGGTGAGTCGGCTGATATGCTCCATACCGGCTTCGTTGTCGACAACAATAAAGGGATAGTTCCCGAGAAGTCGATCCAGAAAGTTGGTCAAAAGGGTATTGGCCGCACAATAGCATCCGGTGCCCTCGGGCTGGCCCATGACCACCAGATCAAAATCTCCGGTCTCGATGATGGCCTGCTCCAGTTTCATGGACATGAATACATCTTTGGTCATACCGCTGGGGACATCGCCTTTTTTCATCTCCTCCCGGGCGCTGCCCAGGGTGCCGTCAACCGCAAGACCGCACACCTCGTTGAGATTGGCGTTGCTGTCGGCATCAACCGCCAATATCGGGGTTTTCTGTTTGTGAATCAAATATTTAATCAACATGCCCGAGACGGTTGTTTTTCCGGTACCGCCTTTGCCGGCAAGGGATATAGAAAATGACATGGGTGGGTCTACCTTTCCGTTGTGGGTGAATCATCCATAACTGGCGGATTTAGCGTGAAACAGAATGTCGCCATATCTTAATACAAAGTAAACCATTAGGCTACCTGATCCAAACAGTCAAGACCCTTTTGATCCTGGACCAAGGCCGCCGAAGACACCAAAATTCTTGCATTAGCGGGGTGCCTGTGATAGCGCTAGTAGCCTTATATACCTTAAAAAAACAGGCCGCTTTCTTTAGCGGAATCACCAATATCAACAGGGAAGCCATCGTAAATTACCACCCTTAAACCCTATTCAAAGGATGCAGAATGGAATTTGAGCTAAGCAAGTCACAAAAAGAAATCCAAAAGGCCGTCAGGGATTTCGTAAAGGGCGAGTTTAAAAAGGATGTCATTGACGAACTGGTGGAAAACCACGCTTTTCCGGAAAAAATCTGGAAAAAGGCCGCAGATCTGGGTTTTGTCGGTATTCATTTCCCGGAAGCGTACGAAGGACAGGGACTCGGTCTGATGGAGAATATTCTCGTGTGTGAGGAGCTGTGCCGCGGGGATTCCTCGGTGGGGGCCTGCGTGGCGTTATGCGACTTTGCCTCGGAAATTGTTCTCCATTTCGGAAGTGAGGAGATGAAGACCCGCTGGCTGCCCAAGGTTGCCCTGGGAGAGGTCCTCTCCTGCGGTGCCTTTACGGAACCGGACCACGGTTCCGACATCACCCGGATGGATACCACCGCGGTGAAAGAGGGGGATGAATGGGTCATCAACGGCAGCAAGATTTTTATCACCAACAGCGGCCCTCTTGCCGGATTCTACAGCGTCCTTTGCACCACCGATCCCGATGCCACACCGGGCCACAGGGGATTGAGCCTGATCCTGGTGGAAGCGGACAACCCCGGGGTATCCACCACCGATGTCGGACGGAAGATGGGCATCCAGTTGATGCACACCGCAGAGGTGGTTTTCAAAGATGTCCGGGTGCCGCTGGCCAACCTGATCGGCCAGGAAAACCGCGGCTTTTACCAGGTCCTCGAGTTTTTCGACGAAAGCCGCGTCCTGGTGGCGGCCCAGGCTCTGGGTACCGCCCAGGGCGCCCTGGACCGCGCGCTTGCCTATGTCAAGCAAAGAGAACAGTTCGGCCGTAAAATCGCCCAGTTCCAGGTGACCCAGCACAAACTGGCCGACATGGCCACCAAGGTCGAACTGGCCCGGTTGATCACCTACAAGGCGGCGTGGAACTTCGACCAGGGACGCATCGATCCCAAGCTGACCTCCATGGCCAAAATGACCGCTGCACGGGCGGCGGTGGAGGTGTCGGATGAGGCGATCCAGTTGCTGGGCGGCTACGGCTACATGACCGAGTATGAGGTGGAACGTTTCTATAGAGATGCCAAGATAACGGAGCTTTATGAAGGCACCCGGGAGATTCAAAAAAACACCATTGCCAGCTCCGTGTTGGGCAAAATCAAATAATTGGGGTTCATCAAAATAAAGCATACTTTTTGGAAGTCATGGGTTGATAAATAAGATTTGAGTTGTTGGAGCAAGGGGTCAAGGGTTCGAGGATTCAAGGGGCCAAGGGGTTGGAAAAATATGCCGACTGAATCGGTGGGCAATAGGTAAAGGAACAGGTCCGTTGTCCGTACACCGAAACGCCGGGATAACAATTAGCATCGCGAAGCGATACCATTTTTCACTTGAACCCTTGAACCCTCGGCCCCTCGAACCCTAATTGCATCAAACTTGAGGATTCTTAGTTTTAAGTGCCTCCTTTGCACGACAGGAAGTACGCTTAATTGGGAAGAACCATAATTTCTATCCAGAGGGGGGAAAAGGTATGGACATTCTGGACATCGCCAAAAAAACCATGCTAACGGGCATCGGGTTGGCACTTGTGGCCAAGGACGAAATGGAGGAGGTCGCCAAGGACCTGGAAAAAAAGCTGGATATGACGGAACAGGATGGAAAACAATTTCTCAGTGATCTCCAGAAAAAATATGACGATGCCCAAAGCCACCTGGAGGATCGGGTGGAAAAAGCGGTCAAGGAGTTCATGAAAAAAGCCGATGTGGTGACCGGTGATGAGCTGAAAGCGCTGAAAAAAGAGATCAGGGAGCTGAAGACAGCCGTCAGCAAAGCCTCGGATACCAGTGAATAGCGCTTTTTGTTTTCGAACCTAACCTATGCTGAGCATCCGTAAAATTGGTGTGATCGGTCGGACCTACCGGCACTTGAACCGGTACCGGCAGATCCTCGCCATTTTTTTTAAATACGGATTCGAAGATCTGGTTAACCTGCTTAGGATCGATCAGTACATCGAGATCGGTCTTCAGCTCATTTCCCAAAATCGACGGGAACGGTTGGAGAGGCTTTCAAGAGCCCAAAGAATCCGGATGGCCCTGGAGGAATTGGGCCCATCCTTCATTAAGCTGGGACAGATCCTCTCCACGCGCCCTGACCTGATCCCGGTGGAATTCGTCAACGAATTGTCCAAACTCCAGGACAAGGTCCCCGCCTCACCCTACACCGACATCCGCAGGATCATCACCTCGGAAATAGGATCACCGCCGGAAGATCTTTTTGCCCGTTTCGATGAGACCCCCTTTGCATCCGCATCCATCGGCCAGGTACACAGGGCCGAATTGTTCGACGGTGATCCTGTGGCCGTCAAGGTCCAGCGGCCCGGGATCCAAAAAATCATTGAGGTCGATCTAGAGATCATGCTCCACCTGGCCACCCTGATGGAGAGGCATGTGGAGGAGATGTCCCTTCACCAGCCGGTCCGGATCGTCGAAGAGTTCGCCAAAAGCCTCGAAAGAGAGATTGATTACAGTTTCGAAGCCACCGCCATGGAGCGAACCGCCGGACAGTTCCTGGACGATCAAACCATCTATATCCCAAAGGTTTACCGCGAAACCACCACAACCCGGGTGATCACCATGGAATTTGTGGACGGGATAAAGGTGTCCCACATTGATCAACTGGATGAAGCCGGCTTGAACCGGAAGCTGATCACCCAGAGGGGGGCGGACCTGCTGCTGAAGCAGATCTTTCAGTGCGGATTTTTCCACGCGGATCCCCATCCGGGCAATATCTTTGTCCTCCCGGATAACGTCATCTGCCTGATCGATTTCGGCATGATGGGAACAGTCAGTTTGCAGGTCCGGGAGGACTTTGTGGAACTCATCGATGCCGTGGTCCACAAGCAGGAATCGCGCGCCACCCATGTGTTGTTGAAGCTGACGAACCGCGATGGAGAACCGGACATACGCGCCCTCGAGAAGGATGTGGCCGAATTTATCGGTCAACATCTTTTCAAGCCGCTGAAGGATATCGAACTGGGCAAGGTGCTCCAGCAACTTCTGGAAACGGCCGCCCTCCATCAACTGGTCATTCCGCCGGACATCTTTGTCATGATGAAAGCTCTTGCCACTGTGGAGGGCGTCGCATTAGCGCTGGATCCGAATTTCGATATGATTGCACGGGCAACGCCCTTTATCGAACGGGTCAAACTGGAACGATTCCATCCCAAGCGGATTGCCAGCGATGCCGTGGAGCTAGTTGGTGAACTGTTGGACCTGATGCGCCAGTTCCCCCGGGACCTCATCGAGATTTCCAGGATGATCAAGCAGCAAAAACTGTTCCTGAACCTGGAGCTCAAAGGGATGGATACCATGCTGTCCGCCCACGACCAGATCAGCAACCGCATCGCATTTGCCATCATTATTGCCGGTCTGATCATCGGATCTTCCATTATTGTCATCTCCGAGATCCCACCACTGTTTTACGGTATCTCCCTCATCGGCATCATTGTATTCCTGGCTGCTGCCATCATGGGCATCTGGCTGCTGATCGCCATCCTGCGTTCCGGCCGGCTCTGAACCCGCTGCCCACGGAGCAATAATCCCGTTTCACATTCTGCTGTTTGTTTTCTCCCCCATCATGTCGAATGGGTTGCAAATTCCGGAAAAGGTGCTATTTATTACAAAATTGTCCTTATTCGGACCCGCAACTCCAAATCGAATAAAGAACCCCTACAGGGAGGGCAGGGCTTTCGTCATCCCCACAGGAGAATAAAACCAGCGGCCATGAGACGAATTGAAGAAGTGACCCTGCTGTATGAAATCAGCGAGGCGCTCAACGAACATCTGGATTTGAGAAAATCCCTTTACCGGGTACTGGATATTCTTTCCACCGCCATGGATATGGAGAGGGGTACCGTGGCCATTTTGCACCCTTTGCGAAACGAAATTTCCATCGAGGTGGCCCACGGCCTCTCCAGGAGCGCCATGCAAAGGGGAAAATACAAACTGGGGGAGGGGGTCACCGGCCGGGTTATCGAAACCGGAAAAGCCGTCGCTGTGCCCAAGATCAGCGAAGAGCCTCTTTTCCTCAATCGAACCGCCTCCAGGCGACGGAAACGTCAAAAAGAGATCTCCTTTTTCTGCGTACCCATCAAAAAAGGAAACCAGGTCATCGGTGCCCTGAGCGTGGACCGGCCCTTTGATGAGACATTCAACCTTAAAAACGGTAAAAAACTCCTCAGCGTCATCGCCACGCTGCTGGCACGCCACGTGATCAACCTGGAAACCATCCGGATTGAAAGGGAGAAGCTGCGGGAAGAGAACAAACGCCTCATCGGGGAGCTTGAAAATAAATACCACATCACCCGGATCATCGGGAACAGCAACAAAATGCGGGACGTGTTCCAGATGGTCTCCCAGGTGTGCAAAAGCAACGCCACGGTGCTGATTCGCGGGGAAAGCGGAACCGGCAAGGAACTGGTGGCCAACTCCATCCATTACAACAGCCTCAGGGCGAAGAATCCTTTCGTCAAGGTCAACTGCGCGGCACTGCCGGCAAATCTCATCGAAAGCGAACTGTTCGGTCATGAAAAAGGAGCTTTTACCGGAGCCGTCAATAAAAAACTGGGCAAATTCGAACTGGCAAACAAGGGCACCATCTTTTTGGATGAGATCGGGTCGATCAGTCTCGATGTGCAGTCCAACCTCCTGCGCATCCTCCAGGAAAGAGAGTTTGAACGGGTGGGCGGGCAGAAAACCCTAAAAACGGATGTACGCGTCATTGCCGCCACCAATAAGAACCTGGAAAAAGCCGTGGAGGATGAATCCTTCGGGGGAGACCTCTATTATCGCTTGAACGTTTTCCCCATCTATCTGCCGCCCTTAAGGGAACGGAAAACCGACATCCTGCTTCTGGCGGATCATTTCCTTGAAAAATATGCCGGGGAAAACAGGAAGGATATCAGACGCTTTTCAACACCGGCAATCGATATGCTCATGGCCTATCACTGGCCGGGCAATGTCCGCGAACTGGAAAACTGCATCGAAAGAGCGGTGCTGCTCTGCGATGAAGGGGTGATCCACAGCTATCATCTGCCACCGACGTTGCAGACCGGTACGGAATCGGGTACACTGCCGTCGCTGTCGCTTGAGGATGCGGTGGCCAATCTGGAACGGGAGATGATCATAGACGCGTTGAAAAATACCCGGGGAAACAGCACGGCTGCCGCCGAACTGTTGAGGACCACCGTCAGGAAATTCAACTACAAGGCCCAGAAACACAATGTTGATTATCGCCGATACAGATAGGATCGATCATTTTCAAAGACAGGATCAATTTTCGGGAAGGGAGATCGTATGAATTGTCATCGCATGGTTACGCTCATGGTAACGGGGGCGCTGTTTTTATGTCTCGCCGGAATTGCCCCGGCCCAGGAAACGGAAACCCAGGAAGAATCCGTCACAGAAGAGACCTCCACGGAAGCGGCAGAAACCGAAGAGGACCGGACCAAGGGGTTTCAGCTCTCACTGTTCAACCCCTGGCAGATTCACAAACCGGAAGTGTCCATCAGCGGGTTCCGGTTTAACCTTCTGTACGGCAACAATACCAACGTCTCCGGTTTCGACATGGGTGCCGCCAATGTGGCCACCGGCGATGTCAAAGGCCTTCAGTTCGGCATTTACAACGAAGCGGGGAACGCCGCCAAGGGGGCGCAGGTGGGGGTGATGAACACGGCCCAACAGACCGACGGCCTCCTTCAGGTCGGCGTATTTAACCATGTGACCGCCATGAAGGGGATCCAGATCGGTCTCATCTACAATTCCGCCGATACCTTGAAGGGTATGCAGATCGGTCTTTTAAACTTTATCTGGACACGGGAACCCATGTTTTTCTTTCCCCTTGTCAATGCGGCGTTTTAAGTGAAAAAATAGGTGCGCAGGAACCAAGCCGGGAGGCGGCACCACCGGTGTTCACCCGCCGCTATACAATCGTCGGTCGTCTATCTCCTATGGTGGCAGCGCAATACAATGGTAAAAAAGTCAGCTTTTGTTCTTCGACGGTTTTGTATGCGCCACTGTAGAGAATGAAACCTCTCGGGCAATTGGGGTATTTTTTCAACATCAGATGAAGACTTCGTAAACTTCCGCCTGCACCGGATTTAACTTCAACGGGACAGATATCCCCTTGCCGTACAACAAGGTAATCCACTTCCGCATTGCTTCCGCGGGCGGCCCGTGACCAGTAGAACAGGTCTGACGTGTGACAGGCGAGCAGCTCTTGGCCGACAAACTGTTCAGCGAGCTTGCCCCTATACATAGCCAGGATGTTATTCCGCTTTATTTCCAATTCTACCGGTACCTGACACAGCCGTTGCAACAAACCGATGTCCAGCATCAACGCCTTGAATTTCTTTTGATTGGCCGTTGCGCCCAATGGCAGACCGGAAGGATCACAGGACGGAATTTTGTGAATGACCTTTGCCTTTGTCAGAAGATCAAAGGCCTTGCGATTCGTCGGACCGGTATGTCCGTCGTTCAGTCGGGTGTACTTAATCTGCTCGGTAACATGCCTGGCCGTATTCATGAAAACGGAATCAAGGCAGGTTTTATCAACCCGTGGTGTATATTTGGAAAAATCGTCGCGATAGGTGTCGAGAATTTCCGATTGAACACGAAATGTTTCGACCCATGAACCAGAATCACGATAAACCTTTACACATTCCGGCATTCCCCCAACGAAAATGTAGCTGCGCAGCTCGAACAGAATTTTTTTCTGAATGAAATCGTCAACGGTCTCAAAAGGTTGACGGGTGTACTCGGCCATGGATTCCTTACCAACGGCGACAAGATATTCATAAAATGTCATGGGATGCATGTGTAAATATTGCACCCGGCCTACGGGAATAGGAATTTCCCCAAACGCAAATTCTAAAAGCGAGCCGGCTGCGATAACATGAAGCTCTGGTTTTTGTTCATAAAAATAGCGCAACGCCATGATGGCGCGAGGGCAGGCCTGGATTTCATCGAGAAACAGCAGCGTCTTGCCGGGTAGGATTCTACCGGTTTCCAATTCAAGGTGTTTGAGGATAAACTGTGGGCTGAGATTGTCACCAAAGTGACCATGCAGATCGCGGCGTTTTTCCAGATCTATCTTGATATAACTGTCAAACTTTCCGGCCGCAAAATGATCCACCAACCAGGTCTTGCCAACCTGCCTTGCACCCCTGATAATCAATGGTTTGCGCCGTGGGGAATTTTTCCAGGCCTCTAATTGTGTTTCTGCCGTTCGCTTCATGGCCGCTCCAAAAAATTTAGAAAGTCGGCCCTAATAATATATTATTAATTTAGAAAGTCAACTGAAAATACATTTAGGGAGGGCTTCCGATGGGATTACCGCTTCGGTCATCTTCGATTGATGCACACGAAATAATGTCAGGGGTTTTGGGGTTCCCCATCTCTGTATAACCACGATCCGATAGCAGGGCGGAAAACAGGACCTATTCACAATCGCCGTTTTTACGTGCCCATATATGGTAGGCGCAATCACCCAGATCGCAGGCTTTCTGAAAATCGCGGCAGGCCGGTTCATGATTCCCCGATCCGATGTGCCCGATGCCGCGGTTGACATAGGCATCCCCCAGCTCAGGGTTTAATCGGATCGCCTCGTTGAAATCCTTCATCGCCTTCTGCGGCTGCCCCAGATTTCGAAAGACCCTTCCCCTGCTGTTGTAGATTCGGGCCTTGTCCGGGTTCAGGCGAACGGCCCGATCCAGATCGGCAAGGGCCAATTGGTACTGGCCGAAATTCTTATAGACATTCCCGCGGTTTAAATAAAATACTGAAACTTTGGGATCCAGACGGATCGCCTGGTTGAAATCCGCTACCGCTTTTCTGGGTTGCTCCAGGTTTTTGTGGGCCACGCCCCGGTTGTTATAAAACAGGGCGTTTCCGGGGTCCAGACGGATCGCCCGGTCGTAGTCCGCCAGCGCCTGATGGTATTTTTCGATTTTTTTATAAGCCGCCCCCCGGTTGTTAAACGCTTCGGCATATTCGGGATCAAGCCGGATCGCCTGGCTGTAGTCCGAAATGGCGTCTTCATATTTTTCCAGTTTCTTGAAAATGACACCCCTTTGCCGGTAATACCGGGCCTGATTTCCGTCCAATTCGATGGCCCGGGCAATATCATTCAACGCCTCATCGAAACGTCCGAGCATTTTCTTCACCACGCCTCGGTTGTAAAATGCTTCAGCGTCTTCAGGATCCAGTTCAACTGCCCGGTCAAAATCCAACACCGCCTTTTGGTACTGTTTCAGTCTTTTGCGGGCAAGGCCCCTATTAACGTGGATCAAACCGTTGTCCGGATCCAGCTTGAGGGCGTGGGAATAGTCGTCTATGGCGTTGAAATAGTCCCCCATTTTGGCAAAGAGATTCCCCCGGTTGCCGAAGGTGGCAGATCTATGACTGTCCAGCAGGATGGAACGTTCAAAGTCTTCAAGAGCTTTGTTGAAATGACCGAGATTTTTATGGGCGACCCCCCGGTTGTCGTAAAACACCGGATTCCGGTCGTTCAGACGGATGGCCTGGTTGTAATCTTCGATGGCACGCCTGAACCTGCCAAGCTTTTTGTAGGTCGCCCCGCGGTTGTTGTAGGCCAGATCATAATCGGGTTTAAGACGAAGGGCCTCGTCATAGTTAGTGATCGCCTGCCGGTACTGTCCCAGTTTTTTAAACGAAACCCCTCGTTGCCGGTATGCCTTTTCATTTTCGGGCGCAATTTCGATGGCCCGGTCATAATCCGCAATGGATTTCTCATACTCACCCAGCTGCTTATAGGCCATGCCTCTTTGGTAATATGCTTCAACGCTATCCGGATTCAACTTGACAGCCTGGTTATAATCTTCGATGGCCCGCCGGTATTGGCCCTGGCGTTTGTAGGCCTCCCCACGTTTGATAAATGCCCGCTCATCGTCCGTGTCCAGCCCGATCACCTCATCCCAGAACTTTACGGCCAGAACAGGATCCTCCGGAGGAGAAGCGGCGTCAGCCGCCACGGCAGCGCAGACCGTCATCAATATTATCAACAACCCGGCAAGACCCGGCCCGGTTTCGGCTCCCCTTTTCATGATGACAACCTCACTTGATATCATGGGTAAAACTGTCCAAAAGCTTATCCTCACCAACCACGATTTTGGCTTTGACGGTGTAGCTCCCCTGACGCGTAAAATCGATATCCCCGGCAAAGGAGGTTTTCATGGCCATGACCTTTTGCTTCTCCTTGTTCGGTCCGAGTATCAGGTAACCGACTTTGGCCTCTGTGATCGATTTTCCTTCGGGGTTGGAAATGTAGACCATCAGGTGGTGCTTGTCGTTGTTGGGAAGATCCAGCAGGTGATAGGCCAATTGGTAGCCGCTGACGGTGGATTCGTGAATTTTATCACCCACATGCGCCGAATGATCCACCGTTTTGCCGCTATCCGCATGTGCGGCCAAGGTCGTAACAAGGCATACAAAAACAAGGGCTATTACTGCGATCGCTGAAGTTTTCATTTTTATTGTCCTTTCCGCCATTCCTGGCGCATCTCTATATTTTTCCAAATGTCATAGACCACCGGAATGATCACCAGGGTCAGAACCGTTGAAGATACCAGCCCGCCCACCATTGGGGCGGCGATCCGTTTCATCACCTGGGATCCGGTTTCCGTACCGATCATCACAGGCATCAGACCGATAAGCGTCGTGGCTACCGTCATGAGCTTCGGCCGGACCCGCTCGACCGCACCCTCGATGATCGCGGTCTGAAGATCCGAAGCCGTACGCATCAACCCCTCTTTTCGATATCTTTTAAAAGATTCATCCAAATATACCAGCATCACCACCCCGGTTTCAGCCGACAAACCGGCCAGTGCGATAAAACCGATCACCACGGCCACCGACAGGTTGTATTGAAGGAGGAACAGGAGCCACACCCCCCCCACCAGGGCGAACGGCAGGCTCGCCATGACGATGGTCGATTCAATGACGTTGTTGAAATGGGCATACAGCAGGATAAAGATCAGCACCAGGGTCACCGGCACGATGATGTTCAATGTCCGGCGCGCCTTTTCCATGTATTCATACTGCCCGGACCAGACGATGGAGTATCCCGTTGGGAGATCCACTTCACGGTTGACCACCGCAATGGCCTCCTTGACATAGGTCCCCACGTCAACGCCCTTCAGATCCACGTAGACCCATGCCGACATCCGCGAGTTTTCACTTTTAATTCCCGGCGGCCCTTTGGTGATCTTCACATCCGCCAGCTGCGCCAGGGGCACCTGGGCGCCGTTGGGTGTCGGGACGAGTACCCGCCGCAGTCGATGGATGTCATCCCTTAGTTCCCGGTTGTATCTCAGGTTCACCGGATACCTCTCGAGTCCTTCCACCGTGAACGTCACGTTCATTCCGCCGATGGCGGTCATAATGACGTCCTGAACATCCTGAACGGTGAGCCCATACCGGGCGATCTGGTCCCGTCGGATGGTAAAGTCCAGATAATTTCCACCGGTCACGCGTTCGGAAAAAGCGGACAGGGTACCCGGAATATCACGGACAATCGCTTCAATTCTAGCGCCCAGTTCGGACAGCACCTCCAGGTCCGGCCCCATAATTTTGATCCCGATGGGGGTCTTGATACCGGTGGAGAGCATGTCGATGCGGGTTTTGATGGGCATGGTCCAGGCGTTGGTCAGCCCGGGAAACCGGACGGCCTGGTTCAGGTCACCGATCAGTTCGTCGATGGTGATGTAACGCTCTTCGGGCCAGATGAAGGAAAGCGGCGTTTTCAGCCACACGGGCCAGTCTGAGAAGAGGCGATCGATACTTTTTTTCCGCCATTCGTGGAGGATTTTGCCCTTCCGACTCTCGGGCCAAATCCAGGTGAGGGGTTTTTTTAGCCAGTCCGGCCAGCCTGAAAAATATCGCTTGACCGGGATTTCCTCATAGGTCACCCGGGGTTTCAGCATGATCACGGTTTCGATCATGGCAAGCGGCGCGGGATCGGTGGCTGTTTCCGCCCGCCCGATCTTGCCGAGGGTGTGGTGAACCTCCGGAAACCGCTGGATGATCTTATCGGTCTGCTGGAGAAGCTCTCTGGCTTTGGTGATGGAAATACCCGGCAGGGTGGTGGGCATGTACAAAAGGTCGCCCTCATTAAGAGGCGGCATGAATTCGCTGCCGAGCCGGGATGCCGGATACAAGGTGGCCCCAAGCACCAGAAACGCCGCCAGGATGGTGGTTTTTCTCCACCGCAGGACGGTATGGATCAGGGGACGATAAACCCAGATAAAAAACCGGCTAAGGGGATTTCGGTTTTCCGGTAGAATTTTCTGGGGGAAAAGGCACGCCACTGCAAAAAGAGATACCCCGAAAGCGGCCACAAGCGCCCAATCCGGAAGAGAAACACCCGCCGAGCCGCCGGCAATCACCAGCAGTGGCGGTCCCGCCACCGCCGCCAGCCAGGTCCGGATCCGGGTAGCGCGTCCCGTTTCGGGTCTGAATGCCCGTTCCCGGATAAAAAAGGTCATCAACACCGGAACGATGGTCACCGCCACCAGGGCGGATGCACCGATGGCAAAGGTATAGGTATAGGCAAGGGGTCTGAACAGACGCCCCGACTGCTCCTGAAGGCTCAATACCGGGGCAAATGAAACCGTAATAATTAAAAGGCTGTAAAAAAGGGCAGGGCCGACTTCGCTGGCCGCTTCTGCGATGATCCGGGAATGGGGTTTTTCTCCTTTTCCTTTTTCCAGGTGTTTGTGGGCGTTTTCCACCAGCACCACGGACGCATCCACCATCACACCGATGGCGATGGCGATGCCGCCAAGGCTCATGATGTTGGCGTTGATTCCCATCCTGTACATGATCAGCGTTGAGATGAGGATGCCCACAGGCAGGGTGAATATGGCGACAAAGGCGGACCGCAGATGGAGCAGAAACAGCACGCAGATCAATGCGACGACCGTCATCTCCTCGATCAGCTTGGTTTTCAAGGTCTCCACTGCTCGCTCGATGAGGCCGGAGCGGTCGTACCCCATCCGGATCTCCACCCCTTCGGGCAGTCCTTTTTCGAGGGCCTTGAGTTTTTGCTTGACCTTTTTAATCACTTCAAGGGCGTTCTCGCCGTACCGCATGACCACAACGCCGCCGGCCACCTCCCCCTCCCCTTTGAAATCAAGAATTCCCCTTCGGAGTTCAGGTCCGATCTGCACGTTGGCCACACTTTTCAGCAGAATCGGCGTACCCATGGGGTCGACCCCCACGCTGACCTTCTCCAGATCCTCGATGGAACGGATATACCCGAGTCCCCGGACCATGAATTCGGTTTCGCCCATTTCGATGAGTTTTCCCCCGACGTCGTTGTTGGACCGCTGGATCGCCCGCCGTATGTTTCCGATGGACACGCCGTATGCCATCAGCTTGTTGGGGTCCACTTCAACCTGGTATTGCTTGACAAAACCCCCGACGCTGGCGACCTCCGACACTCCCGTTACCCCGGCCAGTTCATACCGCAGGTACCAGTCCTGGATGCTGCGCAGCTGCTGCAAATCGTATTGACCCGTGGTATCGGTGAGAAAGTATTCATACACCCAGCCCACACCCGTGGCATCCGGTCCCAGGCTGGGAGTTACGCCTGCCGGCAAACGACCGGCCACGAAATTGAGATATTCGAGCACGCGTGATCTGGCCCAATACAGATCGGTACCGTCTTCGAAGATGATGTAAACAAAAGAAATTCCGAAAAATGAATACCCGCGGACCACTTTGGCAAAGGGAACGCTGAGCATGGCGGTGGTCAGCGGATAGGTTACCTGGTCCTCCACCACCTGGGGCGCCTGTCCCGGATATTCAGTAAAAATGATCACCTGGACGTCCGACAGATCGGGAATGGCGTCCAGCGGCATGTTCATCAAAGCCAGAATACCGCCGCCGGTGATGAAAACGGTCGCCAGTATGACCATGAACTTATTCTTGATGGACCAGTGAATTAAGTTTGATATCATTCCGATGGTTTCCTATCTTAACCGATGTTTCATCAGGCAATTTGTTTCGTTTGTATCTCGTGCCGCTCTGGCCTCGTCCGGAAGAAGATTCGGTCCGAACCGCTTGATGGATCTAGTACCGGCTCATTCTTCCATATCTCTGAAGAAGTCGTCGTTCTTCTCATCGATATCTTCAAAAAAGTCCGCTTCCTCCTCCGTTTCAGGCAGCGGTTCCGACTCCTTCTCCTTAACCTTGGCCCGTTTGGCTTCCAGCATCTTCTGTACGGCTTCCTTCAGCTTGGACTCCGAGTCCAAAAGAAACTGGCCGGAAGTGACAATGACCTCGCCCGGCGCCAAGCCGGACAGGATTTCTATACGGCCGTCCTCCAGCACCATACCGGGCGTCACATCTCTTGGAGTGAATTTATGGTCGTCCCGCGTGACGAATACCAAGTTGCGTTCCCCCGACCGGATCACCGCCTCCGTTGGAATAGAGATCCCGGACGCTTTGGCTTTCCCTTTTATTTGAAGGTCGGCGTACATATCCGGTTTCAGCGTCAGGTCCGGATTTTCAAATTCCAGCCGGATGATGATGTCCCGGGTTTTGGCCTGAAGGTAGGGATAGACAAAAGAGACACGGCCCGTAAAAATTCGGCCGGGTGCGTAGGACAGCGTCATTTCCGCATCAAGCCCCTCCGTAATCCAGGGAAGTTCATATTCGTAAATGTGAGCTTCCACCCAGACCCTGGAAAGATCGGCGATTCGAAATGCAGTGGTCCCCTTTTTGACATAGCTGCCCTCTTCGATGTTTCGTTTGATCACATACCCGGTGAAAGGCGACCGTATCAGGACCGTTTTTTGAACCCGTCCGCTTTCTTCTATCTCTCTGATCTCGCTTTGCGCCACATCAAAATAGGCAAGCCTTCTGCGGGCGGAGTGGACCAAGTCTCTCCCGTTGCCGGCCTGACTGCCACCGAGACTGTTAAAGGCAGAGAGATATTCCTCCTGTGCAGCCAGCAGCTCTGGAGAGTATATTTCCATCAGCGGCTGGCCTTTCTCAACGAACATCCCCGTAAAATCAACATACATTTTTTCAACCCACCCCCCGGTTTTGAGGTTGACCTGGGTTGTCCGGGTTTCATCTGTGGTGATATGGCCGTATGTCCGTAGGGTCCGAACCAGTGGTTCCTGGCGAACGATGGCGGTTCTCAAACCCATGTTCTGCTGGACCACCGGTTCAACGGTTACCGCAACCCCCCCCCACCAGTTCGTCTTCATAGACGGGCACCAGGTCCATCCCCATTGCGCTTTTGCCGGGTTTGTCGTATATCTCCGTCGGGTTCATCGGCGCACGCCAGTAGGCAA
>CAZWAE010000030.1:0-25162 GCA_964631805.1 uncultured Desulfobacteraceae bacterium | reverse complement strand
TGCCGCCCATTCCCGGTCCCACCGGCGAATATATGATCGAACTCACGCCCTTTAAAAGCTAGATTGTGCCCGTCCAGAAATAGGGATTTTCGCGTTCTGCCAAGGCGGGCGTCAGATTTAACCCGGAGGAATAGCGGGCTATTTTGAGGAGTTAAATCATGGCGCCCAACGCCGGCAGGGCGTGAAAAGATCATTTCCGGATGGGCACTAGATTCAATGACCTCCGTCAATGCCCGGAAATGCCTTACCAACCGGTAACGGCGGTTTTAAAAACCATTGTAAAGGTCTGTTAGACAGTCATTAACTATCTAATATTTCATAACATTTGCAATATAATAGTATCGGTCCCAACTTGACACTATTGTTGTATCTTGTTATAGGAATTGAGAACGGATAAACAAATTGCAGCCCTTCCGGCTACCGCTTTCATCAAGCCTGTCTCGGTTCGTTTTTAATGAATACCACGGAAGAGGAGATCGATATATACATCTGATTGTTCACAGGTGACTGAAAAGATGCTTGTCATCCGCAAAACACAACTGGAGCAGATCTATCAGCCTCAAAAGGAGGCTTTTGAGAATGCCGTATATCTCCATCTCGACCGGACACGCAAGAAAGGTCTTGTGGATATAGGATGCAGGGAAGACATTCTGCTTTTAATCCGGAAAGGGGTGAAACTGGCGGTGCAATACGGCATCACCATTGAAAGGGACGTGGCGCAGTTTATCGAAATCATGGTCGAAAATGATCCGGGCATCTACGAGGCGGATGATTCGGACTGGATCCGCACCATACTGGAAGATCCTGATCTCACAGGAACGGCAAAAGTCAATTTGGTAGCCATGCACCTGTCAAAGTGAGCCGGTCGGTTGAAACCATGAATGGAAACGGCATCAGCGACAGCAGGGAAACGGAACGTGTACTCGTCAAATGCCCGTCCCCCGGTCTGCCGCCGGTCACCATCCAGGTGGTGCTGGTGAACGATTCCTCCCGGCCCGAGTTTCTAAAAGGGGTAAAGGTGACCACCACTGACAGGCGTGCGTTATCGGAAACCCCGCGCCCCACCTCCAAAAGCGGCACCACGGTTTTGAAATTCAAGGAAGAGGGCACTTATGAGATCCGGCTGGACCTGCCGGCACCTTTCGATGAAACGCATCTGGATTGCAGCGTTTCCGATTTTGTACGAACCGCTCATCCGTTCCGGGTGGAAGTAACGGAGAGAGAGTGCCCCCCGCACATCTTCGAGGTCGAAGCCTCCTATATATCGATTCAACTCACCGATACAGTCGGTGAACCGGTTCCCGGCGAACCCTATTGTATCTCGTTTCCCCACTGCAGAGAAGACGCCCCTTTTACCGGCAGGCTGGACAGAGACGGCAAAGCCCGGCACCTGGTCCCGGGACCGGAAAAAAGCGATTGCAGGGTGTGGTTTCCCAACTGGTACGACCACGATTTCGTACAAAGGCCGACCATCAACATTCAACTGCTCTATCCCGACGGCCAGCCGGTAGCCAATCAAAAATACGTGATCAAGTTTGAGGATGAGGACAAAACCCCGATCACGGGTTCGCTGGACAGCAAAGGTCGCGCCAGGGTGGAGGTGGATGACGTCGGCAAATACAAAATCCTGTTCCCGGGCTGGTACGCCCACGATTTTGACGGCTATGAACCGGAAGAATAACCATAAAAGGTACGACAATGCCGGATTCCGATTTAGACCGAAAACTGAAAAGGGAAGTCAAAAAAGACACCAAAGAAAATGTCGAGGAACACCTGGAGGAGCGAGAGCACATCGTCCAGAAGGACGAAACGCTGGTGGATATCTGCAAGAAGTACGGCATCTCCCACGGTGAGGTGATCGTCAAATACCCCAAGAACCGCGACCTCTTCTCAAGCGAGGGTTCCCCGGATTCCGGGGGGGCGCCGTATGAAATCGGACTCCGGCAGGGAGAAACCCTCTACATTCCCCCGCTGAAGCAGAAAATCGATTGCCCCACCCGTGGACCGGAAGATGCCCCTTTTCAATTCCAGCTCCGTCCGGCGGACTGCCGCCTGTATGTCTCCGACGGGTGGGCCAAACGCCTGGCCATGGACCTGGCCCACGGGGCCTATTACGATGTGGAGAACACGAATAAAACGCCATCCGAAAACGCCATCCAGAGCTGGCTGGAGAAACAACTCAAGGTAAACCTGAACGACTTTTCCGCCCTTCAGTTCAAGGGCCATGAGGTGGAGCGGATCACCGGTGTCGGCGTCCAGATGTCATCCACCGTGATGTCCGTCACCTCCAAGGTGGTCTCCATGATCCCCCCCGGAACGATCCCGCCCCAGGTCCATATCCCCATTGTGGTGGGGGTCGCCGTCGCCCGGGTGATCCAGAAATGCGGCGGCTACACGCTGAAAAAACTGGCGGATGAATTCCAGCGCCATCTCAACAAGCAGGAGATCAAGCGCCATTTCGACGGCAAGGATCTTTTTGGAATGGAGGATCCGGATGAGGAGGACAAGTCGGATTCCCCGGAGATCTCCAAAGACCGGTTCGATGAGTCCCGATCCATCAGCCTGGCCGCAAACGCAGAATATATCCTGCGCAGTGCTGTCGTGCACATGCGCAAGGCGCGAGAGCTACTCGATGAGTCGGTAGATGGAAAAAAACGCATCCGCTACATCGCCGATCTGCCGGATGATCATCAGTTCGTATCCTGCACCGGCATGGTTGAGATCGTCAAATACGCCTTCAGATATCTCCACGAGGTTGACAAGTTTAAAAACTACCTGCTGCCTGGCATCAGCTTTGCCATCTTCTTCATCGAGGCATTCGACAACTACATGAAGGCCTGGGGCTACGTTTTCCCCTTTTACGAAAAACCGATCATGGAGTTCTTCAAGAGGGGGGATCACTGTCTGTGCAAGCTGGACAAAGGTTTCACCTTCATGAACAAGGAGCGCTCCTGCATCCTGGAGGCCGATGACTACGACAAGCGCAAGGCCCGGCTGGAAACCTATATCAACGCCAAAACCGGCCGCGCGGTCTATATGGAGGGCGCCCAGGATGAGGAGGAAAGGATCATCCTGCAGGAAAAAAGCGGCGGTGACACCGAAACCCCCATGGCCATCGTGGATGCCAAAAAAATTATTAAAATGCTTCGCCAAAGCGGTAATATCCTGGTCAACTCCATTTGGGACAACAAGTTTTGGGCTGGCTGGGGTGGAGACGCCGATACGGTGACAGAAAACGATGAGGACCCCATCCACGAAGATGAAAGTGATGAAGACAAGCTGGACCGCATCAAAAAGCAGCAGAAAAGGCAGCGATTTCTCAAATTCAAACGCGACATGCTCCACGCCTATGACCACCCCGGATTCTGGATCAAGGTGGAGCACCGGTTCACCAACTGGAACATGAAATTGTCCAAGGCGGAAAAGGCGGAGGCCATCCTCGACGAGGCGTTTACCTTCACGGAGGAGGTGGTTTTCGGCACCATCGAGCCCATCGTCCAGGCTGTAAAATCGGTGACGGCCTTTTCCGCAGGCCAGGAGGCCATATTGAACGGTTCCTTCAAGGGCCTTGAGATCGGATCCGGCCTATCCGTGGAGGATACGGCCAAAGCGCAGAAGAAGCTGTTCAAAATGGCGTATACCGATGCCCAAAAACCTTACGACATTTTCAACAAAATCATCGGCATCAGGAATATGGTACCCAAAAAAACCGTCATCAAGGGAATCCGGTCTCTTGTGGGAGAGGACGAAATACCCATCCCCGATGGGGAAGATGAAGTGGACAGGGACCCGTCCCGGAAAAACTTCCTCCACAAATCCCAGTTCCTGACATCGGATATGGACCGGCTGAAAAATGCCATGAAAGGCGTCCTGGACGATAAGGAGACCTCCTACAAGGATACCCACATGGGCTCGGACAAGGAAACGGTGGACCACAAGGCCGGAGCGATTCAGCTAGAAGACCTTTTCCGACAGGTGGCCGGGCACTACCTGGCGGCCCACAAACATTTTATCGCCATCACTCTTTTGGCCAGCAAACGCAACAACGTGGTGGCCCTGAACCAGACCTGCACCGAATTTTACAAATACGCACGGCTCATCTACGGCTTTCACTACGAATTCGACAAAATGGAGCGGCTGTTGGTCTGCCTGATCACCTTCATTTCCGATCTCATCACCCACGCTCTGGAACTGACGGCCATGGAAAGCGTTATAAAGAAAAAGATCGACCAGCTGGTGGCTCCCTGGATTATGCAGGGATTCGGAGAACACGAAAACTGCATGAATCCGGGGACCTACTGCTACGGTCCCAAAACCTCCCACGATCTGGCGGTAAAAAAACCGGTAAAAGGGGACGTCCAGACCCATAACGTGGTCTTCATCGAAGATTTCGTTGTGGACAAAGCGGAGAAAAAGGCGACCGTACATCTGAAAATGCATCCGGTGATCCCCGTGGTGAAAAAAAAAGCGGAGGTGTGGATCGCGGGGGAGGACAGAAACGGCAAGGCCCTGTTCAAACCGGTCAAAGCTTATCTTCGTGCCAGCAAGACGGTGGAGGTGGAGCTGTTCGACTGGATATTCCGCAGAGAGGTCGTGAAAGACAGCTTCCGGATTTTCCTCGATCCGGAGAAGCGCTGCATGATCAACTCGGCGTTTACCTACCGGCTCCCGGTATTTAAAGAGGGCACATTCCAATCGAGCCACACCTCCACCAATACGGTGTACATAGAAGATGTGATTGCCGGCTATAAGGGCAATGTCAAAGTCTTTCTCCGGATGAAACCACCCCGCAGCCTGAACGATGAAAAGGCCAGGGTGATGGTCCACATCTTTAAAAGAACGGACGATGGAACCGCTGACGCGGATCTCACCAAGGACCAGGTGGAAGTCATCTCTTCCAAGCAATGTATCTTAAGGTCAGACAACAGCGTGGTTTTTCCGGAACGGGATTTTGATGGCTTCAAGGAGGACAGTTATAAAAGAGGCATTCTCCTCGAACCCAAGAGCGGCTGCAAGGTGGCGGACAAGGAGGGGCAGAGCGACACGCCCGCCGTCTCCAGCGTGGAAAACGACCGGACCGTCTATATCGAGGAGATCAAATACGACAGCCGGTACGGGGCTGTCATCGAGGTGGTGCTGAAGCTGGATGCCAAGTTGGGGGAAACCGGGATCAAGTGGCTGTTTACCGAAAAAGCGAAGGTCAAAGTCGGTTTCAAGAAGAGGGGCGAAAACGGAAAGGCCGAAGAGGAATGGCATACCGAACTGTGCCAGCCCAAAGAGATTGAATTCCACAAAGACACACGGGGAAAAAGCGGCACATTTTTCGTCCGCAACTCGTTGTGCGTACTTGATTTCCTCGTACCGGACAAAGATCTGATGGTGGTTGTGGAACCGCTGTGGGGCTGTAAAATCGACGCGGATAACCGGAAAACCCCCAGCGAGATGTCGGTTGAAAAATATATCATGCATTTTGTGCCAAAGGCGTACATCCATGATGTGCTCCTGTACAAGAGCGATTATCGGGTGGAAGGCGAGGGTACACCAAATCAAAAACTGTTCGATGAGTGGACCATCCTGACGGATGTCCGGCTCACCTCCCGCCAGGGCCAGAAGATGGGAGTCGGTTACAAAGCCCGTGTAAAGCTGTCCCTGAAAAAAGGGGGGGCAGTGCTGGAAAACCCCGCTCCCAAGTTTTTAAGCATTCACCAAAACGATACCGCCAAGTTCAAAGTCGAGGAGCGCTTCAGGGCATTTGAAAATGGGGAGCCCATATTCGACGAGGTGGTTTTGGAGGCGGACCGGCGCTGTATGCTGGATGACACGGGGAATCTGTGTGTCAATTGCACCCGGGATCAAATGACCCGCCCCAAGGTTTCCATCAAGGACACCTGGTGGGATTACGGCCGGGGGGAATTTGTGGTTTCCCTTGAACTGGACAAGGAGGTGGGTGACAAGAGGCTGAAAGGGGAACTTTGGGTCGGTATCAGGGACACCGCCAGCGTGGAGGTCAAGCTGGTGGACGAAGATGGAGACAACGCAATCGAACCCGTCATCGGGATCATGAGCAAGGGCACGGATATCCGCATCCCCTTTATCGCTGACGGAATCGATATGGCGGCGGAAGTGGTGATCGGGCAGACCAGTGGATGCATCCCCGACGAAAGCCGCTCCAAAGTTAAGTTCGACGTCAGACGCATGCCCATGGTCTGCATTGACGAACTGCACTGGAACTACAAGAAGAGCACTGTCGACGTGGACCTGATCATGAATATACCCCAGGGCAAGGCCATCGATTGGAACATCATCAAGATGGCCAAGGCCAAGGCCAAGGTCCGGGTTATCTGCATGAACCATGACAACAAGGGAATGGCGCCCCAGGGGTTGCTCAAGGATGTATCGCTGCACCGGAACAAAACGGTCAGCTTCGATTTCGGAAATGAGGATTTCGTCAAGGACGCCGCCGCGGTGAAGTTGATCGCCATGGGTGCCTGCCGGGTGTCCGAAGACGAAGCCCTTTCCACCAAACAGCTCAATGTGGCGGACAATATTCCCAGAGCTGGCATCGACGGTAACCCCAGATGGAACCACGGCAAGGGCACCATCGACCTGAAACTGGTGGTGGCCCAACCGAAAAACCAGCGGTTGGGAAAGGCGTTCCAGGTCGAACTGCACGCCGTTAACGACGGCGGCGACTCTATGGGGGGTGACATGGTCCAATCGACCTCCTTCCATCGTTACATCACCCACCGGTTCGATTTTACCCACAAAGATTTCATCTCAAAGGCTGCGGCCATCGAACTGAGAAATCCGAAAAACGGCCTTCTGGTTGAAGAGGAAAGCGGGACGAGGTTCGATGTAGACGCCGACGGAAACATCCCCAGGGTCTTCATCGACCGGGCAGACCTGGACTACAAGAGAAGGCGGATCAAAGTGTCGATGCGTATGGACAAACGGTTGGGAGGGAGCGGAAGCAGCGGCCCCAGGGCCAAATTGAGGGTCGGCCTGCTGGACGCGGACGGCACCCAGGCGGCGGATTACAAGGACGTGTCCATCCATTTGAACATTTCGGCGACCCTGACCATACCAAGGGACAACATCAAAGAGGAGGACTACACCCTTTTTGTGGAACCCGCCGGACACGAGGCAAAACCAGGCTGCCGTGCCCATGAAAGCAATGCCGAAAAAACCATCCCGGCCAGTAAGATGAAGAAATTCATCGCAGGGAAAAGCCGACGGGAGACGATCCGGTAGAAAACAGAAATAAAAAAATCAAAAGCATCGGAATGGGATTCCTGGTCAATCCGGAAGGCTTTTCCATCCTTGTCTTTTGTTACGTAGTAGTACCCCAAAGCGCCCGGATACAAGCATTTGCGATCTTTTCGACATCCGGAGGCGGATTCTCCCCAAGCAGTGCCAAAAGGCAAACCAATTGCTTATCCATTGCCGCTGCAGCCGCCTGTACCAGTTCTTTTTCTTTTTCAGAGACCCGTTGTGACAGTTGTGCCAGCAGTGGAGGGATCTTTTCCTCCAGGATAGCGGCATCCCACTTTTCCACGTCCAGCAGAACGCCAATATCCCGGCATACCTGATCCCAACCGGGTAACACCGGATCGTTGATTATGCCGGGGAGCGTGTCTCGTAAAAACAGAATGGACACCGCCAGATCCTCCGGTGCGGGCACATGAGAGACAGTGATGAGTTGCTGAAGCTGTGCTTCAAGCACTTTTCTGGGTACAGGAACAACCGGTGCGATATCCTCCTCCCCACCCGCCTGTGGTTCCGGCTGAGGATTGGATTCAGATCCACTAGAAGAGGTATCGGGGGCATCCGAAGATGCCAAACCGCCTTGCAACGACCCGCACAATGCGGCGAAAGTTTCCAATTCGCCGCCATCCGGAAACCCTGCCAGAAGCGGCCACAGGCGCTTCAGATCGAATTCCGGTGCCAATCGGTCCAGCTGGGCGGCGAATACCGTGGCTGCATGGGAACCCTGAGGAAAGGCGTCATCGACCCAGGCCGCCAGAAGCCCGAGCAGGTCAGGATTCCCCGGCCGGTCAAAAAGGGCTTCCCGGAGGAGGGCTGCCGGCGGGATCATCGCTTTTTTTCTGGCCAGGTCCCACAACTGCTGCCACTGCTGCCGGGGATCTCGGTGGTATTCGATCTGCCCGGCCTCGCCACCGGCCCATTGCCATAGGGCGCGAGTGGATACCGGACCGGGATAGGTCAGGGAAAGAAACCGGATGACCGCTTCATCGTCCAATGCCATTGTGCCAAAACCTTTCTCATCTGATTTTAATGTTTAATCGGCACCAACTAAGGGCTCGCGCAAAAACAGGTTAATATTTTATGCGCCCATGCATCCCGTCTGGCGGCGTTGCGAAAGCTCGGAATACGCCAGATATTACTGCGCTTTCGCGTCTTGCCAACCGGGCGCCTGAACACCTAAAATCTGTCAACTTATTTTTGCGCGAACCCTAAACCGGTTTTTACCGCAGAATCTGCCATTCGCCGTCGATCTTGCCGATCATCATGGGATAACGCATGATGCTTTCCTCCTGGTCGGGCAGCTCCTCCAGAACCGGCTGCCAGGCATTGCTGATGCATTCTACAAGGCGGTCATGGGCGCACAGACGCAAGCTGAAGGTGTCGGACGACAACTGGGCCATGCCCCAGTAGGGGTCATCGATGCAGTCCGCGCGCATGTTGCGGAACTGACCGGCCGTGGCGCCGGGGGCTTTTTCGTAGATCCGGTCGAATTCCGCGTTTCTGGTTCTGCCCGACTGAATGTAAGGCTCGAAGTCACCGATGGCCATCGAACCGTGGAGACCAATGACGAAATCGGAGGCATCCCTCAGGGTAGCGTCATCCAGGGTGATGCGCTCGGCATCCTGCCACTGCCAGCGGCCGTAGACAGGTCCCAGATCGTAGGTGGTGGCGCACACCCTGGGGAAAAAACAGGGGGTTCCCTCTTCGGCCTGCCATTCCATAGACACCAACTCTTCCCGATCCGGCCCCTCCACAACCGCACCTTTGGGATAGGTGGTCAGAGCCGCCTGGGCGCGGGCATTTTCGGGCGGGGCTTCGGGCCGGCGGCTGTCTGGTACCCCCTTGAGGGCTTCGGCCGGCGTGGGTCCCGGTTCGATCACCATTTCCAAACAGTTGACCCCGTCCACCAACAGATGGTTGACGGGACCGCCAAAGGCGTCACCGATATCAGGCCCGCGGCGGATCACCGGGATATCGTTGAGGTAGAATTCGGCCGTGCAATGCTCGACTTTACACTCCAACACGTAAAACAGCATAATTATCTGCTCCGTTATTCCCCGTTCGCAGACAGCCGGTATGCTACCATGCCCTGCGTCTCAAGGCATAGTAGTGCATGTCCTTCAGCCAGCTCTGGAACAGGGAGTTTTGCCTGCGTCTTCTGTGGGCACGGGTGAATCTGATGCCACTGCCGCTGGTCAGCGGACGCACTGTGATCTCTCTGGCCCGTTTGAACAGGTCGTGGGCCTCGCGTATATGCCGGGCCAGGACGGTGGTACTGATGGTTTTCTTGGATTCGCGTATCTTGTTGAAGGCATCGGCGTGTCGGGTATAATTCACCCTCAGCCGGTCGAGATCACGCAGATTTCTTCCCATCAGCGCTTCCATCCGGTCCAGCTTGTCAGCCCTGTCCTTGAGGCGGTTCCTGATCGAATGCTTGTGCAGCACGCCCCTTCCCTTAATGGTGCGATCCCCCTCCTCCTCGAAAGCATCCTTGACCTCCCGCCACTGAAGGTCCCATTTCCGGCGGTTGTCGCGCCAGGCCTGGCTGGGGCTGGCAGGCCGGTGGCCGGGCAGATTGTCGGTGCGCGGCGGGCGTCCGCCCACCATATACATGTTGAGTTTGAGGATCTGATACATGCGCACATATCCGGCCCGGCGAAGGGTTTCTTTTTTGATCATCACCTCGGCCTTCTCGAAGAAGGAATGGATGTAGGAGCGGGCTTGAGGCGAATCTTCAGCACGAAAATGTTTGGGATCGAATTTGTCCCAGGGCAGCCAGTGCCCGGAGGCCAGGAGAGGAAGGTCGTCGGTGTCCGGTTTGATGACCCAGAAGGTGAAGGTTCTGGTGAACACCAGCGCTCTCAATTCCAGGTTGAGACTCACCCCGGTGTTGTAGAGTTCAATCTGGAAATCGGCCTCCACTTTGAACCTTATTTTGACACCGATTTGCAGGGAACCTGCCAGGGAAAGCACATTTTCGTGCACCAGCACCGCTTTGGCGCCTCCCTGGCCGGTGACGTCGAAATCCAGCTTCAAAAAATCGTCGTCTCCGGCCCTGCGCTTGTCGGGGGCCACCGTTTCCGTTTTGGCATTGATAAGCATGTCCAGGCCGAGGGACAGAAACAGCATGGCCGAAGCGCCGACACCGCCGAAGCTGATCCCGATCCCGAAAGTGGCCTCCACCTCTATATGCAACAGGCGGCAATTGATGGCCCAGTACTGCCAGTGGAATACGCGTGCATCCTGGCACTCCTTCCAGCCTTTGTAGTGCACCAGTTCGCCGTTGAAATAGGAGACATTGATGCCGACACCAAACCCCCACCCCCACTTGAACTCGGCATTGTTGACGAAGGAGAGAATAAACTGGGCGATGGCTTGTATGGCCGACAGGATCGACAGGATCGTTTGCAGGACCTCGGAGGCCGGATGCAGTTGCCCGTTTTTCCCAAAGCGAATGTCCCGCACAAAACCGACTAATCCGGCGGCGCCCAACCAGGCTTCCGCGTATTCGGTTTCGTTCAGGTAGTCACCGTCGGAATTCCTGCCGCCGAACATTGCGCCCGTGTCTTTGGCAAAGCTTTGAAAGCCCCCCCAGTCTTCTCCAACATCGCTTAGGCTTGTGAACCTGCCATCTTCTTCGGCATCAGAATTATTGACATCAGACGCGTCAATACCGCCCTCATAGGAGAGCAGGGGGCTGTCGCCGCCAAAGATGAATGGGTCGAATTCGATCCCCCCCGGTAGCGCATCGGAGACTTTGTCCGGGAAATCAACAAAGGCCGATTCATAGTCGTCAATGGGATAAAACAGATAGGGAGAATCATCCGGTTCGAGCCCCTCGACCTCTTCATCCCAGTCCGATTTGGAAATGGAGTTGTAAAAACTGGTGTGGTCGGCAATATGGGGATATTCTGGAGATTCCAATTCATTGGCAGAGTCGACGGGCTGGGTCGGCTCGAAATGAACCTCCTTGAACTGCATGAAATCAGCGTGGGTATAGGGCGTCTCCGGCGGAGCGGTGGACGGCCCGCCGGATTCCCCTGCCTTGGGAACTGCACGCAGGCCCTCCCTGAGTCCCGGGTCGAAACCGGTGCTGGGGTCAAAGCCCTGATTGGGGTCGAAAAACTTGCCTATGTGGCCCAGGCTGTGGCAGGAACTGTCGGGTGCGCCACCAATTTTGACAGCCCACTCGGTGGACGGGTACACCTCCACCACTGCATCCAGCCGGCGCACGGGCCCAACCTCATCACCTGGGGAGGCCTCGGCCGGGATGCCGCAGGCCTGCGCCTGTACATGAATCTGCTGAACGCCCTTACCGAAAGGAATCAAGGGATAAAGGGCGCGGTGCAGCCGCAGAGACACCGGCGGGATTGGGTCATCGGGCTGTTCGCGCACGTGATCCAGGGTCTCGCGGGTGGGGTCCGGAGTGTAGGCATGCCATTGGCCGCGTGTCTTTGCGACTTGCCGGGTGGCAATCAGAGTTCCGCGCTGCTTCCGAGCCACGTCACTCTTGTGATCCCCGTCAGTGCAGGGTTTTAAATACCGCGGGCTGTTCAGGGCCTCGTTGCGATAGTACAGCAGGTTGGGTATCCTTTTGATCTCCTTTTGTGCCGTGCCCATACGCCGGAAGCGCTCCTGCAGTATCAGCATGGGATGGGTCACCAGTCGCTGGATGCCCGTATATTGAACCCCCCGCTGGCAGACGTCGTACCCTTCCGGCTGGTTGAGGGTGATTTCGAGGTGGGTTTCGTGAAATTCGCGGTCTTTGTCTCTTTTCTCCTTGTCAGGGTCGTTGATGTGGGGCATATCCTTGTCGCTGCCGGAAATGACCTGCAGCACCGGGTATCGCCCCCTGCACAGCAGCGGTTTGTCGGTCCGGTCCTGCACCAGCACCTCATGGCGGGTGACGTAGAACTCGCCATCGTTGTCGCCCCTTTCCACCGGCTCGCCGCCGCGGGTCAGCTTGAGGGTCATGCTGTGCAGGTTGCATACGGGCAATTCCTTTTCCGGCTGGATAGCCCTGGAAACCGCAACCGCTCCTCCAGTCGTTCTGGCGGACTGGTCCGGGCATTCGACCACACTGTCTGTCTCCGAGGGTACAACGGTTATGGTGAATGCCTGCCGGCTGTCGATCTTGAGGCGGGGATTTGCCAAAGCACAAATGTAAATATGATGGTCGCCGGGTACCGTTACCACTGCCTCCAGGGTCGGAGTTGGCTCCTGTGTCTCTTGGATGCTGACATGGTAAGCCTTGCCGCCAAAAGCTGAACTACGAACGAGACATTCGGTGATGTCGGGCTTTTCCGCCAGGGCCGGGTTGTGTTTCAGGGCCAATTTTAACGTATCTCCACAGTGGGCCTCCGTGAACTTGATTTCATCTGTTTTAAAATCGACTCCCGGTTTATCGGCACTACCTGCGTTTCCATTAAGCTCCGCGTTGATCACCAGCAGCGCCTGTTCAGTGTCGATGTGCAGATCGTACGTTTTGCTGGGAGGCGGCGAACCAGCTTTCAGGGTAAGCTCGACCTTGCGTTTGGTTTCATCATCAAAAATATCCCCTGTCAATTTCAAAGAGGTGGTGAAAAAGGTGGCGTCTGCAGGTACCGTCACCGATTTTTCTGCAAAGGCTGCAGAACTTGCCGTACTTTTGAATGTGGCCGTCATATTAGGTGGTGCCGGTGTATCCCTATCCAGATGGACGCCCAACTGCACGGTGTCGCCCGCTTTACCCTGGGGCAGGGGTTTGAAGGTCCCGAATCCGGGATAGGTCACCTCGCCGCTGTCATCTTTCCTTACCCTTAATTTTGGCAAACCTACCCAGATCTGCGGTTCGAAGGTTCCGTCGGGAGTGCAGTAGCCGTTCTCCTTGGCTTCGGTGGCCTCCACCTTACCGAGTGACAACGTGATGCCTGGATCGTTAGTATCGTCAGGGGCCGAATCGGCGATTTTGATACGGACCCTGGCCTCTCTTTCGCCCTGAGGGATGGCGGCGATGTTGTCCTCCGACCGGCATAGGGCATAGCCCGGCTCGTTCACTGGGACGGTTTCGATATGATCCCCCTTTACCTCGACCCTTGCACCGTAGCGGGGGGCGGGGAGGCTCAGGTAGATGCTCAATTCGATGGTTTCGTTCTTCAGGCGGGCACTGACCCTGGGAATCGAATCTTTTTTGATACGTACGATGCGCCGGTCGACCACAGCCAGGGGTTGGGTTTCCCCGGTGGCTTCGCAGGCGCTGTCACTGGCCAGGGACAGCATACCTTTAACAAAGCGCCTGACACTTCCCAGATGAAAAAGCCCGCCCCTCTGGGGGGTGAATTGAATTTCGGCAAAACCAATATCGGAACGGGGAGGGGGCGTCTCCTCCGCGGGCGTGCCGAGGGTTACCGGAGCCTGTCCTTTTTTGGGGTTGTCGCCGGTTCCGGTAATAAAGGCCGCCCGTACCGTGACGCCCTGAACCGGTATGAAACTGCCGTCGGCCGCCGAGTACCGGTAGCGGCCGTCTTTGCCTTTGGACAAATCGATGATGGTTGCACCGTCGCTGAGCGCATTGTCCACAACCCAGCTTTTGCTGCTTTTCTGGTATTGGAAATATTTGTAAGCACCTCCATCCTTGGCGATATAGAGCTGCCCGGAGCGGCCCGGCGTGGCGGGAGGAATGGACCCATCCAGGATGCCTTTTACTTTTTTGGGCGGGCTGCCGGAGGTGTCCCCGAACACCTCCCGGCTGAATTTCAAATAAACCAGGGCATGATCCCCCACGGCGAAAGTGTCCAGTTGCGGCTCCAGCCATCCTTCGGTGCGGCGGCTGAAGTCCACCAGGGGTCGCCGGGTTTTCAGATGCACCCTGACCCGTTTACGGCCCTCGCCGGCACTGTCTATGCACTCTAATCCGCTGTTAGGACCGGCATGCAGATGGATGGTCCCCTTTTCGAATCTTTCCGCCGACATGGACACCGGTACCTCGATGTTACTTGGCGCGGCAATCTCGTTCCAGGCGGCCGGATCATAGTCGGGGCCGGAACTCTCATATTTAAAACGCTTTTCATACCCCTGGGACAGATCGATAATGATATCCTGGTCCTCTACCGGACCTTTTTCCTGCCAGTCGGATCCATCCCATTCCTGGTACTTGCCGTCTATGATCAGGCAGTGCTTTTTCTCCGGACTCCCGGCGGGTTCCCATTGGCTGCCCGAGTATTTCCAGTACTGCTTCGTGTTTTGATTAAAGAAGATATCGTTATCGTTTATGGGGCCGTCGGGTAACCACGTCTTTGCCGCAGCGTCCCATTTCCGGTACTCGGTTTCGCCGGCGATGATGCATCGGTCTCCGTCCTGCACTTCGACTTTATAATCCGCATCATCCCAGCGGCTGTAATAGAAAGAGTCCGGGTCATCTGCGTCAACATAAACATAGGTGCCCTCTTCCAGATCCTCCAGCAGGGTGGTCCAGCGGCTACCGGTCCACTGCCTGATCTCATCGGATAGCCAAACCATGCAGATGTCATTATCACTAACATCTTGCGCATCTTCATCAGGTGTCCAGGCCGGCTCGGATGTGTCGTCGCCAATATCGGTGCAGATTTTATATTTACCGTCGATAATGCATGTGTCGTCTTCAATAACCTCATCGAGGTTCTGCCATTCATCATCGCTCTGATCATACGCATAGTATTTCCATTTTTTATCCGTATCATCCTTGCGCACCCATATATCCCCATCGGACGGAGAGTCGGGTACCGCCCGGGTCACATTGGGATTCATGGCCATGACCCAATATGCGGGCTTTCCTCCGGCCAGCTCAATATACTCCGCACCGACGGTCGAAGGCGGGTACTGCACCTCCTCTTTGACATGGTCGACATGAATGTAGTAGGCGCTATCGATCGGATCGGGTGGTTTGCGCTCGATGGTGAAATGGGGATAGATATCGGGGGTCTGCCCGGGATCCGCGGGCTCGAATAGCTTGGGGCAATCCAGGATCAGCTGCCGCTTTTCCGTAATGGCCGGGTCGAAGCGCAGGGGCAGCGGCAGGCAGGCGCTGAAATGGATTTTGAACAAGTTGTCCGGTTTAATTGCCAGCATGCGCCCCAATCTGCCGTGGGGCGCGACACCGACCAGCGGCTCTTCCGCATCCAGCCAGGCAAAAATGCGGCGGATCGTGTCCGGGAACCTGTCAACGGGATACTTGCCTCGAAGTTCAGGGGTATTCAGATGGCTGGCAAGGTGGATGCGCCCCTTGGGCTCCCTCAGCTCAACATCCAGCCGGCGGTAAACGCCTGCCGGCTTCATCTGGACCGTGGCAAGCCCCTCGAACTGGCCGAAGCCGAAACGGATAACCGGACTGGTGACGAAACAGTCAGGGCCGTACACGGTGACCTGGCCATAGAGGTCAGAGGGTATGTTCAGTCTTACACTGATGGGAACCTCATCACCGGGGGCGGCCCCGCGCAGGGCGGCGATGGTATCCATGGGGAAATAGGCGATCCGTTTCTCCTCCACGTGCAGGATCACCTTCTGATTGACGCGGCGCCTGCGGAACACGCGATCCTGGTCGCCTTCGCTGGCCTGCTGCCTGACCACGTGATACTGCTTGGCGGCGTCTCCTCGGAGTGCGATGAAGGCCTCGTGCCGACCGATACTTTTGACGGTCATACCCATCTCATCGGTATGGGATGAGGGCGGAGAATCCGGAGGCGAGTAAACCAGTTGGGAGGTTTTTTCGGTACCGGTGAAGCTGATGGGGGTTTCCGGAGGCTCGAACGCCGTGCAAACCAGTTTTACACCTCCGGTATCGTCTATGTCAGCCAGCGGGGTTTTTTGCGTTCCCTCCCTGAATATCTGGAACCATACCTGATCATCCTTGGCGACCCAGAAGTCGCGGCCGTGGCTCAAACCCTCCTCTTTGATAAATAAGGCCGGCATCTGTTTCTGGCTGAATTTGACCCGCAAAAGCTTTTTGTACAGTTCCCCGGGAGCCTGGATAACGTCGCTGGTCGAATTGGCAAAGACGCTCGCCGTGAGCTGGATCGGTTTGGGGGTGGGCTTGTGCCTGGCCCGGTTGCCGAAGGTCACCTCGCATTTCTTGATCAACTCTCCGTCTTCGGCTCCCGGGACGAAATAACCGCGTCGCGACTGGCCCCGCTCTATCATTCGTTTACGTCCGCCCTTGGCCCCGTCGGGGCTGTCGATCTTGAAACAGGCAAACTGCTGATACATGGGTTCAGCCAGTTTAATCTTAAGGGTCTGTTTTTCCGCCACCACCGTGTAATGGTAGCACTCGTCCGGTTTGTCGGGGTCTTCGATGGTTTTGTCACGGCTGTCGAGAATGGGCTGGTCCTCGTCGAAGGTCACCGCCGGGTAGGGGCGCACCTTGACCTTGCGCTTTTCACGCTCGTCTTCCGTAAGGCGGTCCTCGTGAAAATTCAGTCCTCTGGCGGTATCCTTGGGAAGAATCCGGATTTCCAGCTGCTTCTCTTCGGTCAGCGCCTGGAAACCGGGTTGGTCCAGCTGGAGGGTGACGGTCTTTTCGGTGACTGAACTGGCAACCTTATAGTCGTCGTTTTGCCAGGTGCCGATCTTTCGGCCGTTAATGATCCCCACCAACGTAAATTCTTCCGTCCCATGGACCGGCACGCACTCCACCGTGAGGTGCAGCCGGTCGTTGGGGAAAAACGGGGCGTCATATTCTTCGGAACCCTCCCCATAGACTTTCAGATCCCACTCTTTCTTTGCCTCGTCGTCCCCGTGTTTGTGGTGCACTTGGATCCGGCGCTTTTTCGTGGCCTTGACTTCACCGAGGATATACACACGGTTGCGGGGACGGCCCTTTTTGGCGATAATCATCCAATGGCCCACTTCAATGTCCGGCGATCCCTCCGCCAATTCCAGCTCCGCTTCGGTGTCGTTTACCGTGGTGGATTTGACCACCGTGGTTTCATGCACGCATTTTAAGGCCGACACAGTCCATTTGTTGACCTTCTTATAGGGATCGTCGTCGTCGGTTCCCTTGCAGGCGACCGTCACCGTAAGGTTGGGCCCATCTATCTCCGCCAGGCGCCCCTCGGCATAATAACAACGGTCATCGTCATCCGATATAAATCGGATCCAGCTGTGATTGGGGTTCAGGACGAAGGAGACGTCTTCCTCAAGCTTGTCGACCTCTTCCACTTCGATGATCATCCGGGTGTCGGTTTTCATCCTCCTGCGAATGGCCAGCGGCGTTTCCGATGTGGTTTCTTTAGATTCATCCGGATCGAGGATCCAGACCTGCCAGTTCCTGAAATCGGTCCGCCCCCCGCTTTCATCCATTGCGTCATCGTTTTCATCGTCCCATTTGCTGTAATCGATGATCCAGTGCTTCTGCTCCTGGACCTGCCCGATCATGAAGGTGTAAGATGGATCATCTCTATCATTTTTTTCCACCAGCACGACCTTGTCCTGGTCGAACCCGGCGGCGTTATCCAGCTCCATATCGATGATCCGGGCGCTTTTGACCTTGATTTCCGTAGTCGTGTCCTCGGCTTCGTGTATGGGCGTCGCGTTGTCGACCTTCAATCCCTTGATCTCTTTGATGCGAAGGCGGGCGCGAAGGTCGATCTGGAACTGCCGGGTGGCCCGGGCGGTGTCCACCCGGCACCCCGTGACGTCCGCCAATTCGACGGTGAAATGCTTCTGAGCTGATTGGCTAAGCCCGGGATCCTTGTGCCCGGCGAGATCGATGAAGAACTCCGTGACTGTGTCGGTCAGATTCAGTCTCGACTCCTGGTGCGCGTCCCCTGCCACGGTGAATTCGTTATCCGGCCCCGTCTTCTCGAATTTGCAGGAAGCCTTACCCCCTTCGAGAAAAGAGGATTTTAAATCGAATTCAAACAACATATCTCCCTGAGGGCGATAATCGGCGCTGACCGTCACGATGAATTTTACGACTTTGTCTTCTTCGCTGGGAGAGCTGGCGCGGACGACGTCCATTTCTTTCACTTCGCTGGATAGGGAAAGCGTGGGCAGGGCGGTGCGGATTTGAAAGGATTCCTTGTCTGCATCGATATCGAAGTGGGTGTGTGCCGTGTCGGTTTTTTTCAACTCGACCGATAGGGTGTCGCCGCCGGTGTCTTTCAGCGTTACGGTAACCTCCTTTTCGGTTTCACCGGCATCGATGGTGTCACTGACAGGCGACCCTTCGAGGGCGTCGCTGTGGATATCGAAGCCCACCTCCTCGTCAGATGCGTAGGTGAGGCGGACCGTTAGGGTGGCTTCTCCGACCTGGTAGACGTTGGATTTCCCCGGTACGACTTTTCCATCATGTCCGTCATCGATTTGGAGACGAGGCGCCTGCACCTCGATTTCGTATTCGGTGTTCTCCTTTCCCACCTTGCACCGGTTCTCATCGTCCGATGCCAGCTCGATGGAACCGTTTTTCTTTAAGACGAGTTCAATGGGATCCGATACGGCGGCGTTGCTGGGGATGGTGAACGATGTTTCATCGATGGCTTCGGAGGCTTTAAATTTCAGGGCGATGTCGTCATCGAAGGGATTGGCGTAGTCGAGCTTGCACTCCACCTCCGCCTTGCCGACACGGTAGATGCCGCGGGCGTTGGGCACCTCTCGCTCGCGGGGAATGGGTGTGCAGACTGCGGTGGGCGGGCGGACCTCGATCTCTTGAGCGCCGGATTTAGAATCGATCTCGCACGGAAAGCTGGTATCCTGGAGGGCCAACTGGATGTCGCCGGTTTGGGCAAGGCCGACATCGTCGACTTCGACCGTTTCGTCATCCCTATTCATGTCGGGAAATGGTACCTCGTTCCCGTCTTTCAGGGCCGAACCGGTCAGTTTGAGTTTGATTTTATCCGGGGCCTCCGGGGCCGGGTAGTCGAGGGTGCAGGAGAGAGTGGTGGAACCGATCTGATAGGCCTTTTCGGCGTTGGGAGCCGGTGCCAGCATGCTGTCGGGAAGTTTTTCCAGTGAGGCCTTTGGAGGGCGCAGCGTCACCGATATTTTGCTGGGATACCTGAGTTTTTTTAATCTACCAGCGGTCCGGCAATTGGCACCGGTACCATCCGGCTCGATGGTGATGGTTTCTTTGACCCGGGTGGTGGTTACCAGCGTGGCAGTGACTTGTTTTTCGCGTTCATTCTCGTCAATTTCAACGGGTTCTTCTTTGCGCCCCCCCTTGCCGGGGTATTTGAGAAGGGCCTTGCAGCCCCCGCTGGGTGCTTTTTCCGTGAGGCGGCACTTGATGGTGACCTGGCCCAGACGATAGGCACCCCTGCGGCCCGAAGCGTGTTCTAATGAACTTTGTCCTTTATCAATGTATACAATCGGATCTGTGCTGGCCATGGCAATCGTTGCTCACAATGGGGTTTGGAGGCTAATCTTTGATGATCTGCTGCTGAAGCCGGGCGATCATCTCCGCCTGGGCCCTTTTTTCCAGGGCCTCCATTTTGTAATCTTCGTCCACGTCGGGCCAGCCGAGGATGGTGGTCACCCAGGCGGTCTGTGGAGATTCCCCCAAATCGCGCTCATTGAGCAAAAACATCAAGTGGATGTACCTCTCCACATTCACTGATGCCAGAAATCCCTTTTGCGCTGCCGCCTCACGGCCGGCCAGAATCCACTCATTGACACCTTTCGATCCAAGGGCTTCAGCTGTCTCCGGGCAGCATTTTTGGAGAATTTCGGAAAAAACGTCGTGGTGCCTTTTTTGAAGATCCTCCTCCAAAACCTGCACCTGATTGTTACGAATGATAAGCATGGTCACCAAAAGCTAATTGCTCGTATTGGTTTCGAAGTATGTAAAAAATAGATTTAAAAGTCAAGAAGTTGAACAAATTCTATATTAAATCCCAGATTGTCTATAGATGGTAGTTGGTCAATTCGTGCGGCATGGAATTAAATTATCAAGGCATCTTCGTTCCACGGCAGTAAACGCATCACCCCCGGTTGTACCGCTGCCTAAAGTCGAGACAACGGCGAATCGCCGCCTTGACTGCTGACGAGTAGTGGAAAAAGTTCGCTTTCAAAACAGCCTCCTCCATCTGCCTCGCCAGTACCGGCCAACCTTGATGACCGATGGCTGCGAACCCGCCTTTGGGAATCGGCCGGCGCAGGGTGGCGATCCTGGCCGGATCGAGCCACCAGTCGGTGAAATGGTATCTGCGGGCATACCGCTCATACAGTCGGGTGCCGGGAAATGGGATGGGGAGCCCCAGGGGACTGAAATGGCTGACCATGGGTGCCAGTCGCCCCATGAACCGGAGACTGTTTTCAAGGTGTGAAACCTCTTCAAAGGGGAACCCGAACATCATGTTGGCCTGGGCCGGGAGTCCGGCCTGCCTGCAGGCGGCAAATGCAGCCCAAACCGCCTCATCATCAACCTGTTTTCCCATCTGCCGCAGCATCTCAGGATCGCCGCTTTCGACACCGAACACCACCAGGCAGCACCCGGCGGCTTTCATGCGCTCCGCTTTTGAACCATCCATGTGATCCACCCGGCTTTCACACCACCAGGAGGGTGTTGGGGAAAAGGCGCTTTGGATCGCATCGCAAAGGTCATACAACCTTTGGGAGTTTGCCGTGAACGCATCGTCATGGAAACTGAGCCCGCCCATACCCTCCTGCTCGATATGCTCCCGGATCTCCTCCACCACCCGATCGGGAGAATGGACACGATGAGTTCTGCCGGTCACCTGTCTTGAACAGAAAAGGCACCTGCCGGGACATCCCCTGCTGGTCAACAGCGAGGCCGGAAGCACCCCTTCCCCCTTCTTGAGGTACCAGTGCCGCCGGAAAAGGTGCCGCGCCCTGTAGGGCGGTGGAATCCGGTCAAGGTTCCGTATCCTTGGTCGACCAGGGGTGTGTTGGATGACACCATCCCCATCTTTGAAAGTGATGCCCGGAATGGCCCCAAGGACGGAAGCGTTTCGCCGCTGATTCCGGGGCAGGTCGGCCAGCTCGATGATGGTCTGCTCCCCCTCCCCTTTCACACTCACATCAAAGCCGAACCGGAGCGGTTCATGGGGGACGGCCGTGGCATGGACCCCTCCCGCAAGCCAGAGAGCCCGGTCATTCATCAAGGGAGCGAGCAGTTGGTAGGTTTCAAGGGCCGTTTCCGTATACAACCCCACGCCGACCATACCGGGCCGCCAGGAATCGTACAATTCCCGCAGGTGCTGGATACCGGGTCCGAACGGTGCGCCGGCATCGAACACACGGACATCGTGCCCCGCATCGATGAGTGATGCGGCCAGGTAGCCGGCTCCGATGGAGGGGATCCGGTTCACCAGCGGGTCCGGTGGGATGATCAACAAAATACGGCTCATGTTTTCCACGACACTCATAGGGGTAACGGGGCAGTGAAACTGTTGATAAATTAGCATACCGGTCCTGCAGGCTGCAACCCATCCCAAACCCGGGAATTGAAATATCGGACCCTCATTGGTCTCTCATCAATTGACATTTCCTCCGAAATATTGCATGTCTGGATAGTAACTATCCGTACCAATTAAGCATTTTAAAATGTCTGAAGGCTTTACAGGATTACCAGGGACGATAAAACCGAACCGAATATGGAAACCGTCAATCAGACGCCATATGTGACCGCAACACTACCGCAGACCGGTCCCGGAGAGAAACCGGGCTTAACCGTTATTGTCAAGGGCACTTTCGACATTCGTCCGGAGGAGTCGGCCGTTGCGGCATCGGACCAGATACCCATGGGATACGGGGACGAACTGTACGACCCCGACAGTGGCGGCAGCGTCAAGTTCGAATCGGATATGGCGCCGTTCAAACCGAGGGCAGATGTGGTGCTGGTGGGCCACGCCCACGCCAGGGGCCAGCAGCAGGTAAACGCCCTTGACGTTTCACTACGGGTCGGCCCCCTGACCAAAAAACTGCGTGTGACCGGTAACCGACAGTGGAAATGGATCGGCCGGCTGCTGCCGGTCTCCGCCACGCAGCCCGAACTGTTTACAAAGATGCCCATAGTCTACGAAAAAGCGTTCGGCGGCATTGACGCGGAGGGCGGCGGTTTTTGCAGGGAAAATCTTTCCGGACAGGGATTTATCACCAAAAAATTAAAAAAACTGGTAGCCGGTGTGCCCCTGCCCAACATCGAAGACCCTGACAATCTCATCAGCTCCTGGAAAGACCGCCCCTTTCCGGCCGGCTTCGGATTTTTCGGCAGGGCATGGCATCCCCGTCAGCAGCACATTGGCACATACGACGACGTCTGGCGAAAGGAGCGGTCTCCCAGACCGCCCTTGGATTTCAGTTTTGAATATCATAATGCGGCCCATCCGGACCTTCAGTCAAGAGAGTACCTGAAGGGGGACGAAAAGGTGGAACTGATCAATCTGACCCCGGAGGGACGACTCAGTTTCAGGTTGCCAGGCGTCCGGATCCATTGCACGGCAGGAAAATCCTACGACCTATCCGCCATCCCCGGTATTGAAGGACAGGATATGGGCAAAGATGAAGAAAACCCGTTGCTCACGGAGCCGGTGGAGATGAATCTTGACACCCTCTGCCTGATTCCGGACGAAATGCGGTTTTTCATGGTATGGCGCGGGATATGTCCGGTCGCAGACCTGACGGCCATCGAAGTCAAAAAGATAAAGGTGACCCAGGTTTTACGCGGTTTATGATAGTGCCGGTAGTACCAAACAGCACCCGATATAACGACCTTCGCGGCAGCAGCCTTTTCGGTTGCCCGCCCGTAAAATTGATTGTATAATGAAATCAAGCTATTTACCGTTTACCGGTAAACACCCAAATTCGGACACCAGGAAACCAAAATGAGTTCTCAACTGTCTCTGGACAAAAAAAAATTATGGATGCTGACGGGTGCACTGACCTTTCTTGGGATATTGATCTTTGCTGCCGGCTGGTTATCCGGTGTCATCATGAGCCTGCCGCAGGAACCGTCCCGGACAGCAACAGTAGAGAATGAAGGCCAGCAGGTCGTCCGTCAAAAAGTCCCGGCCACCCCGGAAGGCGCACAGAGCAAAAAAACGGCGCCCATGGTGGCTCCCATTAAAATACCACGGGTACCGGGTGTTAACCCCCCAAAACCGCCCATTAAACCGGCGGATGTGGTGAAAAAGCCGGTCAAAGTCGTTAAAACCTTCAAACGACTGACCGGAACCAAGGCCCCTGCTGCCGGAGCTGGTGCTACTGCCGCCGGAGCCGGGGCCACTGCCGCCGGGGCCGGGGCAAAACCCGAAACAGCAACCGCGTCGGATGAAAAAACAGAAAAATCGGACGTCGCTGCCGATACCGGTTCGGAAGATTCTGAAAAAACCGCAGAGGAGAAAGTCGTCGCTACCGAAGCTCCGCTGAAGGAGACAAAGGATCCGGCAATGGAAACCGTCGAGGAACCCGAACCGGAATTTCCCTACTCCATCCGACTGGCCAGCTATCCTACACTGGAACTCGCCCTGCACCATCAATCGAAATTCCGTGAACAAGGGATCGAAGGCTACATTGTTAAAGTTCATCTCAGGAAAAAGGGGGTTTGGTGGCGACTCTTTACGGGATATTACCGCGATCAGGATGAGGCGATGACCGCCAAGACCGAACGGCATCTGGATGCATCGGAAATCATCCGCACCCGGTGGGCCAACCTGATGGGTGTTTTTGACGATGAAACCAGCACGGCCAGCGTCCGGGACAGGGTGCAGGCGGCTGGATACGATTCATATGTCATCAGGGATCAAGAGGGACGTTTCAAGCTTTTTACCGGGGCTTTCATTACACGGCGGGGGGCGGAAATGCAGCAGAAGTCCCTTTCTGAAAAAGGTTTTGACAGCAAAATTGTTCAAAGATAGAACGAAGCAGTCTTCTGCTCCACAACCGCGCGGGCAAGGGCAGATTGGGAAAATTGACCGGCGTTTGAAAGCAATTCCGTGAGAAATGTATTTCGCAAAGGGTATCGGGAGTTCGAGTTTCTCAATTCGAGGGAATCCCGCTTCATGGAGTTCCGTGACCGATTCGAGGCCATGGAATTCCTGCGGGGTTTCATCCACGATCACCACGATATGATCCAGCTTCGCCGTATACTGGAAAGGGAGATGTTCGGCACCCGCCTTTCAACGGCAACCGATTACCATGTTCTGGAACAGATCGCGGATCTCCTGGTCGCCAAAAAGGTACGGGTTGTGGAACGCTATGATCTGTTTGAAGCCGGATTTCACGCCTACGTCGGGGAGGTGGAAGCGACGTCGGCCCCCGAACCCGAGGCGGTGTTTGCGGATGAACCGGATGAAGAACCCGAGCCGACCGAACCGCCGGCGATGCCGGATCCCGAAGCCCAGGCGGCAGCACTGGAGAGAGCAGCCGCTACCGGTTCCCCTTTCTGTGAGGCGTGACAGCCCGGTGAACCCCTCCGGGAGAGGGAGCCTTTTGAACCCAGTCCCCCATTTGAAGGAGACGACACGACCTTTCCCCAGGCAAGGGCGCTGAGAAACGCCTCGAAGGATGGAAACGTTTTTTGCGAAGCTTGACATCCGCCCCAGGCCCCCCGTGAGGGGGTGGCACCCGCCGAACCCGACGTGCCGCCGAAACCGCCAGAACCGGTGGAACCACTGGCAAAAGCCCAGGCGGACACATTGAAACAGGCGGCTCTTTCAGGGGCGCCGCTGTGTGAGAACTGACCCCCCCCTGCCCCCCTCCGTGAGAGGGAACAACAAGAACCCCCACCGGCACCTCCCGAACCTGAGGGGGGGGCCGTCACAATGGCCGCAGTTCAGGCGGACGCTCTACGACTGGCTGCAGAGGATGGAACACCCCTTTGTGAGACCTGAATCACTTCATAGCGCCCCTGTATGGGGTGGTGGCGTAAGAAAACAAAGCCCATTGAATCGAAAGGAGCGTTGATGGCATTTCGTTATACAAACCA
>CAZWAE010000029.1:17259-25627 GCA_964631805.1 uncultured Desulfobacteraceae bacterium | reverse complement strand
ATGGGCAGTTTGGGGGCGGAAAATGGGACCTCTGCCAGCAGTGGTTTGAAATCTGCCACCGACCCCCGGATCAGTTCGCTGTGCCACGCTCCGGACACCTTCAACGGAATCGCCTTTGCCCCGGCGGATTTTGCCAAATCGGAAACCAACCGTACCGGTTCCGGGGAACCGGTAATCACGATCTGCTTTTCCATGTTGTGGTTGGCCACGGCCACGGTCCCCATTTCCAGACCTTTCGAGACCAGGGACTCGACATCTTCGATGGCAAGTCCGATAATGGCGCTCATCCCGCCTTTTTGCCGGGAGGCTTCCCGGTGCATCAATTCCCCCCTGTTGAGAACGATCCGCAGGGTATCGGATTCGGACAGGACACCCGTAGCGCAGAGCGCACTGTACTCTCCCAGACTGTGTCCGGCTGCAAAACCGGGCATAAAGCCCTCCTGCCGCAGGATGGCCAGAAAGGCCAGGTTCACGGCGGTTACTGCGGGCTGAAGATTCACCGTCTGTGTCAGAAGGTCCATGGGGCCTTCAAAGCACATCTTTTTAACGGGAAGCCGGGTGATCTCCTCCGCCAGATCAAACAGATTCCTGGCAATTTCCCACGTATCGTGGATATCCTGGCCCATTCCCACTTTTTGGGACCCTTGTCCCGGAAAAAGAAACGCTGTTTTTTTCAATGTCAATCTCCCAGAAGTTAATGATTTGCCCGGCTGAAAGCCGATCGGTCTTTAAAAAATCCGGTTAATCCAATTTGAACAGTTTACGTGTAATATCCAGATAGGTCGATTTGTTGTCGTGCATACCGTCGCTTTTTAAAAAAACGGTGGGATCGTGGACCATTTTGTTGACCATTGCCTGCGCCATTCGCTCGATGGCGCTTCGATCCTTTTCGTCAAGGTGAGACAGTGATTGCAGGGTTTTTTTGACCTCCGTGTCAGCGATACCGCTCATTTTGTTTCTTAATGAAACAATGGTGGGCACCACTTCTAGACTGTCATACCATTGGTGGAACTGGATGACCGCTTCGTCAACGATCCGTTCTCCCTTTATCGCTTCCCGCTGCCTATCCTCGATGTTTTCATCGACCACGCTTTTCAGGTCATCGATGTCGTAGACATAGACATTGCCGAGTTTGTTGATCTTTGGCTCGATATCCCTGGGGACGGCGATATCGATAAAAAAAAGCGGCCTGTTTTTTCGGCTCTTCAAAGCAGTTTTCACCTGGCCATGGTGAATGACAAAATCGGGAGAACCAGTGGAACTGATAATGATATCCACCGATTCCAGGTTTTCCGGTATCTCTTCGAACCGGATGGCCTGTCCGTTGAACTTTTTAGCCAGTTCGACGCCCCGTTCAAAGGTTCGATTGGCAACAAAGATCTCCTCGACTCGATTGCGGAGAAGATGCTCAACGGCCAGTTCCGCCATCTCTCCCGCACCGATGAGAAGGGCTTTTTTCCCCTCCAGCGAGCCAAAAATTTTTTTTGCCAGTTCAATGGCGGCATAGCTGATGGAAACGGCATGATCCCCGATACCGGTTTCGGTGCGCACCCGCTTGGCCACAAAAAAAGCCCTGTGAAGCAGGCGGTTCAAGACGGTACCCGATGTTTTTCGAAGGGTGGCCGAATGGTAGGCTTCCTTGATTTGTCCCAGGATCTGGGGTTCCCCCACCATCATGGAATCCAGGCTCGATACGACCCGGAATAAATGTTTCACGGCGTCATCGCCGTAATGGACATACAGTGACTTCTCAAATTGGGTTTGAGGCGAATTTTTAAATTCGGCAATAAATGACTTGACGGTCTTTTCCGCCTCTTTTCTGTTTTCCGTCGTTACCAGGACCTCGACACGATTGCAGGTGGAGAAAAGAATCGCCTCCTTTACCGACCGATAATTTTTCAGCATATCGAGTGCATCGATGGTTTCATCCGACGAGAAGGCGATACACTCCCTCAGCTCCACCGGCGCGGTTTGATGGTTCAACCCTATGAGCAAAATTTCATGCATAAACAGTCCGCACTATCCGATGTCCGTTATGTCCCGCTTTGGCGGGATAATGCCGAACAGATCTAAAATATGATTCGATTTCCATTGCGGGTCGGGCGAGGGGCATCCCATCCTGCCCATCGCTGCAGCCGCCCGGATCATTTCATGCGCGTAAATTCCCCGTGGTGGCCCTCCAATAGAAAATTGACACCTAAAAAGGTGAACAGGACCACGCAGAATCCGATAATGGCCATGATGGCGGATTTACGGCCGCGCCAACCTACGGTCAACCGCTGGTGCAACAATGCGGCGTAAAGCAGCCATGTGATGCCGGACCAGATCTCCTTGGGATCCCAGCCCCAGAACCGGCCCCAGATGGCTTTGGCATAGATGACCCCTGTGATCAGCCCCACGGTCACCAGGGTGAATCCGGCGACGATGCAGGCATATCCTGCGGAATCCAGAAGGTCGAGAGAGGGCAGCCGCCGGTAAAAGAACCCGTGGCGTTTTGATTTGATGGCGTGCTCCTGGAGCAGGTACAAGCATCCCACCCCGCACGCAAGCGCCAGTGATGCCTCCCCGATGAACACGGAACCGATATGAAGCACCAGCCACGCATTGTTTAAAATATGCTTGGCCACAAGTGCGTCCTGTGGCAGATTCGACGCGGCCACCATGACGATGGCCGCAAGGGGGGCCACATACACGCCCAGGATTTTGAGCTGATACCGGTGCTGAAAAATCATGAATGTGCACACGATCGCCCAGGCGGCCAGGGAAAGCGTTTCATGGAGATTCTGTGCGGGGAAGCGGCCGGATCGGATCATGGCATAAACGATGGCGGATGTATGGACCGCAAGTCCTGAAATCAGCAGGATATAACCGGCTTTGGACTGCCGGTCTTTCTGGAGACAGAGGTAGGCGATATACCATGCCGTGCTCAACAGATACAGAATAATGGTAACGGTGAAAAGCAGCTCCATTTTAATTTGGCTCCTTGCTGGCGTTGTCCATAAGGGCCTGAAAATCGAATCCGGGGCCCAGCACCTGTTCCAGGAGCCCGTTGATCCGTTCGGTTTTTTCCTCTTTGATAAGCCCGATGAGATTCCCCGCGATCAGTTTCTCAAACAACGGTTTGTGGGCTTCAGGCTCATGGCTTTTTTTCAGCAACCGGTCCCGGATAGCGCCCATCAGGAGTAGAAAAGATCGATATTCCTCGCCAAACTCGCTTTCCAATCGTTTTCTCAACGATTTGGCAAATGCCGGGCTCTTTCCGGATGTGGAGATGGCCAGGACAAGATCCCCCCGGTTTACAATGGCCGGCAGGATAAAGTTGCAGGCGGCGGGGCGGTCGGCAATATTACACAGCATATTTTTACGTTCTGCATCGGAATGGATCCGGCGGTTTAACACTTCATCGTCCGTCGCCCCAATTACCAGGAACATACCGTTAAGATCGGACGGCTCGTAGGGCCGTTGTTTCATGAGGATGCTGCCGCATGCCGCCAGCCGGTCCAGTTTGTCGGTGGACTCGGGGCTGACAACGGTCACCCGGGCCTGGCAATCCAGAAGCGTTTTGACTTTTCGGGTTCCCACCAAGCCGCCTCCCACTACCAGACAGTTGCGATTGCGGATATCGAGGTTGATCGGATAGTATCTCATCGGATAAAAACCTGCACATTTGGATTCATTTTTATACCGCGAGTTCGATGACCGCAAGATCTTCGGCGGCCGCAAGCGGTCCGGACCACCGTTTTCGGCATTGGGTGAGGATATCCACGCCTTCGCATTCGGGGTACAGGTGGGTAAGCACCAGTTTCCCGACCCCGGCACGCACCGCGATTTCTCCTGCCAGGGAGGGGATCAGGTGGCCTTGTGTTTTAAGTTCATCCGGCAGGGCGGATTCACAAATCAGAAGATCGGCACCATTCGCCAACTCCACCAGGCTTTCGCAATAATCGGTATCGCCCGAGTATACGACCGATTTTCCTCCCCGGCCTGTAATCCGGTAGGCGGTACTTTCGGCACTGTGCGCCGTTGGTCCGTACTTCAATGTAAACTTGTCGTCAAATGCTTTTTCTGAAATCGATTCGTTTTGAAGTTCAATAATCTCGAGATGATCCGGACAGATCCATTCTCCATATACCAGTTTCAAACGGGCGAAAAAATCGGAAAATCCTTTTCCCCCGATAAGGGTCAGGGGCTCCTTTCTTGCCTGGCCCCGAGCGTATTTATTGGAAAATAGAAAGGACGCCAGTTCGCCGGTGTGATCCGGGTGAAAATGGCTGAGAAACACCATAGAGATATCGAAAATGGCGACACCGGCTTCCAACAACCGGTGCATGGTGCCCGGACCGATATCAAAAAGAAGATTCAGACCACCGGTCTGGGCAAGAATGGAACACGAACTGCGTCTAAGGGACGGTACGCAGGTGCCGGATCCCAGGATCGTGATACGGATATCGACTGGATTCCGGTTCATTTTACCCTGTTCTTCACCCCGCGCTTTTTAGCGCTTCTCACCACCTGGTTGATGATCCATAACGACAGGCGAGCGTCATCCCGGCAGTCTATCAACGGTTTCAGGTTCTCCATCGGGATTTCAGCCCGGGACATGCTTTTGTGCCCGCCGGCAGAACCCCATTCACCGAACCGTTCCCGCGCCAGCTTGCCCGCGTTTTTCCGAAGACCGTCGTTTCGAAAAATCAAGACGAGTTTTTTGTCATAAATTCCGGATACGATACTCCAGTTTACAGAATCGATCCGCATGAAAAAATCAGCGATCAAGACACAGACGTCCGGGGTGGAAACCTGTCCCAAATAGGCGAAAAGTTGTCCTTTTCTCATTTTTTTCTCTCGTAGCGCCTTGCGGAAGTATTTCAAGAATTCCGGCCGCAGTTCCGCCTGATCGATACGACGCGCCAGATGGGTGTTGGCGTGGTGAAAAAGAAACTGGAATGCCCTGACATCCTCCATCAGGGACTCCCGTTCAAAATTGCTCGTGTCGGTCTTAATGGCATAAAACAGACCGGTGGCGAGTTTGGCCGACGGCTTGATCTTTGCCGCTCGCAAATACTCGGTCATGATGCTGGCCGTTGCCCCATACCGGGGCCGGATATCAATAAACCGGCCGTTTACCGGTGTGACCGGATGGTGGTCGATGATGACGTCGAAATCAAAGCCGCCGAAGGCCTCATGGTGGCAAGGCTGGGAGTCTACGATGACAAACCGGGAATAATCCTCCTTTCGGATGTTGTCTACGTGAACCAGATTCAAGCCCAGCAGGCGGATCATGGTCAGATTGTCGGGACGTTCCACAACATTGACGGTAGCCAGGGTGACCCCTGCAACCTTTCGCCAGAGAAGGCGTTTTACCGCCATGGCGCTGGCAATGGCGTCGGGATCCGCGTTGATCGTTACCAGCACCTGATCATCGCCGGAAAACCGGTCGAAAAAGAGGCGTAAATTTTCAATGTTAGAACGAGAGCGCTTCATAAGCCCTGAATAATACGTTGTCGACAGGCATATTTCAACCCCAATTCGAATTCGTTTCGAAAACGATTCTGTCTTTTTCCCTCCGGGCCGTCATCCGGCAGCCCTCGGGAATCCGACCCGTCAAAATCTCCATGGACAGGGGATTTTCGATATAATGCTGGATGGCCCGTTTCAACGGGCGTGCCCCGAAGGCCGGATCATACCCTTTTTCCGCCAGCAGCGCCCGTGCGTCATCGGTCAGTTCCAATTCGATTTTCATCTCGGCCAGGCGCCCGTGCAGCCGTTCCATCTGTATGTTGACGATGGCTCCGATCTGATCGGGAGTCAGGTTGTTGAAGATAATGGTTTCATCGATACGATTTAAAAACTCCGGCTTGAAATGTTGGCGCAACGCTTCGTTGACCCGAACCACCATCTTTTCTCCATCCGACCCTCCCTCCTCCTGAATCCATCGGCTGCCCACGTTGGAGGTCATAATAATGATGGTGTTCTTGAAATCCACCGTCCTTCCCTGGCCGTCCGTCATTCTACCGTCGTCCAGGATCTGGAGAAGGACATTGAAGACCTCCGGATGGGCTTTTTCGATTTCGTCAAACAAAACCACCGAATAGGGTCGCCTGCGGACCGCTTCCGTCAGGTATCCCCCCTCCTCATATCCCACATAACCGGGCGGGGCGCCGATGAGTCGGGCCACCGCGTGTTTTTCCATGAACTCGGACATATCGACCCGCACAATGGCCTCCTCCGTGTCGAAGATAAACTCCGCAACCGCTTTGGCGAGTTCGGTTTTTCCGACACCAGTGGGCCCCATGAATATAAACGAACCGATGGGTCTTTCGGGATCTCCCAGCCCCGATCTTGCCCGGCGGACGGCGTTTGCGACACTTTCTATTGCCTGGACTTGTCCGACGACCCGCCGCCCCAGATAATCCTCCATTCGAACCAGTTTATCCCTTTCCCCCTCCAGCATCCGGGAAACGGGGATACCTGTCCATCTTGCGATCACCGCAGCGATATCTTCTCCATCCACCTCCTCTTTGAGCATCTTACGGCTTTTCTGTACCTCGGACAGCGCTGTTTTGGCTTCTGTCAGTTGATTGTCCAGGTCGGTCAATTGACCGTACCGGATTTCCGCCACCCGGGCCAGGTCCCCCTGGCGTTCCGCCTGCTGCTCCTCGATAGTAATGCGTTCCCTATTTTCCTTGAGTTCACGCAGTGCCTGGATCAGGTTTTTTTCATTTTGCCAGTGCGCTTTCATTTTAAGGAAGTCTTCATTCATTGTGCCAAGATCCGATTCCAGCTTGTCCAGGCGATTGATGGAAGCCGGATCCTTTTCCCTTTTGAGTGCCTCGCGCTCAATTTCGGCCTGGGTTATTTTTCGTTGAATTTCGTCTATCTCTACCGGCATGCTGTCGATCTCGATGCGGAGCTTGGAAGCGCACTCATCGATCAGGTCGATGGCTTTGTCCGGCAAAAAACGGTCTGAAATATAGCGGTGGGACAGGGTCGCAGCTGCGACAATGGCGGCATCCGTAATCCGGACGCCATGGTGGACCTCATATTTTTCCTTCAATCCTCTCAAGATGGATATGGTATCCCCCACCGTCGGTTCCCGGACGAGGATCGGTTGAAACCGCCGTTCCAGAGCGGCGTCTTTTTCGATATATTTCCGATACTCATTGAGGGTCGTCGCCCCGACGCATCGCAATGTTCCCCTTGCCAGCGCGGGTTTGAGCATGTTGGAGGCGTCCATTGCGCCTTCTGCGGCTCCCGCACCCACAAGGGTATGCAACTCGTCGATGAAAAGAATCACATCCCCTTCCGCTTTTTCCACCTCCTTGATAACCGCCTTCAGGCGGTCTTCGAATTCTCCGCGATACTTGGCGCCCGCGATCAAAGCACCCATGTCCAGAGCAACCAGACGCCGGTTTTTCAGGGATTCCGAAACATCACCGGCTTCTATTCTCAGGGCGAGGCCCTCCACGATGGCGGTTTTGCCGACACCGGGTTCTCCCATGAGGACCGGATTGTTTTTGGTGCGGCGGGAAAGGACCTGTACGATCCGCCGGATCTCATCATCCCGACCGATGACCGGATCCAGCTTTCCGAGTCGGGCGAGGTCTGTCAAATCACGGCTGAATTTTTCGAGGGCCTGGTATTTTTCCTCGGGGTTAGGGTCGGTGATACGCTGGGAACCCCGGATATCCACCAGGGCCTTTAACAGGGCATCTCTGACAAAACCTGCGTTCTTGAGAATCCGGGCTGCCTCGCCGGACCCCTCTTCGGAAACCGCCATCAGGAAATGTTCGATGCTGACATATTCATCCCGCATCTTTTCCGCTTCAGCAAATGCGTCATCCAGCACTTTCCCCGATCGCTTGGAGAGATACACCTCAACGTTTCCTGCAACCCTTGGAAGCCTTTCAATGGCCATTCTCGCTTTTCCGGCAACCTCTTCCGGAGAGGCGCCCAGTTTTTTCAGGAGAGAGACGGCAAGGCCCTCCGGCTCGGCAAGCATGGCGGCCAACAGGTGTTCCGGCTCGATCTGCTGCTGGCGGTGCTTTTCTGCAAGACTCCTGGCACCCTGGACCACCTCCTGGGCTTTGATGGTCATTTTCTCGAATCGCATACGCTCCTCCCGGAAATGTCTGAAATTCATTCATTACTATTTATGATAAAAACATGACAGTAATATACCCATCGCCTTTTGGATGTCAAACGGCACTTATCCCGCCGGCCGGCCCGGCATCGGGTCCGTTCCATCAGAGGTCGAATGCCGCAGGCTCTCGTACAGGGCGATTCCAACAGCCGTGGAAAGATTCAGTGACCGGATTTTTTCAGAGATGGGAATCCGGTAGATCGACTCCGCATAGCGCTGCAAAATCGA
>CAZWAE010000029.1:10523-17159 GCA_964631805.1 uncultured Desulfobacteraceae bacterium | reverse complement strand
TTTTTTCAGAGATGGGAATCCGGTAGATCGACTCCGCATAGCGCTGCAAAATCGAATGAGGAAGTCCCCGGGTTTCCGACCCGAAGATGAGAAACATCCTATCCCGGGGCGGCAGGGACCAGAACAGCTTCGCCCCTTTTTTGGAAAAAAGCGCCACCTCGGTTTTTGTAGGCTTCATCTGTTGTTCAAATTGGGTGAAATTCTCCCATATGTTCAACCGGACCTGCGGCCAGTAGTCAAGCCCCGCCCGTTTCACCTGTTTGGCATCCAGGGAGAACCCCATCGGTTTTATCACGTGGAGAAAAGAGCCGGCACCCAGGCAAGTGCGACCGATATTCCCGGTATTCCAGTGTATTTCAGGGGCCACCAGGACCACATGGCGCTCGAAGGATCCCTTTTCTGTCGAAAACTCCAGATCGTCCATCCTATCCCTTTTGGCGGTCATGCCCCCTTGGTGTTCCAGATTCGTACTTCGGATTTGAGCCATTGGTAAATTGCAAACAGCAAGTAAAAATTACATCCTTTGTTCCAACCGATAAGGCCGACGGTTGGGCTGGATTCTAGAAATACCGTGGTTTGCAGATCACCTCTCGGATGCGTAGATCGAAAAAGTTGGATTGGTTCACCGGTTTGACCACCAGGGCGGTATCGGCACCTTTCGATGATCCGCCGATGGCGATGATGTCCTTTCCGGTAAGAACGCCTGCATCTGCCGCCATAACCGAAACTTCAACTGCGACCTTCATTCCCTGGCCGAGAAGTCTCAAGGTGTCGGCGATGAGAAGTACCGGATACACACCGGCATGCTTTTTCGCCACGGATTTTTCGATACCCGACAGGGCATGGGTGGCGGAAATAACATGGACACCCCGGTTTTCAAGATCCCTCCTCGTCTCATCCGGCAGAACGTTCTTAAAAGGTTCCTTGTACCCACCATAGTAGGTAATCGAAACAATTCGTCCATTCTTAAATATTTCAAGTGCTTTATATGCAGTGTAGCCGGATGTCGATGCCACGACCACCTCATCGATATCGAGCGCCTTGGCCCGTTCATACGCAAGAGACAGCGTATCGTCCGTATTGACTTTGCCGGGTTTGTCAAAATACATTGGTACCTCCTTCGTTTTATTCTCTTTGTTTGCGTTGGAACCCTATCATCTTGAAACGCTTTAGGATCGTGCTCTTTTGTAGCTTTTTTTTTGGATCAAAACAACAGATTAAGGAGAAATCGCAGGCACTCCAAAGTATGCACGGATCCCTGTGCAAGGCTTTGTCTGGCCACCATCTCTATTGTCAACACGACACGATGGTGTATAGTGGGGGAAGAACCGCTTGTTTCTGCACCCCTTAACGGTTTAAACAGGAAAAGATATGATCATCGATTTTCACACCCACATTTTTCCTAAAAAAGTGCGGGAGGACAGGGAGAGTCTTTTTCCTGGGGAACCGGCATTCAATCTTTTATACGAATCCAAAAACGCCGGACTGGCATCCGCCGGGGATACCGTCGAGATGATGGATGACCAGGGGGTGGACATCTCGGTTGTGTTCGGTTTTCCATGGCAGGACGCCCCGTTTACCAAACTGCATAACGATTACATCCTCAAAAGCGTCAGCCGGCACCCGGACCGTTTAATTGGATTTTGCTGTGTGGACCCCTACAACGACAGCGCCCCCAAAGAGGTGCAGCGGTGCATCGATCAGGGGCTTTCCGGTGTGGGGGAACTGGCTTTTTATCAATCGGGAATCGATGGGGATGCCCTTGAGCGGCTTTCGCCCATCATGGAGATCTGCCGCCAGGCTGACTGCCCCATCCTCATCCACACCAATGAACCGGTGGGACATCTATACCCCGGCAAGACGCCCAACACGTTAAAGCAGATCTACGACCTCGTCCGGCGGTTTCCGGACAACAAACTGGTGCTGGCCCACTGGGGCGGCGGCATTTTTTTCTACAGTCTGCTTAAAAAAGAGGTGAGGAATGCCTTGCACAATGTCTGGTATGATACCGCGGCATCTCCCTATCTGTATCGGAGCCATATCTATAGGGTTGCCGGAGACCTCGTGGGGACGGACAAGATCCTTTTCGGCACCGATTATCCCCTGTTGAAACCGGAACGATATTTTAAAGAACTGGACGAAGCGGACCTGGGCCGGGGGGATATCGATAAAATATGCGGCGGGAATGCTTTGGAGTTGCTGAACTTACAGGAGGACATCGTCTCTGTGGATGTCGAAGTTGGCAATTTGTGAAAAAAAATTCCTAATAATTAGGAAAAAAAGTACATAGCCATTGTGGTTGTTTTTTGCCGCCGACACAATATGTTGTAAATATGGAGTTTTATTTTGTTGCAAAAAATTGGCACCGGACTTGCATAACAATTGTCTGCAAGTAGATCGATGCTGATATCGACGGATTCCGATAGGGATCGGTAGAAATAAGGAAATGAATAAAAAATGATAAACATATATAAAATAACAAGCGTTTTGGGGCTGCTCCTTTTCATCTGGGCCGGAAGCGCATCTGCCCAGTTGACCATCGACGGTAACTTTAGCACCTCGGAATGGCAAGGTTCCTACACATACGGGGATGTCATCAGGGGCACCCAACCAGGAACCCATGCCTCTGGAGGCGATTTTTATGATGTAGAATATGTTGGCCTGAGAATTGATCAGGACGCCAATGACATGACCCAAGGTACGGTATCCTTCGCGCTGCAGACCGGTTTCTCTTTTGAAGGGGGCAGGTTGTACGGCGGTTACGATCATCTTGAAACTGGAGATCTGGCAATTGATCTGGATATGGATGGGGATTTCGATGCCGCAATCCGGTTCCACAATGCTTTTCAATGGGTCGACAACACCGTTGGATACGTCCTCAATTCCAGCGACATCCAATTTATCAGCGGTGTGGACCAGTGGGCGGGCACGACCTACTACTCATCTGTGGGCAATTGGCGGGCGCAAAACGGGACAGTCGTCGATGATTTCAGTAGCGCCAGCTTCGGCTACGGTGTTGCCCCAAATCCCGATTGGGAAAGACGTTATGTTGAGGGCCCCGATTTTCGCGAAGACGTACAAATTTATAACAACCATGTCATCGAAGGCGAGTTCGACCTGGCGCTGCTCACCAATGCCGGCTTGAACCTCGGTGATGACGTGACCCTGAAGTGGACCATGGAGTGCGGCAATGATTACCTGAGCCATACCGCTTCAACGATAGCCGCCGGGGGAGGGCCCGGTGGAGACCCCGTTCCCGAACCTGCCACCGCATTGCTGATGGGATTGGGACTGGCCGGTTTTGCCGCGGTGAGAAGACGGAGATTCAAACCGCAATCCTGAACCGATACGTTTAGTTGTTTTATATTGAGCGCCCAACGCCGAATCGAATCGATTCGGCGTTTCATTTTGGTATTCGGGAACCCGCCACCGCATCCGAATTCCATCCAGAAAGAATGGCGATTATTTTCAATCCAGCATCCTGAAACCAGTATCCAGTAACCTGCCCCTTTAATCCAACAACTTCCTGGCGTCGCTGGCGCCCTCAAAACTGGGATCCAGCTCAAGCGCCCTCTCCAGATGGGCACGGGCTTTCTTGAACTGTTTGTGCTGATAATAGGCCAGTCCGATGTGGTAATTGGCCAGGGCATCATCCGGGTTGATGGACAGGCTCGCTCTCAGTTTGGTGATGGCCTGGGGATAATCGCGAACGCGGTAATACAGCCAGCCGAGAGTGTCCTTGACCCCGGCGTTGCGGGGCATCTGTTTTTCCGCCATCTGGGCCAGCAGATAGGCTTCGCGAAGTTTGTCGTCTCTTTCGGAAAGAAGAAAAGCCAGATTGTTGGCGGCCTGGCCATGATCGCTTTTAATGGTAAGCGCCCGCCGATAAAATTTTTCCGCCTTTTTCTTGTCACCCTGCTTATAATAAATATAACCCAATGCCATGCAAGCCGGCAAGTGATCAGATTTTATTTCCAGCACGTCCTCATATTCGATGACGGCCGCTTCCAGATCCCCTTTCCGGACATATGCTTCGGCCAGCGCTATCCTCGGTTTCACCAGTTTGGGCGCCTCGGCTTTTGCTTTGCTGAAATGACGGACAGCCGCTTTTTCGTCCCCTTTGGCCAGGTTGATGGTGCCTTCCAGGTTCTCGATCTGTGCGGCGAGGGCTTTGTTTTTTCTGACAATTTCCTTTTGCTCGACGCATATATTCAGAGCGGCCTTAAAGTTTCTTTGGTTCAGGTGGATATTGACCATCGATTTGAGAACGGCAAATCGAAATGGATCCAGTTCAAGAGCACGTCGGTAGGCGGCCAGTGCTTCCGCCGGGCGATTCATGGCGCTGTAGACGATCCCCAGCCGCGCATGCCACATGCTCAGATCCGGTTTCTTTTCAAGCACCTTCTTGCAGATCTCCTCGGCACCCTTGAAATCTTTCTCCATCAGCTTCAGGCTCCCAAGCAGCGCAACGGTCTTTAGAAATCCTGGCGCAAGCTTCAACGCGCCCTCAATCTGTTTTCGGGCCTTTTCCGGCTCCTTTTCTTCCAGGTAAAGTTCGGCCAGAACCAGTCTCGGTTCCAACAGGTTGGGATCGAGTTCCACCGCCGTATGCAGGTTGGCCTGGGCAAGCCCTTTGGCCCAGGTCTCCTGATCTCCCAATTTTCCTGCGGCCGCCCTGAACAGATCGACATCCTCCCGGTCCCCCATCCCCTTTCCTAGCAGACACAACGCCTTGTAATAATAGGCCATGGCGTTTTTCGGGGTTTTGTTGATGGTCTGGTCGAAACGCGGCAGCGCCCGCAAGAAATCTTTTTTCAGGAAGAAGATTCTGCCCTTGGTATAATTCGCCAGCGCGTGCTCCCCGTCTATTTTGAGGGCTTTGTCCACCACCGTGTCCGCTGCTTTCAGTTGGCCCATCTCCAGATGAATGCTGCCAAGGTTTGCCAGAATGGTGGGGTCCCCCGCTTTTATGCCATGGGCGCGCTGCATGAGCTCAAGGGCCTTTGGGTGTTCGCCCCGTTTGGCATAATGGGCGCCGAAGGCGACCAGAAAACCGGCATCATTTTTTGGGGCTGTTTCGCTGGCTTTCAGATAGATTTTTTCGGCAATGTCCCATTGCTGGCGATCTTCGCAAAATTGGGCCAAGTCCGTCAGGTAAGGATATCCTCTGACGGTGGCCGGACCCATTTGGTCCAAAGCCACCAATAGTTTATCCCACTGCTCCTTGTCACCGTAGAGACGCGCCAGGCGAACATAGGGAACCGGATCCGCGGGATCGATGGAAATCGCCTGGAGATAGGTTCTCTCCGCTTCGTCCGTTTCACCGCTAAAAGCAAGCATCTGGGCGAGAAACAACCGTGGCTGCAGGTTGCGGGGGTCACTTTTGGCGGCGCTCTGGAGGGTTTTAATCGCTCCCGCCAGGTTGTCCTCCTGAAACTGTGCGGACGCGAGCAGTTGCAGGGCCGATATGTTGTTCGGGTATTTGTCCAGTACCGACCGGGCGGCCAGCTTGGCTCCCATGGTCCTTCTGGCCATAATCAGTATTCTTCCCAGCTTCAGATGGGCCTTCATGTTATCCGGATCGTTTTTGGCCGCGCTGGCGTAGGATTGGGCCGCGAGATCCAGCTCTTTCAAGCGCATATAGGTTTCGGCCAACTGGAAATGCGCATTACCGTCCCCGGGATCGATCTGTATCACGTTTTTCAGTTCAATGACGGCATCTTTGAACTGGTTTTGAGCGATGTACTGCCGGGCTTGTTCAAGGTGCTTCGCCTTTTTTTCCGCATCGCTGGTACATCCGGAAAGCGACCCCAAAAGCATCGGGAGGGCTGTTAGCAGCAGCAACATGTATCTGAAGAATTTTTTTCGCCTGTTCACGTTAAATTCCCTGAAGCGCCTTTAATATCGGTTGGATTTGCTCACGATGTTCCGGCGGGATCATCAATACCGTCAGCGGCCGGTTCGACAGCAGGCCGGCGGCCGCGCAGTCCAGCCCGGTTTGTTCATATGCTTTACGTGGTTCATCCATGGACAGGCAGTGCAGCACATCCACCAGATTCCCGGAACAACCGGTTTCGTCCACATGTTCGATGGCCTGTTGAAAAACCGTGCTGACAGTGAAGATGAAGGGATCCATATCCGCATACCCGGTGTCACCGCAGTTTTGTTTGGAAACCATGCACCGGCAGGCAAATGGCCTGACCGTGTAGATTGGGCAAAGGTCATCATCCAGCAGGAGACATTTTCCCCAGGCGGCATCGCTCTTCTCTTCCGGCACTTTCCCTCCGGCCACACAGATGTCCGCCATCTGGTTTGTGGTGACTCGCGGTTGAAACCGTTTTCCAGTCAATCCGGTTCTGATCTTTTCAAGAAGATGGTTCTGCCCATTTTGAATCAGGTGCCGGGAAATGGCATAACCCTCCAGAGTGGTAACGGCGACGTTGCGTGTGCAGCAGTGGGCACAACCTTTTTCACAACAGGAATCGCTGGACGTAATAAAATCGGTAAAAAGGGTGTTGATCCGAGAAAGGGTTTCCAACCGTTTTTCAATATCCATTCTCTTTTTCCCTTCGGTTTCCTTTTAAAGCGCTGCTTTTATTATGTGCATCAATTCCGCTTGGGCAAGGACCACCGGAT
>CAZWAE010000029.1:2787-10423 GCA_964631805.1 uncultured Desulfobacteraceae bacterium | reverse complement strand
TAAAGCGCTGCTTTTATTATGTGCATCAATTCCGCTTGGGCAAGGACCACCGGATTTGTTCGCATACTGCTCGCTTTTCCGGCATTTCCGACCAGCCCCGGCAGCATCTTTTCCGTCAGGCCGAGATCGGCCAGCCGCGGAATATTCATCTCGGCACACAGGTGGTGCAGCCATTGGACGCCGTCGCCGGGTGTTGCGGAGATCGATCCGGTAAGAATCTGTGCGATTTCGCGATAACGGGTCAGGGCCGGGGATTCCGGAGCCCTTGACGCCAGGGCGGAGAGATTGGCTTCCATGACGAACGGCAGCAGCCGCGCGCATATCGATCCGTGGGACGCGCCGATCAAGCCGCCCAACGGACCGGCGATGCCGTGTACGGCTCCGAGACCGGCATTGGCCAGGGCCAGTCCGCCCAACAGGCTTGCCAGTGCCATCCGCTCCCTATGGATTTGCCGGGTTCCGTCCAGGTAGGCCGGCAGCAGGCCTCCTGCGGCTTGCATCAAACCTTCCCGGCAGAAACCGTCGGTCATGGGATTTGCCCGGGCAGAGACATAAGCCTCCAGCAGCTGGGTCAGGGCGTCCATTCCGGTAGCGGCGGTCACTGCCGGCGGCATGGTCAGGGTCAGTTCAGGATCCACCACAGCCAGATTCGGCAGCATCAGCGGGCTGCGCAGGCTGACCTTGACGCCTTTTTCCGGTACGCCGATCACCGCATTGCGGGTGACCTCCGCTCCGGTACCTGCGGTGGTTGGGATGGCGATGCAGGGTGCGGGCGGGTTTTCGAGGGGTTTCCCCTCACCGACCACTTCGAGATACCGGAAGATCTCTCCCGGGTTGGTCAAAAGAGCCGCCACCGCCTTGGCCGTGTCCAACACGCTGCCGCCGCCAAAACCGATCACGCCTTCGGCGTTCATTTCCCCGGCAGCCTTGAGGGCGGCGGCCACCGTATGGAGGGTCGGTTCCCTCTCCACGCCATAGGGGATCCCCAGAAGGTCCTGTTTTTCCAGCAAGTCCAGCAGCCGAGCCGCCCGGCCCTGGGTTTTTCCTGTCAATACCAGAAATCGTCCTGCTTTGGTTGCCTCAAAAATCGGTGCCGTCTCAAGGGTTCCTGACCCGAAGAGGATCCTGCCGGCCGTGGCGAATTCAAAACCCGTCATTGTGCATTATCCCGATTTCCCCTTATCGGGGAATCGCTTTGAGTGGTACTGCCGATGAAGCCGGGATGACTTGTAATTTTCATAAACGTTGCTAACATAGGAGGCATCATTTTCCAACCGGTTTTACCCATTCTGCCGAGCCGACAACATTTGACAACGAAAATTTCCTCGGGTATACAGGCCGCGTTGCACAATATCATAAGAAAGGACAGATCTATGGAAGAGTTAAACAACAAGGCCGAGATCGATCCGGTCCGGCTTGGCAATGACAGCCGTTTTGAATTCAAATGCCACCCCGGCGTCGAATGTTTCACCAAGTGCTGCAGGGGGATCAAAATCACCCTGACGCCCTACGATGTGATTCGTTTGAAAAATCGGCTCAATCTCCCCTCCGAGGAGTTCCTGGCCATTTACACCGAACCCCATCTCCTGGAAAAAACCGATCTGCCGATGGTAACCTTGAAGATGCTCGATGACGATGAGAAATCGTGCCCCTTTGTCCGCGACGAGGAGGGGTGCATTCTCTATGAAGACCGGCCGACAACCTGCCGCTATTACCCGCTGGGGGTCGCCACCATGCAGCATAAAGATGGCGCGGACGACGATGGCTTTTATTTTTTTGTCCACGAACCCCACTGCAAAGGCTTCGAAGAGGACGAGACGTGGGCGGTCAAGGACTGGCGCAGCGATCAGGGGGTGGACACTCATGACGACATCAATGCCGAATGGACCGATCTTGTGGTGAGAAAAAGATCATTTCCGCCCAATATCAAGCTGACAGAGCAGGCCAAGCAGATGTTTTTCATGGTGAGCTACAATATCGATAAGTTCAGGAAGTTTGTGTTTGAAAGCACCTTTCTGGAGCGGTTCGAATTGGATGCCGAAACCATCGAAAAGATAAAAACCGACGAGGTGGAGCTTTTGAAATTCGGTGTCAATTGGCTCAAAGGTATACTTTTCAAAGAAACGGATCCCTACCAGCAGGCCGAGTCCGGATCCCCCGGCGATAAAAATGAGAAATGATGCCGGGTCTCTGGTACCATATACAAAAAGCCCCTGCCGGCTCGCCGACAGGGGCTTTAATTTCATGACTCAACGGGAATACAACCGAAACGGAACGAACAGACAATTTTGAGGTGGTTTCCAGGAGCGGTCTCAAAATTAGGATTTTCGTTCAATGTCGCGGAGGATCCGAGTTTCAACCCGCAGGAATACTACTGTATTTCGAGGACTTGAAACGAGGACCCGACAAAGAGATTGGGCGAACAGACAATTTTGAGTCTGCTCCTAATAGCTTTCGTAGGCAAGCCCCTTCCAGTTTTCAGGATTTTCAAGCCGCGCCCCGATATCCACTCCGAAATAGGTTCCGGCAGGTTCCAGTATTTCAGGATTTGCCCCATGTACCTGTCTCGCCGCCGCAAGAACCTTGTTCAACCCCTTTTCAGACATTTTTCCAAGCGGCTTTCGACATCCGCCCGACGGCATTCCAAGGATGGTCATCAATGTCTTGATACCCAGCGGGTTTCTGGCCCGGCAGACCACACTACCATATGTCGTCTCCTCAGTGGTTGAAACCGTCACCAGGTCAAAGAGCGGGTTCAGCGCCGATGCCAGCTTTTCGGCCTCGGTCGTTTGCCCTTCCGATGCAAGGGAAACCATCTTTCCAACCGCTGCGGGGGCGATATTTGAGATAACGGAAATGGCGCCTCCGGCTTTGATATCGGGATCCGTCATCATTTTGAACGTCAGTCCGTCATCCCCGGACATGATCTGATAATCGGGTCCGCAACATTTACGGGTGCGTTTCATATTATCCAGGTTGCCGGTGGCTTCTTTAACGGTATTGACGTTTTTGAGCTCCCCGAACAATATCGCCAGATCCTCGGGAAGGAGTTGGGCGCCGGTTCGACCGGGAATGACATAGGGGATCACTTCGATGTCCGGAAATGACCTGGCCACGGGTGCGACATATTCCTTTCGGATTTCTAAAGAGCTGGGACCATTATAGTAGGGGTCCACCAGCAGTACCGCATCAGCCCCCGCTTCGGCTGCATGCCGGGTTCCGTCCAAGGTTTCTTCGGTATTGTTGCTTCCCGTCCCCGCAATGCACCCGCACTTGCCTTTTGTCTTCTTCGCCACATCCTCGATGACACCAATGTGTTCATTCCAACTCAATGTCGGGCTCTCACCTGTGGTTCCCACGGCGAGTATGCCGGTAATGCCATGAACGATCTGAAAATCGACCAGTTTTTCAAGCCCTTCATTATCCACGGCACCGTCCAGAAACGGGGTGACAAGGGCGGTATAACATCCGGATTTCATTTTGCCTCCTGTAATTTGAATATCCTGGGTTATTGGGTGTGTATCGAAGAGATCAGGCCGCTAAATAAAAAAAACGGTAGAGAAACCCCGTTGACTTGTCAAGCAAAAAGATCCTTGACAATTGGTAGCCCGTCATAATAACCGTGGTGATTTATAATCAGGGCCGTTCAGGAAAAGACAGTAGGATCTGAATCGCTATTGTATCAACAAGTTAACCAACAAACCGGGAGAGAAGTCTCATCCTGGGACGAAGGAAAAACAATAATGAATATACCTAAAAACGTCGAAGAACACATCGCCCGCCAGCGAGAAGCCCTTGCGTCCAACCCGGATTGCGGGACCTCACACTATAATCTGGCGGTTGGCCTGCTTGGCCAGAGAAAATATGCGGAAGCGGAAGAATCCCTCCACGCGGCCATCGATTGCAGTCCCGGTCTTGCCGAGGCCTATGCACTGTTGGGAGGGATCTGCCTGCAGCGGGGGGACCTGGACGGGTGCCTGAACTTCAACGAGCGCGCCGTGAAAGCCAGACCCGGTTTCTCGGAAGGGTTCGGGAATATGGGATTTGTCCATCTTCAGCAGGGAAACGTCGATGAGGCGATCAAATACCTCAAAAGGGCAACGGCATTCAATTTCAGGTATATTCAGGGGTTTGCCAATCTGGCCAATGCCTACCTGATGAAGGGGATGGTGGATGAGAGCATCGAAAGCAGCTTAAAAGCCCTTAAGCTGGATGCCGATTTTGCGGTTGCCCACAACAATCTGGCCATTGCCTACCTGGAAAAGAAGGATTACGCCAAAGCCGCCGAGCATTGCCAAAAAGCGTTGTCCCTCGGATATGAAGTGGCTCCCGAGATCCGGGAAGAGATCGACGCCAACCCATAAATCCGGCGGAGAAAAAGCGGCAAGAACCCTTGTTTTTCATGAGGCAGATATCGGGGAACGGTGAGTTTTGTAATGACAACGGCAATTTTCCCCCGCCCCCGGGTCTATTAATGATTGAAAATCCAATAGCGCCTTCCATCCGCCATGCCGCCATCTCCTGACATTCGCTTTTTTCTCGCCCGATCCGATGATGCCGTGACGCCGAACAGCGCTTTTTGGACCAGGCCGATACCGTTGACCCGGGATTCGGGCCATCCGCCGGATCCCGATGGGGCCGATGAGATCTGTTACGGCGACTATTTTTCAGCGGTCCGTCAATTCCTGATCCAAGACAAATATCGGCATTGCCTGGAGGCGGTGCAGCCATATTTCGAAGCGTCGATAACACCGGATCAACTGGACCACCTATCCGTTTTTCTCGTGAAACACGGTGAATTTTATCATCCGGCCCGAGTTGAAATCGGTGCCGGCTGTCGATCTTTTGAATTCGTGGTGAATGTTGCGGTTTCCCCGGCGGGCCTTTCGGTTGTCCATGGTGAGCATGGCGCGCTTCGAAAACTCTACAGGGAGTTTGACCATAAATTTCTCCCGAGGGTGTTCGGGTTGGCGTCGGTTCCCATCGGTGAAGGGTGGCTAGCCTCCCTGTTTATCGGAGAGTGGCTGAGCGGTTTTAGTGAGTTTCATTTCACCGATACGACATCTCCCGGGGAGAGAAAGTTGTCGGTATGGGACCCGGACGGAGGCGATTATTGTCTGTCAAAGTCCCAGGGCCGGCAGGTTTTTCGCCGGACGGCCGCCATTCTCACCTACTATTACAACGTTGAAACCTTCGAGCGGGTCGCCGCCTGGCACCATGCCGCAGGAGATTTTATCGTCCGAAGGTTTGGGGAAAAACCCGATGTCGATGTGCGGTTGATCACCGTTCGACGGTATGTTCCCCTGCTTAGGGGTGTTGAGGTAAATGCCGAATCGATCGTTGAGGCGCTGGTGATTTTTTTCCTGGATCTTTCCATCCGGAACCGGCTGGACCGCCTGGATGGGGTCGGGGATATGGTCTGGGCCGATTCATGGGTCGTACGGTCCACTGTTGAGGGCTTTTTCGAGGGGCTTGCCTTGAAGGTGATAGCCGGTGATATTCCGGAGGATTTCCCGGAATTTGTGCATCGGCATCTGGCCTCCTACAGTCCCGGTGAACTGTCTGAGCTGGCAGGGAGAATGATGGTCGGGCGTTTTCCCGGGGAATCTGAGGAAATGGTGCTCATCTCAGAGCAATTATCCGGGCATGTCGACAGTCTGCACCGTGCCGTGATGCGGACGGATCCAACGGTCCGGCATCTCTGAGCCGTTTTTCATCCGGCACCGGTCTTTTCGTGGGGATCTGCCGGCTTGACGCAGACCGGTAGCGGTTTTACCTTCTTATTTCTTATGTCACGATCTGCATTCAAAACTATCCTTTGCCAGGTAACCTTAACAGTGGCACTGTTTTCCGTTGCTGCAGCGGAACTGAATGCATCTCTTTTTTCAGACAAAGCGGCTGGACCCGGTCCGATAGATCCGGTGTCCGTGCACACTGCCTGGTCCCTCGATCGGGCACGCCCGGGTGATCGGTTCGGACTGGCGGTGGTTGTGGACATTCGAAAAGGATTCCACATCAACGCCGACAAGGAGCAGATTCCGACGCAGGGGGCGTTCAAACCGTTTCCCACCGGCCTGAGCATTCTTGGAGCGGACAAGGGACTGATGGTAGGTTCGCCGGTTTTTCCCAGGGCGCACCCGGTGAAGGTTCAGTATGCCGAAGAGCCGCTTATGTTGTTCGATGGCCGGGCGATCATTCATCTGCCGGTGACGGTGGGTGCCCAGACGGGTCCGGGCAAACTCACCCTAACCGTGGAACTGACCTACCAGGCTTGCGATGATAAAACCTGCCTCTTTCCGAAAAAAATAGAGTTGAAGTCGGAAATACCCGTTGTCGGAGGAGGCGACACCGTATCCGCCATCAACGGCGAACTGTTTGGCGGATTCGAATTCCGGCAGCCGATGGAAGAATCGGATCCGGTGGGATTCGACCTTTTCGGATGGCGCTTTTCCATTGAGACCGCGGCCGGCTCCGGATTTCTGTTCTTCCTTCTTGTTGCCGGTTTTGGCGGCATGCTGTTGAATTTTACACCCTGTGTCCTGCCCCTGGTTCCCATCAAGATCATGAGCCTGTCCCGTGCGGCCCAGGAAAATCGCCGCCGGTGCATCCTGCTGGGCCTATCCTTGTTTTTGGGGATTCTGGTTTTCTGGTTGGTATTGGGGTTGATGATTTCACTGATCAGCGGTTTCACCGCCACCAATCAGCTGTTCCAGTATCCGCCATTTACCATCGCCATCGGCGTGGTGATCGCCGTTATGGGGTTTGGGATGTTCGGCATGTTCCGCACCCGGCTGCCTTCATTCGTCTACAGCATCAATCCGAGTCGCGAAAGTCTGCCCGGATCCTTTGTCATGGGCGTGCTGACCGCCATTCTGTCCACCCCCTGCACCGCGCCTTTCATGGGCGCTGCCGCTGCCTGGGCTGCCACTCGTGATCCATCCGTTTCCCTTTTGACTTTTGCGGCCATCGGTGTCGGGATGGCCCTGCCCTATTTCGTCCTTTCCATCCGACCCGAAATGGCCTCCTGGCTACCCAGGACCGGCCCCGGCAGTCAACTGCTCAAAGAGGTCATGGGGCTATTTATGATGGCAGCGGCCGCCTATTTTATAGGTAGCGGACTCAGCGCCGTTTTTGTCACCCCACCTGATCCCCCAAGTAAACTATACTGGTGGGCGGTGGCCATTGTCTGTGCCGCGGCCGGTCTCTGGTTGATGGCAAAGACGGTTACCATCACCCCGAAAAAGGGGATCCGCACGGTTTTCCTCACCGTCGGGTTGATCATTCTGTTGGGATCGGTGTTAGCTGGATTTCGGCTGACGGCAAAACCGCCTATCGACTGGGTTCATTACACGCCCCGGAGGCTCGAAACGGCATTGGGTCAGGGGAAATCCATCGTCATGGTGTTTACCGCGGAGTGGTGTCTGAATTGCAAAGCCCTAGAACAGGGCGTCTTTACCCATCAACGGATGGTGCGCTTGTTTTCCGATCCCGATGTAGTCCCCATCAAGGTTGACATTACCGGCAACAATCCGGCAGGTCGAAAGAAGCTGGCGGCGGTCGGCAGTTTGACCATTCCCCTGCTGGTGGTATTTTCTCCGGATGGCAAAGTGGTATTTAAAAGTGATTTCTACACGGT
>CAZWAE010000029.1:0-2687 GCA_964631805.1 uncultured Desulfobacteraceae bacterium | reverse complement strand
AGGGAATCTATATAACGAGCCTTACTAACTGCATCAAGGAGGTGCCAATGGAAAAGGAACACAAGGAGTTTTACGAAAGGCTGGAAAAGAAAGGCGTCAGTAGACGGGATTTTATGCGCTACTGCACGTTTCTTACGGCGACCATGGGACTTTCGTCCTCGTTCGTCCCCGGGGTAGCCGAAGTTTTCGCGGCGCCGAAACAGCGCCCGCCGGTGATCTGGCTGCATCTGGCGGAATGCACGGGTTGTTCTGAATCCCTGTTGAGATCCCAGTATCCTTACGTGGATGACCTGGTCCTGGAAGTGTTGTCCGTGGAATACCACGAAACCATCATGGCGGCAGCCGGCCACCAGGCCGAGGATAATCTGCATGCGGCCATGAGCAAATATGCCGGAAAATTCATCTGCGTGATCGAGGGTGCCGTGGGAACCGCCTTCGACGGCGGGTATGGAAAGGTCGGCGGCAGAACCTTTTTGGAGATTGCCAAGGATGTGACCAGTAAGGCTGCGGCCACGATATGCATCGGCACCTGCGCCACCTACGGCGGTGTCCAGGCCGCGAAACCCAATCCCGGCGGCTTCAAGGGTGTCGGCGATGCCCTGGGCATCAAAACGGTCAATATTTCCGGTTGCCCGCCCAATCCCATCAATTTTGTCGGAACGGTGGTCAACTACCTCCTTCTTGGAAAACTTCCTGAACTGGACAGCCTGGGCCGGCCGTTGTTTGCATATGGCAAATCGATTCATGATCAATGCCCCAAACGGTCTCATTTTGAAAATGAAGAGTTTGTTGAAGCATTCGGTTCCGAAGAGGCGGCCCTCGGCTATTGCCTTTATAAAGTCGGCTGCAGGGGACCGGAGACCTTTAACAACTGTCCCATTGCCAAGTTTAATGACGGCACCAGCTGGCCCATAGAGGCCGGACATCCCTGCATCGGATGCAGCGAGCCGGACTTCTGGGACAAGTTCACACCGTTTTTTGAAGAGATGTAACACGGGACAGATTAATTGAACTAAAATCCTTTTTATTCAAAAGGGGGAGATCATATGGGAAAGAGAATTACGATTGATCCGATTACCAGAATCGAAGGCCACCTTCGGGTCGAAGTGGAAGTCGAAGGGGGCAAGGTTAAAAACGCCTGGAGTTCAGGCCAGATGTTCAGGGGCATCGAGATGATCCTGCAGGGAAGGGATCCGCGTGACGCCCCGCTATTTGTTCAACGATCCTGCGGGGTCTGAACGTACACCCACTATCTGTCCTCGGTGAGGGCAGTCGAAAGTGCCGTTGGCGCTAAAATACCCAAGAATGCACGGTTGATCCGGAACCTGCTCCACGGCGCCCAGTTCCAGCACGACCATATCGTCCATTTTTATCATCTCCACGCCCTGGACTGGGTGGATATCGTGAGCGCGTTAAAGGCCGACCCGGCCAAAACCGCGGCCCTGGCGGACAATGTCAGCAATGCGGAGGTGGGCGGTGCCGCCTACTTCAAACAGATCCAGCAGCGGATCCAGACTTTTGTGGACAGCGGCCAACTGGGCCCCTTTACCAATGCCTACTGGGGCCACTCCGCCTACCAGCTGCCGCCGGAAGCCAATCTGATGGCCTCGGCCCACTATATTGAAGCACTGAAGCTGCAGGCCCGTGTGGCCCGGATGCACGCCATTTTCGGGGCCAAGAACCCGCATCTGCAGTCCCTGTGCGTGGGCGGCGTGACCTGTGTAAATGACCTGACACCGGACCGTATTGCCGAATTCCTCTATCTCTGGAAAGAGGCCCAGGCGTTTATCGAGAATGTGTACATCCCGGATCTGGTGGCCGTTGCGTCCTTTTATAAGGACTGGGGCGCCATCGGCGGGACTTCCAACTTCCTGGCCTGGGGTGAATTTCCCCAGGATGAGGATGAGGTGGCCAGCCTGTTGATGCCGCGGGGTGTGATCATGAACCGTGACCTGGCCGGAGTCAAGATGGCACAGCAGGCCAGGGTGACTGAAGATGTGTCCCGGGCCTGGTACGAGCCGGGGGACGCCCTGCATCCCTATCAGGGCGAGACCAAGCCGCTCCAGGAAAACCCGGCCTATAAACCCGGAAACGGACAATATTCCTGGTTCAAGGCACCGCGCTATGACGGCGCCGCCTGTGAGGTCGGACCGCTGACCCGTGTCCTGGTCGCTTACGCCAAGGGCGATAAAACCATCAAGGGGCTGGTGGACAGCACGCTGGCCAAACTGAATGTACCTGTAACCGCCCTGTTCTCGACCCTGGGCCGGACCGCTGCAAGGGGCCTTGAAACCGTCGCCATTGGCCGGGCCATGGAAGGTTGGATCATGGAGTTGGTGGGTAACGTCAAGGGCGGTGACACCAAAACCGTCGCCGAGTGGGATTGGCCGGAAGGCGAAGCCATGGGCGTCGGGCTCAACGATGTACCCAGGGGTTCTCTGGGCCACTGGATCAATATCGAGAACAAGAAGATCAAGAACTATCAGTATGTGGTACCCTCAACCTGGAACATGGGCCCGAGGGATGCCAAGGGGAATCTGGGACCACTGGAAGAGGCGCTTATCGGAACGCCCATAGCGGATCCCAAACGGCCTCTTGAGGTTTTGAGAACCGTGCACTCCTTTGATCCCTGCGTTGCCTGCGGGGTTCACGTGATCGATCCGGACTCCAACCAGGTCTATAAAGTC
>CAZWAE010000028.1:0-25877 GCA_964631805.1 uncultured Desulfobacteraceae bacterium | reverse complement strand
TCGGCAATTGTCGTTGTTCTAATACCCCGTCCGCTTGCGGCGGGGTAGTTTATTTCCCCGCTCCTGCAAATAAAACGAATCTCGAGGTCTTCGATAGGTTCTCCATTCCGAAGCCGTAGTTCGGCAACCGCTGCCTTTTCATGATCTTCTGGATGGATGAAGTTGAGCCGATGCGTACCCTGAATCTTATCCATCGCCCAGCCCGTCACTTTTTCCCATGCCGGATTCATAATAGCGAACCGACCGTCAAAATGGGAAATGCATAGCGGATCGGGAGCTGTTCCGAAAAAGCGGAAGGAATCCACCAATCGCCGCCCTTGGTCCTTCGGGTCCCTGGGAACGATCAAGGTCCGTGGTTTCTTCTTATGTTCAATGCTCTCCTTTAATTTGCTAACCACGGCATCATCGACCTTCTGGAATGAAGGCGACTTAAGGATTGATGAAACTTCACGGGCCATCTCTTCAAGACCCAAGTCATTCGGGTAGATGGTAAGCACATTCCCGTTCATTTTTTTATCCTCCTTGCTCTTTTTATTCTACCGTCCAAAGCAGGCGATAGAGAAGCGAGCTGCAGAATGTCCAAATTCATGAGGGCAGAGAGTTCCAGATCCGTCATTACGTAGCCGTAGACCAAACAGGTCTGTTCCAGGGAATCCCGGCATTTATCTGTAAAATCGTCATCTGTAAGGATCCTGCCCAGAAATTTTTCAACGTTGTCCTGACTCATGTCGACCTCGCTGTGTTTTGCTGATATTTTTCAATGGTGAGAACAGATCAAAAGGGCTCCCGTCATTGTTCTGTAGGGTGTTTCCCAGATAGGCGGTGTTTGATATTCCGACACCGATGGCATCAAGAGTAGAATACAGCCCTGGGGATTTCACTGAAATCATGCTGTAAGTCCTGGATTCAGATACCCGATTATCACCGGCTTGCGTAGCGAAAGCAGAAATGGCTACAGTGAGGATGCAACCGGAGATCATGATAATAAAAGCGAGTCTAATGATTTCGCTTCCTAAAACTTTATGGTCAGATTGTCGTTTCATATCGAGGATCCTTTGTTTGTCTGTTTGGCGTTGAGCGTCCGTCTTTTATCCTATATTAAAGCATAGAGCGTGCCAAATATGATTATATATGAATATCATATTGTTATACTGTTCTAAAGAGGGGTTGGTGTTTCAAATATAGAGCGGGTGTTCCGAAATCGGAACAATGAAGAAAGGGGTGCGAGAGCAGGTAGGCAGTGGATGAAGAAGAAAAGATCGACCGCCGAATACAACCTTAATTCTATCAAGGTAAAATCACACCTATACGATTTTACTCATGGGTAAAGTTCGGTCGGCATGATTATGCTGATAAGATCGGCTCATCAAAATGAAGCGTACTTTTTGGAAGGCACCGGTTGGAAGTTAAGTCTACGAGTAGTTGGAACAAGGGTACAATAGGCCGAAGCCTGCCTGCCTCTGGTATGGATCCAAGGGGTCCGGCGATTGACAAAACATGCCAAAAGAACCGCCGGATACTTGGTAAAAATGGGGCTGACATTGGTTGCCAGGGTAATTTGGATCATTCAATGTAATTTCCAGGTTGAACCTTGAAATTACAAATAATCGCTACGGCAATATCGTATCAAGTGGACTTTCTCGATATTGAAAAATCGAAATTCATCTGTTTTATAACTATTTGCGGTAAAAAAAGGTCCTACTCCGTTTCAGGAGTTTGGCGGCCTGGGTCTTGTTGTTATCGCAGTGTTCCAGCACCTGGGCCTTGGCGGCCTCCATGATGCTCTCAACGGAAAGGTCGGCCTCGGGGATGGAGAAATCAAAATTCACGGCACCCGGTACGGAAGGTCTGGAAGCACCGGAAACCGGACAGGGCGCACCCGTGAGCGTCATCATGATGAGATGCTCCTCTTGAATCAAACTGTTGTCCACCAGGATGGTGGCCCGCTCGATGCAGTTCTTCAGTTCCCGGATATTGCCCGGCCAGTCATATTGTACCATCCGGTCCATGGCTTTCTGGGAAATGCCGGGCAGAGGTTTTCCCAATTGATTTCGCAGGACATCGAGAAAATGCTCCGTAAGGGTCGGGATGTCCTCTTTTCTTTCTCGCAAAGGGGGCAGCGTGATGGGAAACATGTTGATACGGTAATAAAGATCCTCGCGGAAAGCACCATCCTTGATCCGTTCGGGCAGGTCCCGGTTGGTGGCGACGATGATACGCGAATCGGCTTTGGTCTGTCGGTTGGCGCCCACCGGTTCGTAGAACCGCTCTTCCAGGACCCGAAGCAGCTTGGCCTGGAGTTCGAGGCTCATGTCGCCGATCTCATCCAGCAAAATGGTTCCCCCCTGGGCCATGTCGAATTTGCCCTTGCGTTCCCGGTCCGCCCCTGTAAACGCCCCCTTCACATGCCCGAACAGTTCGCTTTCCAGGAGGTTTTCCGGGATACCCGCACAATTCACGGCGACAAACCGGTTTTCCAGGCCCTCTCCCTCTGCGTGGATGGCCCTTGCCAGCACCTCCTTGCCGGTGCCGCTTTCGCCGTAGAGGGCCACGGTGGCCATGGGTGCGGCAGCAACACGGCGCACCATGTCGATGACACCGGTCATCCGGGGGGATGAGGCAACGATACGGTCCAGCCCGTACCTTCCTTTCAGGTGTTTCTTCAGCTTGACATTCTCGTCGCTTAGGCGACGGTAACTGATGGAACGGCTCATCACCTGTAACAGCTCATTCAGGTTGTAGGGCTTTTGAAGATAATCGTTGGCTCCTTCCCGGATGCTGACAACCGCTGAATCGATGCTTCCTTCTCCGGTCAGCATGATGAAAGGGATACCGCCGAATCGTTTCTTGACCTCCGTGAGCAGCTCGACACCGCCCATTTCCGGCATGTTCTGGTCTGAGATAATCAGGTCCACCGAATCTCTTTTCAGATATTCGAGGGCTTCAACGCCATCACCGGTGGGAATACATCGATATCCTTTCTTCTCCAGGTCGCTCTGAAGCATGATTTTCTCGATTTCGTTGTCTTCAACTATCAGGATCGTCTCATTCGCCATTCCGCTCTCTCCACTTCTCTATTTATGATCTTATGGTCTCAGGGCAAGGTTGGAAATATTGAATGCTGCTCCATCATACCAAGCGCCAAAAGCAGATTCCGATGATATTTCAACATCAGAAGGTGAGGCGCCGATTCTCAATCGTCTGGCAGGTCATATTTGGATATCACATCTTCCGAAACCCGGCCAAAGGTCTCCTTTACAGAATTAAGCCGGTTCCGGCACGCCTCTGCATCTCCGGATTTGCCGGCAGCCTCGGCCGCCTGGGCGGCCTCTTTCAACGATTCGGCCTTGAGGCTCTGGGCGGATCCCTTGATCTTATGGCAGGATTTGGTGACCTGATCCGTTTTCCCGGAATCCAATTCCTCCTCGGCGGATTCGATCTGCTGCCGGGTGTCCTTTATAAACCACGTCAGCAGCTCTTTCAATTTCTCCTCGTTGTCGCCGATTTTCTCCCTGAGCAGGGAAAGATCGTACAATTCTTTTGAATCATCGGCAACTTCATCGGAGGAATCCGAAGAGACCACGGTCTGCGCGGATATGCCGGTCAGGGCGGAGATTTTCTCCATGAGGAGATTAAAATTTACCGGTTTGGACAGATAGTCGTTCATCCCGGCATCTTTGCAGCGCTGAATATCTTCCTTGAACGCCGCAGCGGTCAGGGCGATGATGGGAATGTGCCCGCATTCTTTTTTTTCTTTTTCCCGAATCCGGCGTGTTGCCTCATATCCGTCCATTTCCGGCATCATCACGTCCATGAGAATGATATCAAATGAACCCTCATCCAGTTTTGCCAGGCACTCCTTTCCATCGCCGGCAAGGGTCACTGTCTGTCCGTACATGGAAAGCGATTCCACCGCAAGATAGCTATTGATCAGATTGTCTTCCACCAGAAGGATCCTTACCGGCTCATACTGCATCGGCATGCCGTGTGCATCCCGATGTTCCGCCGGTCTGTCGGCGGCCGGTGCATCGGCTTTCGTTACAGGAACGGTGAAGGAAAATACGCTTCCCCGGCCCGGCGCGCTGTCAAGCCGGATCTCCCCCCCCATCAACTCCACGAACTGCCTGGCAATGGTGGTGCCCAGGCCGCTGCCGCCGTATTTCCGGGTGGTGGAGCTGTCGGCCTGGGTGAAGGTTTCGAATATCTTCTCCTGCTGTTCGGATGCGATACCGATACCGGTATCGCTGATCTGGAAACGAAGGGTTACTGCCCCCCCTTCCGGTGAAGATTCGTCATTGCCGGATATGTCGACTTCAAGACCGACACGCCCTTTAGGCGTGAACTTGACGGCATTGCCGATCAGGTTGGTCAAAACATGCCGTAGCATGTCCGGCGCCCCCACTACTGATCGGGGAACGTCGGGAGTTATATCGACGGTGAACGCAAGCCCCTTCCGGGTCGCCAGGAATTTCAGGGGCTCGGCGGTTTTACGGGCCAGTTCAGCCGGATCGAAGGCGACCCGCTCCACTTCCATCTTTCCCCTTTCAATCTTGGTGAGATCCAGAATATCGTTGACCAGGTTCAACAATGTATCGGCCGACTCCTGCGCCATTTTCAGGTACTCGTCCTGTTTATCCCCTCCCTTTGTTTTCCGTGCAAGGTCGGTCAAACCGATGACGGCATTCAGGGGGGACCGGATTTCGTGGCTCATGGTGGCCAGGAACTCACTTTTGGCCCGGCTGGCGGTTTCGGCCGTTTCCTTTGCCTCCCGGATCTCTTCTTCCGCCTTTTTCCGATCGGTAATATCCGTCATAAAACATAACGCAGCAGGCCGGTCCTCCCACCGTATGACGACGGCTTTAATTTCAAGCCACCGGGTTTCGCCTGCTTTATTGATAATCCGGAAGGAATATTCTTCCGGAAGGTCTTCACCTTTTAAACGCCCTTGGTGCCGCGATGCCACCATTTCGCGATCGTCAGGATGGAGAAACTCTCTTAAAGGTCTGCTGGTCAACTCCTGGATCGTATAACCGAAAAGCTGCTCGGTTTTGTAATTCACCAGTTTGAACATGCCATCCTGGGCCACCAGAATACCCTCGTTGGCATTGTCGAAAAGGCTGCGGTATTGTTCTTCGCTCTTTTGCAGCGCCAATTCGGCATTTTTTCGTTCGGTGATATCGAGAACCCCCCCCTCGATATGGCCCTGGTCTTCATATAAAGTGGCACTCAGCAGAAAGTGCCGGACCTCTCCGTCGCGCAGGCGACCCAGAAATTCGAAATTGTCCACTTCACCGTATTCCTGAAGCAGGCGCACCAGATCCTTCCGCCGGCCCGTTTCCGCATAAAGGTCTTCGGATGACAGCTCCCGGATCAGTTCGTCGACGGAATCATAACCGAGCATCCTGGCAAGGGCCGGATTGGCCATAATAAGCCCGGAGCCGTCCAGGTTGGAACGAAACAATCCCACCAATGCTGTTTTATAGAGGTTTCGATATTTTTCCTCGCTCTTGCGCAGTGCCTGCTTCTGCCTCTGGATTTGAAAGCTCCACAGGAACACAACAATGAGGATCGCCCCCATGACGCCTGCGATCTTCCAGACAACGGCGTAATCAATGGGGCGTTCATCCGCCAGATTTATCCATTTTTGGGAAATTTTAATACGGTCTTCCTCCGTGATGGAAGAAAGGGCCTTGTTCAGGATGGGGATCAGTTCCGGCCAGTCTTTTCGGACACCGATGCTGAAAGGCGGGTTCTCCAAATCGGTGGGCGCCGCAATTTTCAGGTTGGTCAGGCTGTTGGTCCTGATCAGATAACCCGTTACACCGAGGTTCCCCACGTAGCCGTCCGCTTTTCCAACCGCAACTGCATTTAGGGCCTCAAGGGGGGAATCAACCTCAAAATGCCTGATGGTCGGATACTGGTTTTTTAAAATTTCCGCATGGGCATATCCTCGTCCCACAGCCAATACCTTGTCCCCAAACTCCCCCAATCCGGTGATAAACTTAAAATCGTCTCTTGTGATCAGTACATTCGGATATGAGATATAAGGCTCGGTGAAGTTGAGATACACCGAGCGGTCATCGGTCTTGCTGAGCAGGGGAATGAGATCCACGGTCCGGGTTTCAGCCCCCTTTAGGACCTGAGGCCATGACAGGCCCGGAACCACTTTCATGGTGATACCCAGCCGCTCGCTTATCAGTTGCATGTAATCCGAAGCCACTCCCAGATGGGTTGATCCGTCTTCTCCAACATAGTCAAAAGGCGGGTATGCCGGATCCACACCGATCCGGATGACAGGATGGGCTTTCAACCATTTTTGCTCTGTTTGCGTGAGGTTTATGGCAGCCGGTTTCTGATCCTTTTCTCCGATGGCATCATCAGAGGAAACCGAGATCCATTTCCTGAATATCCGCTTTTTTTCCTCTTCCGATACGGCACCCAGTGCCTTTCCCAGCAAGCGGTTCAGGATGGGCCAGTCTTTTCTCGATCCGAAAGCCAGTTTGTAGGAAAATCCGGAAATGGAGCTGACCCTCAGATTTGTAATGTTCCACTTCTCAATGGTATGGCTGGTGGTGGCGATATTTTGAACCGTGGCGTCGGCCTCCCCCATGGATACACTTTGAAGAGCGCTCTTCACGTCCGGGGTCAATATTAATTTGATATCGGGATGATTTTTTTGAAGAAATTCATTGATGGCAAACCCCTCAATGGATGCCACGGTCTGTCCATGCAAATCCCCGAGGGAATTCACTTGGGCATGCCCCCTTCGGGTGATGATGACATCCGGAAACTCCACGTAAGGTGCAGTAAACAGCATATAGGTTTTTCGATCCGGTGTTTCCGCAGCAACGGCCACCATATCCGCTTTCTTGCTTTTAACCATCTCCAACGACTCAGACCAGCTCCGGGTTTCCAAGAATTCAAAACGAAGGCCCAGTTTTTGACGGATCAAATCCAGGTAGTCGTTGGCCACACCTGTTGATTTGCCGTCCTTTCCAACGAATTGAAAAGGTGCGTAATCGGGGTCGGGTGCGAGGCGAATGACGGGATGGTCTTTCAACCACTTTTTTTCCTCTTCGGTGAGTTCGATTTTCTGCCGCCCCTCTGGTTTCAAATCCTCCGTATAGGAAAACATGATCCACTGGCTGAAAATCTGGGCATAGGTACCGTCCGATTTGACTGCGTCAAGTGTATCCTGCCAATTTTCAATGATCGGGTCCGGGGTACTTTTGCTGAAGGCGATATACATGTAGTCCTTCTGCACATCGAGTACCTTCTCGATATCCGACCGGGCGCCGTACAGGCCGGCGAGATACTTACCGGTGAGTTCATTGGCGATCCAAAGGTCGATGGTCCCATTGAGGAGCTTGGGCACATTCATCCGGTTTTCCAGTTCGGCATCCAGATTGGTAAAGCCTTTTTGCTTCAGCAGGAGTTCCCCGTAGTCATCTTTATAAACACCGATACGGTCTACTTTCCTTGCATCTTCAAGATTTCGGATGGAGGGACCGGTGCCTTTGCGGGAAAAGAAAACCAGGTTGTTGGGGACCAGCGGCCCCACCCATTTGAACAGGTCTTCCCGGATGGGGGATCTGGTGGTGGAAAAGAGGATGATGTTGTCTTCTTCCTGAATCAGACGATAGCCGTCTGTCCAGGACATCACCTCAATGTCGTCTGAATACCCGATCCTCTCCAGGATGGATCGCACGATCTCAGTGGAGATTCCGACAATGCGGCCATCCTTCTCGGTATAGTTATAGGGGGGAAACTCTTCAGTGATGACTCTGAAGCTTTGTGCAGCGGCATGTGCCAATGGACAATGCAGAATAATAGCCAACAATCCGACAATTGATAGAATTCGAAATTTGGCCTTCAGTTCAATGGTAAGTGCATCAGACATTTGGGAGTACCTCAATATTAGCGTCATGCTTGCCTGATAACAAATATAATCTGAAATTTTAGGATGTTATAGATAGATCGGCTTTTTTAGGAAGTAGGACACCGATTTTGATCGGATACAATTCACAAACGAAGGTCCATTGGCCCGATCCACATATCAGATTGTTGCTTTTTCAGTTTATAAACAAGCTTCCAGAGGTCGCTATCTCCGGGCATGAATGCCGGATAAGTACAACCCCAAGATGCACCAACACCGATTCTAGCATCAAACAACGAATGCCAAACACATTGGATATCTCCATCAATAGCATAATTTTCCTAAGATTTAAATAAGGTACCTAAAACAATAACTTTTACGTGAGTATTTATTGAGATGGATAGTGAAGAAAATCCTGGAAACCAACCACGGGAATCGCAGACTGCCCGAAAATAATATGGGGAATGCATACGTCGATTCAACTTTTTTAATCGGGCGTATCACCTATCCCAAAATGTACAAAGGTCGTATTCACCTTAAACACCATCCCTGGCCGGGTAGTTGTCAGTTGTCAGTATGCCCTTTTTCAGCTTGGCCATCCCCTGTTCCGCTTTTGGAACACCCGCTTCGTATTCGATACAGCTTGCATGCACAGGCCATACTTAACTTATTGATATATATTATTAAACTTTTTTGGCACAATACTTGAAATTCGCTATTATAAAATTGAAAATTAAAGCTAACTTGCCAAGAGAAAAGAGACTTCAAATGAAAAATTCCAATATCCACACGAAAAGCAGCTGTTTCTTGGGCCTTTTGGGAATTGTGGGGCTTGTACTGGTCGCAGATACCAATTTTTATAAACAATTACATCGTGAGAACCATCTTTTCGTGGATATGGTGATGGGTGCCGCTATCGTCGCCATGGGTGATTATTCAGGTCGCCGCATCAGCAACAACTCTTATTCTGGAAATATGCAAACCATTGGTGCCTTCATTGTGGGTTTGGTCATGTGGTTTATTACAAGCGCCGTTGTTAACGACTTTTTGGTTGAAGTTATGTTTGTTTTCAATCCCATGATGCAAAGCATCAGTGTCTTTGTGGGCAATAATCTTACGCCTGTTCTTTACCTATCGTATGTTTGGTACTTCAAAAACAAATTTCATAAAAGGAATAATATAGAAAACAGTGATGGGCACAGCTATGCGGCCAAACAGCAAATGAGCAAGACTTTAGACGCCGTCGTTTTAATAGGGTCTTACTACCTGCCTGCAACAATCGTCCTTATGAGCGGCGTAGTCATAAATGGAAATGTGGTGATTCCACCTCTTTCCTTTGAAAAACGCGTGATTGCTTTTCAAGCATTAAGTCTTGTGAACCTGATGATTCAATCGTGGACGAATAATCGCGTCACACCACCGCTCAATGTTGCTGCCATGTTTTATCGATTGAAATTGAATATGGGTCCCGTAATTCGCCCATTTGTCCCGAATTTAGAACTACCGTTTCGAAGTTAGACCCCCGACCTCAACCTTAACATCATAAATTTATTGATATTTAAGGGAATATTTTTTAACATGTCAGAATTCGACATCAAATAAGGTGAAAAAAAATGAGCGACAGAAAGCGGCTTCTGACTATCATTTTTGCATTCTTCTTTTCCGGGATAACCATGACTTTGGGGACCTTCGACAATTCCCGGGCCTCAGACACTTCTAAATCCGGCATTCAAAACGATAAAAAAATCACTGTTTCGACGGTTCCTGTCTTTAAACAAGCGGTTACCCGACGATTTAGGGCGCCCGGCCGTCTTCAGGAGGAAATCCACCACCTGTTTTTCAAAATTCCGGGGAATATGGTTTCAATTCGCGCAGATGAGGGACAAGCGGTTAAAAAAGGACAGATTTTGGCCCAGCTTGATCAGAAAGAGGCCGTTTATCAACTCGACTATGAAAAGACAAAGCTGGAAAAAAGCAAACGGCATCATCGCCGAATCTCCGAACTGCACGAAGCCAAGGTTGTCTCCCCGGATGAATACGCCGATGCAGTAACAGAGCTCAATCTGAACAAAACACTTGTCAGAACGGCAGAGCTGAGAGTGGGTTACAGCACACTCCGGGCACCTGGAAAAGGAGTCATCATCAAAAGATATTTCGATTTTCCGACAGCGGTTTCTGCCGGGATGCCCGTCTTTTCATTTAAAGACTATAAAGATCCATGGGTGGTTACCGTCCGCCTTTCCGATGAGCTTATCGGCTGGATAAATCAGGGGGATTCTGCAACATTATTTTTCCCTGCATTTCCGATGGAGAACTTTAAAGGCAACATCTCCACCATCGGCCAGGCAGCCGATCCGATAGACGGGCTGTTCGAAGTAAAAATATCTTTCAGTGCCCAAAATCGTTTATTGAAACCAGGGATGTATGCAGAAGCTGAAATCGTCCATGTGGATCCGAACCAGCGGTATCACGTACCCATTACCGCGTTATCGAACATGCAGGGGATGGCGGGCAGGGTGTTCGGCCTTGGTCCTGGCAGCGACAGGGCGGTTGCAGTGCCTGTTACCGTTCTTTTCTTTGACGGTCCGGATGCCGTGGTCGATGCAGATCTAATCGGTTTTGACAGGATCATCACCCAGGGAAGGCAGAATGTCACGGAAGGGGAACGGGTCAGGATCGTCCATTCGGAAAGCAACAACTAAAATGCCATGCGGAAATTTATCACATTCATCGTCGACAATCCCCATTTTACCATTCTGCTGACGATTATCCTGGTTTTGCTCGGTGTGTTTTCGATCTCCAAGATCAAAATCAGCCAGGATCCCATGTCCGAATTCCCCGAACTGATTCTGACACTGACCCTTCCCGGTGCCTCTCCTACCGAAATGCAGCAGTCCGTGGTGATACCCATTGAGGAAGATATAGAGACTCTCGATGATATAAAGGAGGCCAAAACGACGATCAACCTGGGCTCTGCTTTTTCGTACATTCGTTTCGAGCACGGTGTAGATATCAAGGAGAAGGAAAGGAAAGTTACGTCCATACTGAACAACCTGAAAGCAAAACTTCCATCAGAGCTGGAAACACATGTAAAACAAAGATCCATTTCCGATCTCATCTCACCATTCGTATATGCAGTGACTTCGGAAACCGGCAGCATGGCGGAGATTGAAGCGGCCGCTAAAAAATTGGAGAAACGGCTATCCCGGATCAGGGGCTTGAAAAGTGTTCGCGAGGTTAGAGCGAACCAAGAGGTCCATGTATTCATCGATCTGGCGCGAATGGCACATTTCGGGATTACACTGGAGCAGACAGTGGCCGCAATCCGATCCGAAAACCGATTTCTGCCTGCGGGTGTTATACCGTTCGGGAAGGGTGAAATCGCCCTGCTGCCGCCAAAAGGGGGGTTTACAAATGTTGGAGAAATCGAGCAGACGGTTTTGATTTCACCTAACGGTAACCGGGTTTTCTTAAAAGATTTCTCTGAGGTGAAAAAGTCATCCACCTACCATGGTATCGTCTCGCGCATCGACGGTCGTCCGTGCCGACTCGTCACCATGAACGCCACAAAAAAAGCCAACATCCTCGATATCAAAAAGAAAATAGAAGAAGCATTTGATGGAATTTCCGGGGAGATTCCGGAAACAATCGACATTCAAGTGGTATATGATCAGGAGACCGGCGTCCGGGATAAATTGGCCGGTCTTTTTAATAATCTGTATCAGGGAATTCTGATTCTATTTGTTGTTCTGTTGTTCGCAGTCGGCTATCGATCCGGCCTGGTTATTACCCTGATGCTGCCATTGGCCCTTGTCTCATCGTTGACCTTCCTCTCCTTTACCGAATTCGGCATCCAGCAGATATCCATTGCAGGCTTTATCGTGGCCTTGGGGCTTATCGTCGACAACGGGATCGTGATCACCGAAAATACCTACATCCTGCTGACATATAAAAACAAAAGCTTAAGGGACGCTGTGATCGAGGGAACCTCATCGGTGATCGTTCCGTTGCTCTCCTCCACCCTGACCACGGTTTTGGCATTTACCCCCCTGTTTTTGCTGACCACCGACGAGGGATTGTTTCTGCGCAGCCTTTCCGTCACCATATGGATTGCATTGGGTTGCTCCCTTTTCATTGCCATCACCTTCACCACACTCCTGCTCTCCAGGATCGGTACGGAAAACAGAATCGGACGCCTGCCCGGGCCGCCGAGCTTTCTTAACGGATTAATTCCATTTCGTGACAAGGTCTACCAGCGAATGCTTCGCTGGGTGATCCGGCATCCCTGGACGGTAACCAGCCTGGTCCTGGTAATGATGTGTTTCTCTATTTTCACGGCTACCCGGCTGGGCGTCATCGTTTTTCCTGAAAGCGATGATCCGTACTTTAGTGTTGAGGTCCTACCTGCATCGGGGACATCCATCCCGGAAACGGAAAAAACAGTTGCCATGATCGAAGAGCGGCTGATGAAATTCGATCCGGTGATCCGGATGACCACCCTGATCGGGACACGTTTTCCTTTGGTCAATGTCGGCCTCCAGCGTGCCCAAAGGGGGCATGCCAACACCACCATTTTTGTCGAAATTGATTTCAGCGACAAGGACCGTCTGGCAGAACTCGTCAGATCGGTGGACACAGATCTGACGGATTTTGCCGCCCGCGCCAGGATCCGGGTTTCACCCTTCAAGGTGGGAGGGGGTGCCGTAAAACATCATATCACCATTGACGTTTCCGGGGAGAGTATTTCGGAAGTTAGCAGGCTGTCGAATCGAATGGCACCACAGTTATCCGAAATCAATGGGGTAAAAGCGGTTCATAACCCTGGACGCTCAGACCGGATTGCCCTGGGAGTTATCATCAATCGTGAGAAAGCCGCTTCCGTCGGGCTGACCAAGTCCCGGCTCGACCCCCTCATCACCATGCTGACCTATGGTTGGGAAATCACCGATTACCGGGACGAACGCAGCGAGGAGATTCCTATTCTGATCAGGGCCTCTTTCGACCCGGAAAATCCCATGAGCGTTTTCGACCGGCTGATTGTAACGTCGGAGACCGGCCGCAAAATTCCCCTTGGCCATGTCGTCACCACTGAATTTCGAGAACCGGAGCAGGAGATCAAGCACCTTGATTTCCTCCCGACCGTAAAAATCGGCATCGACGTGCACGATAAGAATGATATCACCAGGATCGAAAACCAGATTGCTCAAATCGTTCGGAAAATGGATCTTGGGGAGAACAATTCTGCCACACTGGGTGGTCTCCAAAAGGAAAAGCTGGCCGCCTTTGCCGGATTTGGACAATTTTCTGCCATCATCGCCATTGTGATATTTTCGATTTTTGTGTTACAGTTTCGGAGCTTTGTCCAGCCGGGGATCGTCTATGCGGCAATTCCGCTTTGCCTGGTCGGTGCGGTGTTCGCCCTGTATTTAACGGAACAACCGTTTTCCTTTCTCGGATTCGTCGGATTAACGAGCCTCATGGGGATTGTTGTCAATGACTCCATCCTGATGGTGGACGAGGGAAATCACTTGCTGAATACCGAGCCGGAAAAGGGCATAGAGGATATCAGCGTCGAATGCGGCCGGGCCCGGTTCATGCCGATTCTATTAACATCTGTTACAACAATCACAGCGCTCATCCCCATGGCCGTATCGGAGACCATGTTCAAACCCATGGCCATCGTCATCATCGGGGGGCTGATGAGTTCCACGGTTATAATGCTTTTTTTCATTCCGTTACTCTTCAGGTATTTAACCCGCACGAAAAGGCCCAAAGCGTTAACGGTTGATACAAAATAAGGGAGAAGGTCAAATGGATGCCATTAAAATCATGATAGTTGAAGATAACAAGATCGAGAAAGAGATGCTTCAGGGTGACCTGGAAAAGGTCGGTTTTGACTGCGTTTCAACCGAAAACGGCCTGGAAGCGCTTTCCTACCTGAAAGACAACACCGTGGATCTTATTATATCCGATCAAAATATGCCGGAGATAGGGGGGCTTGAATTATTACAGCAGGTCAAGAAACGTTTTGGAGACATACCCTTTGTTATGCTGACCGGAGAGGGTAGCATCAGCTCGGCAGTGATCAGCATTAAAGAGGGGGCGAATGACTATCTGCAGAAACCCTATAATTTAGAGGAGCTGTTGCGCGTCATAGACCGCTCCATCAGTTATTCCCGCCTCAGCGGTGAAAATATCCAACTGAAGCAGGACCTGGGTGCACGGTATGGCCTGGATTTGATCGCGGCCCTGAAAGAAAAATATATAAATAACAACGACCTGTTCGACAGCCTGTCGCCGGAACAGGTCAAACGGATCTCCTCGTTGATGGAAGAGATTCACGTGGATAAAGGCAGCTATATCGTGAAGGAAAACACCCCCCCTGAAGAGCTTTTCCTGCTTCTTCGGGGAGCTGCCGATGTGGTGAAGCTTGATGCCAAATCCGGCCGTTCCCATACTCTGGCAACCCTTAAGCCCGGCGACACCATCGGAGAGGTTTCGCTTCTCGACAACGAACCTCGCTCCGCGTCGGTTTTGGCAACGGAAAGCTGTGTGCTGTCCGTTGTGAAAATCAAAAATCTTGAATCACTTTCAAAAAGGCCCAGCACAGTCACCGATACCGTTAAGATCAATCTGGCTAACGTCATTAGTTCTCGTCTCCGCCACACCAACGAGGTGACGGTGAAATCTCTGGAAGCCGGGATTAAGGAAGAAAAAGCTCGCTTCGCCATGGGAGCCGTCATATGCTGGCTGTTGGGCGGGGTATGCTGTTATACTTTCTCACTTCAAATCGTGGCATTGTTATCGAAAAAGGCTGCCATAACCACGATCGTCAGTGTACCGATCCTGCTCTGTTTTACCGCAATTGCATTTTCTTCCATAAAGAGAAGCGGTTACCCAATAGGCGAGTTCGGCGTCACGGCAGAGGGCTGGCAAAAGTCTGTCTATGAGGCGGTCCTTTTTACGATCCCCGTGTTGGGAATGGTTATCCTGGCTAAATGGTTGTGGATCACCTTTGGTGCAGACAGTGGGAATGTGCCGCTGTTCGGCTTTTTGCATGCCAAGCATAGCGTGGGAGTTCTGATTGTCTCGAGTATCGCTTATGCTGCCTTTGCACCGGTACAGGAGTTGATCACGCGGGGATGGGTTCAAACTTCTTTCCAAAAATTGTTGATCAGCAAACATAAGGTTCTGATCGCAATCCTTATTTCAAATATGCTATTCAGTATGACGCACCTCCATCTATCCACGGCGGCAGCCATTGTCGTTTTCATTCCCGGGTTATTCTGGGGTTGGCTGTATGCGCGCCATGCGACGCTGATAGGCGTATGCATATCCCATATCATATTCGGGCTGTTTGCCATTCGCGTGGTTGGCTTTCCAGGGTTGTTTCAATAATTAAATCGATAGGATAACGAATATACCAATCAGAGATTTGGTCAAGGTAAAAATAGAATGCTGAATCGCATAATTTCCATCGGATTTCTCATTTTTTTTGGCGTCTCCTCTGCCATTTTTTTTATTGTTGCTCTTGCCATATGGTTGTGCACCGTTTTGTTTGATCGTCGACTGGTGATCCTGCATATGTTCACGTCTTTCTGGGCATGTATTTACCTGTGGGTCATGCCGGCGTGGTCTGTTACCATCAAGGGGCGGGAAAAGATCAAAAAAAATGAATGCTACGTAATTGTTTCGAACCATCAATCACAGCTCGATATTCTGGTGGCCTTCCGAATATTTTTCCCCTTTAAGTGGGTGTCCAAAACTGAAGTATTCCGGCTTCCGTTTATTGGGTGGAATATGGTGCTGAACCGCTACATCAAGTTAAAACGAGGTGACAAAAAGAGTATTACAAAAATGATGAAGGATTGTGAAAAAACGCTTTCAGAAGGGAATTCGATCTATCTGTTCCCGGAGGGAACGCGATCGAAGACCGGACAGTTAAGGTCGTTCAAGCCCGGTGCATTTATTTTAGCCCATAAAATGAAACGATCGATTCTGGTCATCGCCATCAGCGGTACTCAAAATGCGCTTCCGAAACACAGTCTCAAATTTCACGGCAGTCATGATATTCTGATCCAGGTCGTAGATGAAATCCCCTATACGGCATTTAAGGATCTGTCCGTTGACGAAACTTCGGAAATGGTTCGGACAATGATTGCAAACCATATCAATAATCCCATAATTTAGGAGAGACATATGTCGATGCCGGATTCCCTGCATTCATTCCATATCCCGGTTATGGGGACAGGGTTCACCATCGATACCCCTGTTCGAGTGGCACCTCTTGGAATTTCGTCTGTCATTTCTTTAGTTGATGATGCTTTGATCGAGCAGATTCGGAAATTTTACTGCGAGAAGTACAACATGGAGTATGCAGCCATCACTAAAAATACTGATGATTACCGGGCCAAAAGAATAACCGCCTATCTGAATTTAGTTGACGAAATTGTAAAAATAGAATTTTCCGCTGTGAAGAATTCCGATTATGAGTCGGGAAGCCGAATCTCAAAGTATTTTGAACTGCTGCCCCAGCCATCTCCCCTGAAGATGGATTATGAGGCGATGCTTTGTGAACCTGACGAGAATAAAAAGAAAAATTTACAGGAAGCCCTAAGAGAGCAAATGGTGCCGGGAAGTATCGATGTCAATATCATGACGAAACTAGACCGTACGAATTATTCCACATCAGGTGACAAACTGAGTGCAGAATATTCCGATGCACTCTCAGCTCTTCGGGGTTTTGCTGAAAGTACTCTGAATGCGGCGATTGTTTTCTCCGCCGGGATTAATAAACGATTGTATACTTATGTTGAAAAATTCGAAGATTTTTATGCCGATGCCAGTGGATTTACCAAAAAACAAATCGTTTTAAAGGTGAGTGATTATCGATCATCAATCATTCAAGGCCGCGTATTTGCACGGCGGGGTTTATGGGTTTCTGAATATCGTGTGGAATCGGGCCTAAATTGCGGGGGACATGCGTTTCTTTCCAACGGGCAGCTTTTAGGTCCCATTTTGGAAGAGTTCAAAACAAAAAGGCAAGAACTTGTTTCGGGCCTGCAAAACAATTATACGGAGGCATTAAAAAAAATAAACAGGCCGATACCTGAAAAGTTGCCTCGGGTACGATTTACAGTTCAAGGAGGCGTGGGCACGGCTGAAGAGCATGAATTTCTTCAGTCACATTACGACATGCAGTCCATTGGATGGGGTTCCCCCTTCCTGCTGGTTCCGGAAGCTGTTCATATTGATACCGTAACGTTAAAGCAATTAGCTGAAGCAGGTGAAGATGACCTCTATGTCAGTGAGGTTTCACCTCTCAATATTCCCTTTAACAATTTGGTTGACTCCGCAAGTGACCAAAAGAAACTGGAACGGTTTAACGATAGGCATCCTGGCAGTCCCTGTGTCAAAGGACATTTGAAATTTAATACGGATTTTACCAAAAAACCGATTTGCATCGCCTCGCGCGAATATCAGGAGTTGAAAATAAAGCAATTGGAAAATGAAATCGATAATCCGGAAGAATTGGAAGAGGCGATTTTCAAGGTGGTTGAAAAGTCCTGCCTTTGTCATGATCTTGGCGCATCTTCTTTATTGGCAAATAGCATAGGTCGAGAAGAAAAATTGTATCCTGCCATATGTCCAGGCCCTAATCTTGCGTATTTTAACAAGGTTTTTACGATAAAAGAGATGGTCGACCATATATACGGACGGCTGGATTTATTGAAAGATATGGAAAGGCCGAATCTTTTCATCAAGGAATTGAAAATGTATTTGGACCATTTTATCACCGAAATAAAAAAATTTGCACTAGACCCAACAGAAAAGAAAATGGCATCTCTTAATGCATTCAGAATCAATTTATTGGAAGGCATAGACTATTATCGCGACCTGTTCCCTTATATGTTCAAGGGGAAAAAAGGATTGTGTATAAAGGCTGTTGGTGAACTACAAGAATTAAAGCAACGACTTATAGAATATGCTTTCCCCTGATCCCGCGCGAGTCCCTTTTTCAACATAGTTAGATTCAAGACGAAAAATTATTTCCTGCTTTTTATATTATGAGCCAAAGCTATTAATTGGTTTTGCGAGTGAACCGAATCCCACAAACGTCCCGGGTGTTTAACCATCTCATGAAATGCCAGCATTGTGTTTAATTCGAGTATAGATTTCCCAGCTAAAGCTGCAATCCTTACTATTTTGGTCGCTGACTGCCCAACATTTCACGCTATAGATTCTGTGCCTGACCTCATTTAGTGGTTAATTTTATTGGAATTCGGGAAGAAATGCACACCTCCATATGTTGTGGTCGAGATTATCTCGTAATTATCCTTTTTTCGGAGGATATAACCAGTTTTTAGAAACATATTGTTTTCAAGACTGATTCAGAAATACCTGCCATAAATCGCCATCCAACCCAAGAACGTTTTGATTGTGATTTCCATTTAAATCTGAAATCACAGAGAGCCATCGTCGGCGTTTCAACTCTGTTCAGAAGTATCCACAACCGATTTCGAATCCGAAATTGAAAAGAGGTCAGGATTATGTCCCACCGACCAGTACTTCTTCGGAGCCGGCTATCTCCGGGATGATCCGGTGTGTGCCGAAACCGGCCCTTCATCCCTGGTGATGACAGCGTAGCCATACCAGGTATCAGGTGTGAGACCCGTCAAGAGCGTCCAGTCGGAACTTTCACGTTCCGGAACATTGGATGACATCTGAGCCGAATCACATCTTGCCAAGAATTTCCCGGCCGATGATGATTTTTTCAACCTCCTTGGTGCCTTCGTAGATCTCGAGTACTTTGGCGGCGCGGTAGAATCGTTCAATGTCATAATCATCGAAATAGCCGTACCCGCCGTGGAGCTGGAGTGCTTCATCCACTACCTCCACAGCCACGCGACAGGCATAAAGCTTGGCCATGGCGGTGAGCTTTGTGTCCGCCATTCCGTTGTCCAGCAGCCATGCCGATTTATAGACCATATTCCGGGCTGTCTCCACCTTGGTGGCCATCTCGGCGATCTTGAACTGGGTGGCCTGGAAAGTCCCGAGGGGCCGGCCGAACTGTTTTCTTCCTTTTACATGTTTAATGGCCTGGTCGAGGGAACCCTGGGCAAGACCCAGGCCGTGCGCGGATACATAGGCACGGGAGCGGTCAAAAAAATTCATGAGTTGGATAAATCCATTTCCCTCGGTTCCCAGGAGGTTGGATTGCGGAACGCGCACATTGTTCAGGTAGATGGCGGCGGTATCAGAACAGCGCAGCCCCATTTTGCCCTTCATCTTGTCGGCCTTGTATCCTTCACGGTCTGTCTCCACGATGATGATGCTGTGGCGTGCGGTTTTGTTTTTTTCTTCGGGGTTGGTCAGGCAGAAGATCAATTGGAAAGTTCCCACGGTACCGTTTCCGATCATCACCTTGCTGCCGTTGATCACATAATCGTCCCCATCCTTTACGGCGGTGGTGGCCACCGCAGCCGTATCGCTGCCGGCATCCGGTTCCGTGATGGCAAAACCCATGATGCCTTTGCCGTTGAAAAGCGGCGGCAGCCATTTTTTCTTCTGTTCCTCGGTACCGTAGAGGAGAAATTCTTCGGCACCGAAGGATACGGAACAGAGCTGCTGCCCGATACCGGGATCGATCTTCCAGAACTCCTCCATCACCAGGGCCTGTTCAAAATATCCCAGGCCGGGTCCGCCATATTCCTCCGGTATGAACAACCCTACGAGATCCAGCTTCCGGGCCTTTTCCAGTATCTTTTCAGGAAATATCTCGTTTAAATCATATTCGCGCGCCACATCCCTGAACTCGCCCACTGCAAATTCCCTTGCTGCTTTTTTGATATACTGCTGTTCCTTTGTGAGTCTGAAATCCATTTTTATTTCCTTTTTACGTTATAGTTGAATTCAACAAAGTATCCGATATCCAGCATCCAGCACCGCCGCCGACCCCACCGGTTTGAACAAAGGTTGAAACTATTGTCGGCCTTTATATGGCGACCATTCAAATCCGAAGCACGAATACCGAAATCCGAAACAAATTCGAAATTCAAATGCTTTAATATTCAAAACACCCTTTTCCCCAAATGCAGTTGTTCCTTGTTTTGGTCATTTGTATTTTGGTTATTCGTGCTTGTTCCGGTTTTCGTGCTTCGAATTTCGTAATTTGCCGAATTCAGACTTGTTTCGAATGTCGGGCTTACTACCGGTGGCTGATCTAGTTTCATAAGAGTTCCCGGCTACAGCGGGATATTCCCGTGCCTCCTGAAGGGCTCCGGGCGCTGTTTGTCCTTGAGCATCCTCAGGGCCTTGATCAATTCCGGACGGGTCCGGCTCGGTTCGATCACGCTGTCCACCAGCATATTGGAGGCAGCATGAAACGGGTTGGAGTACTTGTGATCATACTCTTCGATCATCTTTTGGCGGAACTCATCGGGATTCCCTGCGGTCATGATCTCTTTCCTGAAGATGAGGTTGACGGCCGTCGCGGTATCCAGCACCACCAGTTTGGCAACCGGCCAGGCGAGCATCTGGTCCACCTCCATACCCACACAGCACATGGCCATGACGGCACCCCCATATTCCTTTCTCAAGGCCAGTGTTATTTTTGGAACGGTGGCTTCCGAAAAAGCATATAGCATTTTCGCGCCGTGACGGATGATCCCCGCATATTCCTGTTTGACGCCCGGGAAGTATCCGGGAACATCCACAAAATTGATCAGCGGTATGTTGAAGGCATCACAGAATCGGATAAAGCGGGCGGCTTTGTCGGAACTGTCTACATCCAGGCAGCCGGCCAGCACGTTGGGCTGGTTTCCGATGATACCGACGGTTTGACCGTCCATCCGTGCAAACCCGATGATGATATTTTTTGCGAACCGGGGGAGGAGTTCAAAGAAATGACAATTGTCCACCACCCGTTGGATCACCATCCTCATATCGTATGCCTTCCTGAAATCCGCCGGAACGATCTCTTCGAGGGTTTCGTCAATGCGAAAAGGGTTGTCGCTGCATTCCACCGCCGGGGGACGCGCGGTGTGGTTTGCGGGTAAGAAGCAGAGCAGTTCGCGGATTTTTTTGAGGCATTCCTCGTCGTTTGGGGCCACCATATGGGCCTGGCCGGTTATCTCGCTGTGGATCTTGGCGCCGCCCAGTTCCTCTAAGGTTACATCTTCCCCGGTTACCGATTTGATCACGCCCGGGCCGGTGATGACCATCTGGCTGGTGCCCTCCACCATTATGATAAAGTCGGTCAGCGCCGGAGAATAAACGGCAACACCCGCGCAGGGCCCCATCATGGCGGAGATTTGGGGGATGACCCCCGAGGCCGCGGTGTTCCGATAAAACATGCCGGCCACTCCCTTGGATGCAAAAAACCCCTCATGGAGCCTTCCACCGCCCGAATCGAACAGGCCGACCACAGGCGCTTTTACCTTCAGCGCTTCGTCCATAATCCGGCAGATCTTTTGTCCATGGATGGTGCCGACGGAACCGCCAAGCACCGTTGCATCCTGTGAGTAGGCAAACACAAGCCGTCCGTCCACATAACCGTATCCGATGACGACGCCATCGCCGGGCACCTTTTTTTTCTGCATGCCGAAATCCATGGCCTGGCTTTCGGCCAATTGATTCAGCTCCACGAATGTGTCCGGGTCAAAAAGCAGATGAATTCTTTCCCGGGCAGTCAATTTCCCCTGTTGGCGACGTTTGGCAATGGCTTTAGGCCCGCCTCCGAGTTCTGCTCTTTTTTTAAGACTTTCCAGCCGTTCAAATTCGCTCTGGTGGGTGGTTTTTTCAGGCATTTCGCTGATCCTTTTTTGGGTAAGCGGCTGTCCCGTTTACTGTTAGGATTGAGGTGCAAACAAACGAAGAGCCCATCTCAATCCTGATGGTCATGAGCACGGCCGCCGCAGTCATGGCGGCTTCAATCGGGGAAGTGTTGATTTCTGTATACTGTATACAATGCTACTGTCAAGAAAAAGTGTACGGGACGCTTGGGATAATGGGTTTGAGAAATGAAATTCGCCTTCCGGCGATAGAAAATGAATAGTTGAGTGATTTGAGTGGATTATCCATGGAGCGGTCGATCATTTAAAACGCCCCGTTTCCGAAATATTGGAAAGTATCTCGCTGTCCAAACAAAGGAAAGGGCCGCGGACAGAAAGATCGCCTATCTGATGATATCGGTCTTAAAAAAGCGATGGCTTACCGGCCGAAAAATTTCGGTTTGCGTTTTTCGAGAAATGCAAGCGCGCCCTCCCGGTAGTCGCGGCTGACAACACATGACCGTTCAACTGCCGCAACTTTTGCTGCGTCTCGGTCGTCAGGTGCTTTAAGATACTCTTCGATCATGATCTTTGCGGCCCGGACGGCCAAAGGGGCTTTGTCGGCCATCTCCATGGCGTACTTTCGGGCATAGGGCAAAAGCTGGTCGAGAGCCACAACGCGATGGACGAGTCCCAAGCGAAAGGCGTCATCGGCGGGATACGATCGGGCTGTGTAAAGGATCTCCCTGGCTGCCGCGGCCCCGACGGTGTCGACGAGCCGTTTGACGCAATCAAAGGGGTAGGCGACCCCGAGCTTTGCAGCCGGGATTGCAATAAGAGCATTTTCGGCGGCGATGCGCAGATCACAATTCAAAGAAAGGGCGCACCCGGCACCGAAACAGGCACCGTGAATCATTGCAATGACTGGTTTTTCCGCCAGTTTCACCGCATTGAATGCGACTTCCGCCTTTCTATTGTAACGGGTCATTGTTGCGGGGTCTTTGCGGAGATCGCCAAATTCGGAGATGTCCGCACCGGCTGCAAACGCCTCCGATCCGGCACCGCGGACAATGATTGTACGAATCCGGTTGTCCCGTTCCAATTGCGCAATCAATTCCGGTATGACCGACCACATGCCGATGCTGATCGCATTGCGACGCTGCGGATTATCGAGAATCAGCCAACCGATGGGACCGTCGATTTCGACGGCCATTTCGCCTGTATCGTTAATTTCCATGCGACTCCTTTCTCCAATAATCACCGATAAACACGCACTGTGCTATATTATGGGTGCAGACGTGAAAAATTCCCGGTTACCAGTACGATTGTAACTCTTTAGCGGTGCGGGTTCAACTCCGGAGGGGCGGGAGATGTGAAACGCGGGTGCGACGGGGATCTTTTTTTCTGAGGTGGCTGCATTGGATGGCTGTCGCCAAACATCGGAACACACTGCCGGCAATACCTCTCAAGTTCGGACAGGTAGTCGTCGATCGCTTTTCTGTAGTACCAGATGGGGGGCAGTTTGGTTTTCATGATCAATCCTGATGGTTTCGTAATTATATTGCCACAATACAGGGTCACACTGTTAATCGTTGTATTCTAATAAAATGCCGGGATATTATACGAAACCATCAATCCTGGAACTTGAGCATGGTTTCGATGATCTTTGATGATATCATCTGAACGGCGTTCTGGCTGAGGCCCAAGAACTCCAGCACCCCCTCTTCGATCTCGGCAAGGTAATCATCCTCTTCATATCCCAGGCCGCCCGATGTCGCGATCTGATCCGCCAGATGGACAATATGGGCAAGGGTGTTGCGTTCGGAAAAAGAGGGTGTGTGGTGATAGCGGACCGCTTTGGCAATCTCATCGGGGACATTCCATTTATTACAGATAGCCGACGCGATATGGGCATGGTCGAATCCCAGAAGATGCCGTTCCGCCTTGAGAAACGTCAGGGATTCATCCTCCAGAAAGCTGCTGAATTGAGCCTTTCTTTCCAGAATAAAAGGATCCAGTACAATCTTTCCTGAATCGTGCATCAGTCCGGCGAGGTATGCGGCATCGGTATCGTCGAACTTTTTGATCTCAGCGATGATCCTGGCACCGAGCCCTACGGCAATGGAATGCCGCCACAGATCACCCGAGGCGTAGCCATAACCGTCCAAGGTCTGATCCATCAGCTTGGAGTAGCCTGCGGTGGTGATCACTTCCCTCAAGGTCTGCTGTCCGAGCATGGTGTTGGCTTTCATCACCGTGGTGATCTTTCCGCTCAGACCGTAGAAAGCGGAATTGGCCAGCTTGATCATCCGGGATGCAATCGCCTGGTCGGTTTCGATAACGCGGGTCAGTTCTTTAATACCGGACGTCTTTTGGGCCATGACCTTTTTGGCTTTTTCAACCACCTGGGGCATGGGCGGCAGTTCATCGATGGAAGCCAGGATCTTCTTTTTCAGGGCGATACCGGTCAGTTGCGGTTGGGTTTTGCCGTTTTTTGGGGCGAACTTTCGCTTAAATCCATTGGGCTTTATGGGGCGGCCGGTCCGCCTGAGGCTGGTATTGGAGACGGGTTTTCTCAGGTCGATGGGAATCCTGGCTTTGCAGTTGGGGCAAGGGAGGGCAAATTTTTTTCCTTGAGGGAGTTTGTCTGTCGGGATCTTGTAGCTTTTTGAGCAGTTCTGACACCGGATCGTAACCACTTTTATTTTCCTCGAATATGACGTTATTTGAAGCATGTTCTACCTTTATATGGGTTGAAACCTGGAAAACTTGATCATTTTTTTGATTGACAAAGAAATGTATACTGTATACTGGATACAGGGAATTCGAAATGCTGATGTGAATCCTTCCGCAAGCCCTAAACCCTTTTCCGAATCAGGAGCACGAAGATGGAAATATTCAAAAATGTCAAAGTGCTGTCTCTCGAACAAGCCACAGTCGTTCCCTATCTTACCTACCGGCTGGCCATGGACGGTATGGAAATTATTCGCCTGGAACATCCTGTATATGGGGACCCCAATCGCATGATTGGGGAGAACGTTTTGGGGGAAGAGAGGATGAATGCCTATTTTCTGTGCATCAATGCCGGGAAAAAGGCGTTGACCCTGAACCTTGCCGAACCCAAGGGACAGTCCCTTTTGAAGGATTTGATCCGTGAGCTTAAGGTGGATATGTTCATCACCAACCAGCTTCCCCGGAATTACGAAAAGCTGGGTATTTCCTACGAGCATCTTAAAGCCGCCAAGCCGGATATCATCTGGATGGGGGTGACCGGATTCGGACCGGATAGTAATGAAGGGGCCTATGACCCCATCCTCCAGGCGCGTTCGGGTTTGATGGAACTGACCGGTGAAGGGGACGGGGATCCCCAGGTGCTCGGAATTCCCCTGCCGGATATGGGCACCAGCGAGCATGCCTACGGTCTTTTGATGAAGTCTCTTTTCAAACGTCAGTTAACGGGTGAAGGTTCCTGTATCAACCTGGCCATGTTCGAGTCTTCGGTTTCATGGATGACCACACCCATCACCCTTACGGCCAGCTTCGATAAAAACGTCACCCGCAGGGGCAACACACATGAATTTTTCAGTCCGGTGTCCGTCTATCGTACTCGTGACGGTTTTGTGTATCTGGCCGTAGGAAATGACCGGCAATGGAAGGCGATGACGGGTCTTGATGCCTTCCAATCCCTTGACAAACCGGCGTATGAAAAAAATGCCGGACGGAATACCGATGTGGAAGCCCTCAATGCTGACATCAATAACATCACCCGAAATTATTCTTCAGCCGAGTTGATCAAGTGGTTCAATGAGATTACGGTGCCCATCAGCGAGATCAAAACGATTAAAGAGGTCATCACGGACCCCCTGGTAAAAAGACGTCTTTTATGTACCCGTGATGAGGCGACGGGAGCCGAAATTACCCTGGCGCCTCCGCCCTACATGACCCCGTTTCTTGAATCCGTGGAAAGCCGGCTCCCTTTTCCCCCGCGCTTCGGAGAACATAATGAAGCGATCTATGGGGATAAACTCGGGTATTCCGAACAGGAGCTGGGCGAGATGAAAGAGAGCGGGATTATCTAGTGTCCGTCCAGAAATGGCCCTTTTTCCGCTGAGCGGCGTCCTTCTCGGGTTATCCGGCTGCGACGTACAGTAGTACGTCTCGCCGGAAACCCTCGTCGGTCCTTGCTCAGCGAAAAAATTGCTCATTTCTGAATCGGACACTTTCACAGC
>CAZWAE010000027.1:14612-26006 GCA_964631805.1 uncultured Desulfobacteraceae bacterium | reverse complement strand
TTCCCGCAGATGAGACCGTTTTGGCGTACCGGGCCATATAACCGGTAGATATTTTCAGGCCCGGTTGAGACCAGTCTTTCAGCCGCTGCGCCATCTCCTGTTCCGGGATGTCCAGTGTGATGGTTTTTGCCGGAATATCGATACGGATAGTATCTCCCTCCATCACCGCGGCAATGGGGCCTTTCTGCATCGCTTCCGGCGACACATGGCCGATGGCGGCACCTCTCGTGCCACCGGAAAACCGGCCGTCTGTAATCAACGCCACGTGGGCGTCGAGGCCCATGCCGGCGATGGCGGAGGTCGGGGTCAGCATCTCCCGCATGCCGGGGCCTCCCATGGGCCCTTCGTAGCGGACCACCACCACGTCGCCTTTTTCTATCCGCTTGTTCATGATCGCTTCCGTGGCCGCCTCCTCCGAATCGAAAACCCGTGCCGGCCCCTCATGGCGCAGCATTTCGCTGCAAACGGCAGACTGCTTTACCACGCAACCCTCCGGTGCGAGATTACCGAACAAGACGGCAAGGCCTCCCTGCTCATGATAGGGTGCCTCAACGCTGCGAATGACGTCAGGATCCTGATTACGGACGGCCGCAAGGTTACGGTCCACTGTATTTCCGGTTACGGTCAGACATCCCCGGTGGATCAGGTTCTTTTTTGAAAGTTCCGCCATCACAGCTCCGATACCACCGGCATGGTTCAGATCTTCGATATGATGGCTGCCCCCCGGGCTCAGGGAACAGAGATGCGGCGTCACCCGGCTGATCTCATTGATTTTGTCGAGGTCGATGTGGATACCGGCTTCCCCTGCAATGGCGGTGAGATGGAGAACCGTGTTGGTTGAACACCCCAGGGCCATATCCACGGTCAAAGCGTTTTCGAATGCCTCTGCCGTCATGATCTTAAGCGGGGTGATATCGTGGTTCACCAGGTTCATGATCTGCATGCCGGCGGATTTGGCGATGCGCAGCCGTTCCGCCATTACAGCGGGAACGGTGCCGTTGCCCGGCAGTCCGATGCCGATGGCTTCGGTGAGGCAGTTCATGGAATTTGCCGTAAACATGCCGGCGCAGGATCCGCAGGTGGGGCAGGCCGCGTTTTCTATCTGGGTGAGTTCCCCTTCGGTCATCTTACCGGCACGCACGGCTCCCACCGATTCGAAAACGGTGATCAGGTCGATCTTTCCGGCATCTTTTCGGTAAGGGTGGCGTCCTGCCAGCATGGGGCCGCCGCTGACCACGATGGCCGGAATATCCAGTCTGGCAGCCGCCATCAGCATCCCCGGCACAATCTTGTCACAGTTGGGGACGAGAACAATACCGTCGAAGGCATGGGCTGTCACCATCACCTCGATGCTGTCGGCAATCAGTTCGCGGCTGGCCAGTGAGTATTTCATCCCCGTATGGTTCATGGCAATCCCGTCGCAGACACCGATGGTACCGAATTCAATGGGGGTGCCGCCGGCCATGTAAATCCCGGCTTTCACCGCCTCGGCGATTTTGTCCAGGTGGATATGGCCGGGTATGATCTCGTTGGCGGCATTGGCAATCCCTATAAGGGGCCTGCCGATCTCGGTATCGGTGTACCCCATGGCTTTGAAGAGACTCCTGTGAGGCGCTCGTTCGACGCCTTTTTTTACTTTGTCACTTTTCATGATGATCCGTCCCTGACAACGTTGGATTATAGTTTAACGCTTTCCTGCGGTTCAATTTTTCGCGATACACGTTCAACCCGGGTTTAAAAAAGCAAAAAAAAATCCGTTATCAGTTGAGGGCTGATAACGGATTTGATGTTTGTCGGTGCTTTTATCTAAGCCATTATGAACCCTCTCCCCCGTGGCAGGCTAGGACGCCTACGACGAGGACAATAATGATGCTGATAAGGTTTATAATGGTAAAATTCGATTTCATAAGGTTCCGTTGTGTCCTTTACTGTGCGTCTTAAACCCCATGATTGCGGATGTCAAGCATTATTATCGCTTTACAGCGTCTCTTTGTACCCGCAGGCCTTGTTCAGGCACATCATGAAACGACCCGCTTTCTTGGTGGTTTTCTCTACCAGAAAGGGGGCGTTGCAGTTGGGACAAGGTTTTTCCAGCGGCTTGTCCCATATGGCATAGGAGCAATCCGGATATCGGTTGCATCCGTAGAATATCTTTCCCCGTTTGGATCTTTTTTCCGCGATCTCTCCGGTGCAGTTCTTCTCGGGACAGTTGACGCCGGTTGCCTTGGCAACACCGTTTGAATTGGCCGATCGGGTGGATTTGCAGTCGGGGTAACCGCTGCAGGCCAGAAATTCACCGTACCGACCCTGCTTGATCAGCATGGGTTTTCCGCATTTTTCACAGGTGATGTCCGTGAGCTTTTCCGCCACGGTTTCCTCCGGCTGGATCCTCCCTTTTTCGTCGCGGGTGTAGTTCCGTGTATAACGGCATTCGGGATATTGGTCGCACGCCAGGTATTCCCCGTTTTTCCCAACTTTGATGTGTAGTTCTCCTGTGTCGCACTGGGGGCAGGCAAGATCGGTGGTAAACCCCACGCCGCGCATGCTGAGCATTCCTTCTGCCGCTTGGTCCAGGGCATTTTTAAACGGATCATAAAAACGGGATAGCAGCTCGGTCGCATTCGCTTCCGTACCCTCCACACGGTCGAGATTATCTTCCATCTTTGCGGTGAAATCGACGTCAAAGACATCGGGGAAGTTCATTACGAGAAGGTCGTTGACGATAAATCCCAATTCACTGGGGCGGAAATATCGTTTAACGAGTTCGACATATCCCTTGTCACGAATGGTGGAAAGAATGGCCGCGTAGGTGCTGGGCCGTCCGATGCCGTTTTCCTCCAGTTCCTTGACCAGGGAAGCTTCTGAGAATCTTGGAGGCGGCAGTGTAAAATGCTGTTTGGGTTCCATCTTTTTCAGTTCGAGAACCAACCCTTCGGAAAGTGACGGCAACATCTCCTTTTTATCTTCGCTTTTTCTTTCGCTTTCCTCATCCACAGACATATAAAGAGCCATAAATCCGGGGAACTTAATGGTTGATCCGCTGGCGGTAAACTCATACTGCCCGGCACCGATGGTCACCGAATTCTGATCGATCAGCGCCTGGGCCATTTGGGAGGCAACGAAACGCTGCCAGATGAGGCGATAGAGCGCCAGCTGATCCTTTGACAGAAAAGGAGAGAGTTTTTCCGGTGTGTTGAAAACCGATGTGGGCCGGATGGCCTCGTGTGCATCCTGCGCTTTTTTCCGGTTTTTGAAGAATCTCGGTTTCCCGTGGGTATGATTCTCGCCGAAACGCTCCCGAACGAGCTGCAATGCATCCATGGCGGCTTCTTCGGATATTCGGGTGGAGTCGGTTCGCATATAGGTAATCAGCCCTTCCGGTTCACCCGGACCCAAGTCAACCCCCTCATAAAGCTGCTGGGAAACGGTCATGGTCTTTTTTGCCGAAAACCTCAGTTTGCGAATGGCTTCCTGCTGGAGTTTGCTGGTGATAAATGGCGGGAGCGGATTCCTTCGAACGGTTTTTTTCCGGACCTTTTTGACGATATAGGGCTTCCCCTCAAGTTCCGACAGGATGTTCAGGGTCGTTGCTTCATCGGGAATCTTCAGCTTCTTCCCGTTTTTCCTGGCAATTTTGGCGGTAAACCGGGGGGGGGCGTCTCCCTCAAGATGAGCTGTGATGGACCAGTATTCCTCGGGATTGAATGCCTGGATAGCGCGTTCCCTTTCACATATGATTCTGACGGCAACCGATTGCACGCGCCCGGCTGACAACCCGCCCTTGACCTTCCGCCACAACAGGGGCGAAACCTGGTAGCCCACCAGCCGATCCAGTATCCTTCGGGCCTGCTGGGCTTCATATTTGGGTAGATTCAGTGCTTCAGGCTGTGATACGGCGGCAGTGATGGCGGTTTTGGTCAGTTCATGAAAAAGAACCCGGTGAAATGTTCTTCCCTTTTTCTTCAGAATTTCCGAAGTATGCCATGCGATGGCCTCCCCTTCCCGGTCCGGGTCAGGCGCCAGATAGATCTCCTCGGCGCCGGTAGCAGCCTTTTTAAGCGCTTTTATCACTTTCTGTTTCCCGGGGATGGTGACATACTTGGGTTTAAAACCGCTTTCGATATCAATACCGATCTCTTTTGGGGGAAGATCTTTCAGATGACCGACAGTGGCGGCCACATTGAAATCCTTGCCAAGATACTTTTTGATGGTTCTCACCTTTGTAGGTGATTCAACGACGATAAGGGATTTAGCCACGATTCTCCTCTAATCCAGGTTTCAATACAAACAGTTTTCCCGGCAACTGCCGGACAATACCCTTGAGTTCAAGACGGAGCAGCAAGCCTGAAAGCTTTCCGGGATCGATATTCAGGGAACGCACAAGATCATCGATATGGAGGGGGTAGGGCCCCAGCGCCTGAAAAACCGGCATCTCTTCAGGTGAGATGGGCGGTAGATCCCTTTCCGGCTCGGAAATCGTTTTTGTTTCAATCCCCCGCGGGCTCATGAGATGGGAAACCTCTTCAATGATATCCCCCGCATGCTCTACCAATTTGGCTCCCTGCTTGATCAGTGTGTGGGTTCCCGTGCTTTTAAAAGATTGTACGCTTCCCGGGATCGCAAACACTTCCCGATTTTGTTCGGCCGCAAGACGCGCCGTGATCAAAGAACCGCTTCTGCGGGTGGCTTCAACCACAACGGTTCCAAGTGACATCCCACTGATGACGCGGTTTCGAATCGGGAAATTGTGGGGTTCCGGCTCTGTCATCAATGAAAACTCGGATACCACAGCCCCGTTTTCCGCGATCTGATGAAACAAACTTCGATTGCTCGCCGGATAGATCCTGCCCAGCCCGCTTCCGAGGACGGCTATGGTCCTCCGGCCCGTTTTCAGGGCACCCCTATGGGCCGCAGTATCGATACCGAGGGCCATGCCGCTGACCACCGTTACCCCCATGGCCGCCAGGCTTGCAGACAGACGTTCGGCCATGGTGATACCATAGGGCGTTGCGTTCCTGGATCCCACCATGGCGACATTGCTGACGTTCGTGTCGAGACGGCCATACACGAATAAAAACGGCGGTGGATCCGGAATTTCCAGCAACAAGGGCGGATACACCGCGTCTGCCTGGGTGATCACCTCAAAACCCTTTTTTAACGTCTGGTCTATCTCTCTTTTGACCGAATCCGGTGCGCGGTATCCCTTGATGGTGGCCGCCAACCGACCCGATACCCCATCGATCCTGGAAAGCTCATCCGCCGGCGCATCGAAAACCCCCTCCGGCGTTTTAAACCTGTCGATGAGCCTTTTGAAGAGATGGTTTCCGATTCCCGGAATGTACTTTAAGGTAAACCAAGGGAGCAGTTTTTCCATAGGCCATGATCCGGAGCGAAAGCCCTGTTTGGGGTAATATTGTGTCTTCTGGATCTTTTCTGTCTGCCAACCCCGGGCCCTCTTCAGGCCTGTTTGATTTACTTCCTTTTTTGGCCGTGCCATGCAAGCAGTATCGGGCTTGCAACAAACACAGATGAATAGGTCCCCACCATGACACCCACGATGAGGGCAAAGGCAAAGTCATGGATGATGCCACCACCCAATAAAAAAAGCGTGACGACGACCGCCAGGGTTGTCAGCGAGGTGAGTACGGTTCTGCTGAGTGTTTCGTTGATACTCCGGTTGATGATAAACGACAGCGGGTTTTTATGGTGTTTCCTCAAATTTTCTCTAATCCTGTCGAAAACAATAATCGTGTCATTCAGGGAATATCCGATAATGGTCAGCAGGGCCGCAATGATCGGCAGTGTGAACTCCTTGTCAAAAATCGAAAAAAGTCCCACGGTGATCGTCACATCATGGATGAGTGCGACGATGGCACCCATGGCATATTTCAGTTCCAGAAGCCAGAACAGGACCAGGGTGACGATGAGGGCTGACGCCATCAGAAAGGGTATGCTGACATCGAATCTGGTTATCAAATACACGGCTGCCGCCAGGGCGGCTGCCATCACACCGCTGATCATCCATTTCAGCTCGAATCGTCCCGATATATAGATGGTGATGAACAGAAGGGCATAAAACATGGCAAAAAGCGCTTTTTCCCTGAGATCCTTACCCACCTGCGGACCGACCATCTCGACCCGTCGGATCTCCGCACTTACCCCTGCAGCCTGCTCCAGGGCATCTTTCACCTCCGACGAAAACCCTTTTGTGCTTTTTAGGGAACTGTCGGTCCTGATAAGATACTCGTTTTCGGTGGCATCTCCAAATAGCTGTACAGAGGATTTTCCGAGGTTTACATTGTCCAGCCCTGATTTGACGGTCCCGACGTCGGTCTGCTGGTTGAATTTTACCTGTATCAGCGTTCCCCCCGCAAAATCGATCCCGTAACGGGGACCCTTGTGCCATGCCAGGGAGGCAAGGCTGACGATGATCATCAAAGTGGAAACGAAAAGAGCAAATCGCTTCTTTCCCACAAAGTCGATGTCGATATCCGGTTTAATAAACTGCATATGGTTTCCTTAATATAGTCATTCCCGCAAGCTTTTGGCGATCGCCATTAAATGCTGAGGGTTTTGATTCTTCTCCGGGTCAGAAAAAAGTCGAACACGGCCCGTGTAAAGACCAGCGCCGTGAACAGGCTGGCCAGGACTCCCAGGCTTAAGGTCACGGCGAACCCTTTTACCGCACCGGTACCGAATTGGAACAGAACCAGGGCCGCGATCAGTGTCGTGACATTGGCGTCCAGAATCGTTAGAGTGGCCCGGTCATACCCGGCATGCACCGCTGTGTGGGGTGTTTTCCCAAGGGCCATCTCTTCCCGGATCCGCTCAAATATCAAAACATTGGCATCCACGGCCATACCGATGGTCAGGATGATGCCGGCGATTCCCGGCAGTGTCAGCGTTGCCTGGAATCCCGCCAATCCTCCGGCGATGAGAAGGATGTTCAGGATCAGCGCGATATCGGCGAGGATTCCCGATCCTTTATAGTAGATCACCATGAAGGTGATGACCATCAATCCGCCGATCATCATGGACATCAACCCCTTGTTGATCGAATCGGAGCCAAGGGAAGGACCGACGGTCCGCTCTTCCAAAATCCTGACCGGCGCAGGCAGCGCACCCGCACGCAGGACAATTGCCAGGTCCCGGGCATCCTCCGTCGTAAAGTTGCCGGTAATGCGGGCTTCTCCTCCGGCGATTTTCTCCTGGATAACCGGCGCCGTATATACCGTGTTGTCTAGGATGACGGCAAGACGTTTCCGAACGTTCTCTTCGGTGATCCGCTCGAAAATCCTGGCACCTTTTCTATCAAATTTCAGGGAAACATAGGGGTCATTGTATTGGGAATCGATTTCGACCCTTGCTTCGGTCAGATTGGCGCCGGTCAGCAGCGTCCTCTTTTTGATCAGAAAGGGTGTTTTGATGTCCCGCCTTGTTTTCGGATCCTCCTCCACCTGATAGAGGATTTCACTCCCCGGCGGTACTCGGCCGCCCAAGGCGGCGCCCAGATCATGGGTTTCATCGACAATCTTAAATTCGAGCAGAGCGGTTTTTCCGATAAGCTCTTTTGCGCGCCCGGTGTCCTTGATGCCGGGCAACTGGATCAGGATCCGGTCTCCCTCCTGACGCCGGATATCCGGCTCTGAAACCCCGAATTGGTCGATGCGGTTTCGAATGGTTTCAAGGGCCTGGTCCGCTGCGGACCTCTTGATTCTGGCCGTTTCCTCGTCGGGAAGGTCCAACAGGTAGGTTGTGATACCGCTGGCGTCCGTCGAGTTCGATAGGATTCTCAAATCCCGGAATTCCCGGTCCAGCAGGCCGTTGAATTTATCGCCCCCGTCGTCTCCGGAAGTCTGGTAGGAGATGTGCGTCCCCTCCACCCGTTCCAGTCGGCTGTAGGGAATACGTTCCTTTCTCAGGAGGATTCGCATTTCATGGGTGATCCTTTCCACCGTACTCTCCACGGCTTTTTCCGTCTCAACGGCGAGCACGAGATGCATTCCGCCCTGAAGGTCGAGCCCCATGTTGATTTTCTTGTGGGGCCACATCCCCGGGCTGAGGGTGGGTAGGATATAGATGAACCCGGTGATGACGACGCCGAGAATGATGACAAGACGCCATGAGATATTTTTCAATGCTGTGTCCTTTCATTTGATGCTTGGGCAAACATCTCCGTTTGCCCGGTCATTCCAACACCGATACGCAAAACCGGTCAGTTGAATGGGCGCTCTCATAAAAGCCCCAGACAAGAAAAAGCCTTTCCCAAGGCTCGGTAATCGAAGGGGCTCTATAAAGAAATGACGTTAGGGCTCGCGGCTAGTCCGCTTTCGCTTTTTTGGAGGACTGTTTGGGTTGTGGGGCGGATTGTACCAATGTGGCAACACTGGCCCTTTGCATTTTAACCCTGACCTTGTCGGCCAATTCCACAGTTAGCGTGTTTTCATCCAAACCTGTGACCCGGGCGAACAGACCCCCACCGGTAACGATACGATCCCCTTTTTTCAGGTTGGAAACCATTTCCCGATGCTCTTTTGTTTTTTTCTGTTGGGGCCGGATCAACAGGAAATAAAAAATGGCAAACATGAGAATCAGCGGGATGAACGATGCGAATCCGCCCCCACCCTGCTCTGCTGCGCCACCTTGACCCATGGCATATGCGATACCAATCAAAACAAAACCTCCATTGTAAGATTAAACATTTATGCCGCAACAAGAGGGACGTCCAGTGAACCCAATTTGCGGCTGATATGAATCTTCGGTATTTCCTTAAAATTTGCGCTCATATACTGTATCTGAATGTTCAGGTCAAACAGTTTTGTCGAAAAATCCCTCCTTTCTAGATTATGCGACGGTTGTGGGATGCAAATCGGGTGTTATTGATCTGCGGGTATCCACAAGGTCTCGCCGTCGAATTTGATCCGGCTGACATGGGAGGTGTCGATGGGGTCCAGCAGGGTGAGGATCTCCCCCATGTTAAATATGACCACTTTGCTCAAAGGCTGGAGAAGGTTCAGGTCTACATCAAGCTTCTGCTCTTTCACGTTGTAAATATAAACCATATTTTCAGAAAATTTAAGAATTTTGCCCACTCCGGAGCTGAACCCTTTCTCATCCGGTTCATCCGACATGGGGGCGAGGGAGATCTGCCGGTGGATAAAATACTCCTTTAAAAACTTGAAGTGGATATTCCAGATGTTATCGCCTTTGCGGACGACGTATATGCCGTAAGCCTCCATCCGCTGTTCGGGTATTTTGGGTATGCCGAGTACTCTTTCAAGCTTTTCAAGTTCAAATTTCAACGTGTTTATCGTCGTTCTCGCCGATTCACGGGTTTCGGCATCCCCCCCTTCCAGTTTCTTCCGGGTGTCTTCCAGGGCGATGACGGCTCCCATATACTTTTTGAAAAGTGCAACGGTTTCTGCATGCGCAGCAAGCTCTCCGGCGATTTCCTGCTGACGGCCCGCATCCTCGGATACAGACGGGTCTTTCAGCATTTTTTCAAGTTTGCTGTATCGCTTTTCAATTTCAACGAGTTGCCGGATTCGGATATTTCGTTCCTTGATGATCGCTTCTAGGTCCGGAAGCTCCATCAGGTCTTTCTCGATAATATCCCCTTTTTCAAGACGGATCTTCTCGAGAATCTCCTTCATGGGGACGGTCACACCGCCGATTTTAAGGGATTCTTCCGGTTTTAAAATGAAGTCGAGACCCTTTTGGATTCCGTACGCCGATTTTCGTTTCTGCATCTCCTCCTTGAGCACCGGGTCTTTTTCCAGCCGTCCATAATCGATGACCGGCCTGTCCTTTACTTCCCCGTGTACCGTCTCCGGTTTGGCAGTCATCTGAGGAGGTGCTTTTTCAGCTTTCTTGCCGCGGAAGATAAAAAATCCGGCGGCAATAGCGGCTACGACCGCAACGATGATGATGATCCTTGAGAGCCCCATTGAATTGTCACTTTTGATTGTCGGCATTTCCCCATATCTCCTGGATCGTTATATTCTATTCGGCGAGAATCTCAACCTCGCCAGGAATCAAGGCGCTTTTTCCCTCTATAGTGATGCTGACGTTGTGCCGGGTTTCCAGTTCCATGAGCTCTTTTCTCTTTCTGTTCAGCAGATAATCCGCCACCAGTACCGGCACCACACCTTTAACAACGGTGATACCCGGCTTGAGGATTTCGAGGCTGAGCTTACGTAGAAAACCGATGCCGAGGGTTTCCTGGGATGGGGTCAATCCTTTGCCCCTGCAATGCGGGCAGGTTTCAAAACTGCTGGATTCGATGGATGGCCTCAACCTCTGCCGCGACATTTCCATCAAGCCGAATCTGGAGATTTTACCGATTTTTGTTTTGGCTTTATCCGGTTTGACATGGGTCTTCATGGTTTTTTCGACTTCCAGTTTATTTTTGGTTTCCCTCATGTCGATAAAATCCACCACGATCAGCCCCCCCAGATCCCGCAATCGCAATTGGCGGGCGATCTCTTCTGCCGCCTGCAGATTGGTCTGCACGGCGGTTTGTCCGATAGATTTTTCACGGATCGCCTTGCCGGAGTTGACATCCACAGCCACCAGCGCTTCGGTTTGCGCAATCACAATGGATCCCCCGGATTTCAAAGCCACCCGGCTGTTGTAGATCGAGGCGATCTGTTCTTCCAGGCGGAACTTTGAAAATATCGGTTTGGCGCCCTTGTAGAGTTTTACGATCTTTGTCTGCTTGGGGGCGATGATGTGGACAAAATCTTTGGCTTCCTTGAATACCGCTGCATCGTCGATGAGCATTCCGCTGACGTCGGATGTAAAATAGTCCCGCAGTGACCTCAGCACAAGGTTCTGCTCTTTATAGAGCAATGAGGGGGTCGTGACGTTCATGACGTTTTTTTTGATGTTTTTCCACAATCGCATCAGGTAACTCAAGTCTCTGGACAACTGGGTCTTATTACATTTTGCACCGGCAGTACGGACAATCAGGCCGAATCCATCGGGCAGTTTGAGCATCCCGACGATCTCCTTTAATCGTTTTCGCTCTTTTTCATCGTCAATTTTTCTGGAGATGCCCCGGTTTTCGCTGCCCGGCATCAGGACCATGTATCTGCCCGGAAGGGAGATGTTGGTGGTCAGCATCGCTCCTTTTTTCATGACCGGGTCCTTGGTGATCTGGACCAGAAGCTCCTGCCCCTGTTTGACGATTTTATGGATCGATTGATTTCCGGCCGCAATGTCTTGATAATAATCGCTGTGGATCTCGTTCTTTTGCAGAAATCCGTTCCGTTCTGCGCCGTAGTCGACAAAAATCGCCTGCAAGGCGGGTTCCACCCGGGTGATCACGCCTTTATATATGTTGCCATGGGTGATCTCTCTGGCCGAACTCTCAATGTGAAATTCTTCCAGCTT
>CAZWAE010000027.1:0-14512 GCA_964631805.1 uncultured Desulfobacteraceae bacterium | reverse complement strand
ACACTTTTAGCGATATTCATAAATCCGGAGGCATTGGCGCTGTAATGGATGAAAAATATATCCCTGAACCCATCGAGGCAAAATGGCAAAAAAGATGGGAGGCTCAGGAACTCTTTAAAGTCGATACGGATTCCGCAAAGGAGAAATATTACCTGCTGGAGATGTTCCCCTATCCCTCCGGGAACATCCATATGGGTCATGTCAGGAATTATACCATCGGCGATGTCGTAGCCCGGTATAAACGGATGCGGGGGTTTAACGTACTGCACCCCATGGGTTGGGATGCCTTTGGAATGCCGGCGGAAAATGCTGCCATCGCCAACAACAGCCATCCTGCCCGCTGGACCTACGACAATATTGACCATATGAGAAGCCAACTGAAAAAGATCGGTTTCTCCTATGACTGGGACCGCGAGATTGCCACCTGCCATCCGGCGTATTACCGCTGGGAACAGTGGCTGTTCCTTAAAATGCTGGAACGGGGGATGGCCTACCGAAAAGAGTCATTTGTTAATTGGTGCGATCCCTGTCAGACCGTTCTTGCCAATGAACAGGTCGAAGCCGGTTTGTGCTGGCGATGCGGCCAGCCGGTGCGACAGAAAAAACTCCGTCAGTGGTTTTTCCGAATTTCCGATTTTGCGGAAGATCTCCTGGCATACTGCGAAAAAATGCCGGGATGGCCGGAAAAGGTCACCACGATGCAGAAAAACTGGATCGGTAAAAGTACCGGCGCGGAGATTCGGTTTAACGTTGAAAACGCAGACGAAGAGATCCCGGTGTTTACCACCCGGCCGGATACCGTGTTTGGTGCGACCTTTATGTGCCTGGCGCCTGAACATCCCCTGGTGATGAAGCTATCGGAAGGGACTGATCAGGAAGGGGCCGTCGCAGCCTTCGTCGAACGAATCGCCCGCCAGGACAGGTCCAGCAAAGCGGTCGAAACCTATGAAAAGGAGGGGGTCTTCACCGGTTCCTTTTGTATCAACCCCATGAGCGGTAGAAAAATGCCGGTGTATACCGCTAATTTTGCCTTGATGGAATACGGGACCGGTGCTGTCATGAGCGTGCCGGCCCATGACCAGCGCGATCTCGACTTTGCCAGGAAATATGGTCTTGATGTTGTCGTTGTGGTCATGCCGGAGGACGGGAAACTGGATGGGCTTGTGATGACCGAGGCTTACACCGACCCGGGAACTATGGTCAATTCGGGAAAATTTGACGGTATGAACAGCACCGAAGCGATTGACGAAATCCCCAGAGCGCTTGAAAAAAAGGGCGCCGGCCGGTCACGGGTGAATTTTCGCTTAAGGGACTGGGGTATTTCAAGGCAACGGTATTGGGGAGCGCCCATTCCCGTTGTGCATTGCGAATCCTGCGGGATTGTCCCTGTTCCGGAATCCGATCTGCCGATCATGCTTCCCGAAGATGCCGATCTGCTCGAAGGCGGCCGGTCCCCCCTGCCGGAACTGGATGCTTTCGTCAAAACCGCCTGCCCGGTTTGCGGAGATCTCAACGCCCGCCGGGAAACCGATACCATGGATACCTTCGTGGAATCTTCCTGGTATTTCGAAAGGTACTGCAGCCCCCGCCATGAAAACGGCATGTTTGATTCTGCCGACGTGGACTATTGGATGCCCGTGGACCAGTATATCGGCGGGGTGGAGCACGCCATACTGCACCTGCTCTATTCCAGATATTTCACCCGTGTCCTGCATGAACTGGGTCTGGTGAAATACAAAGAGCCCTTCACCCGGTTGTTGACCCAGGGCATGGTCTGCAAAGAGACCCAAACCTGTCCCACCCACGGTTTTTTGCTGCCGGAAGAATCGGAGAACCGCGAAGGCAAGGCTTGCTGTGTCAAATGCGGCGAGCCCGTGAGGACGGGGCGTGTGGAGAAAATGTCCAAGTCGAAGAAAAATGTCATTGATCCCAACACGCTTCTCGAAAAATACGGTGCCGATACCACCCGGCTGTTTTGCCTGTTCGCCGCCCCCCCCGAAAGGGATCTTGAGTGGAGCGATCAGGGAGTGGAGGGCGGATCCCGTTTTCTCAATCGGGTGTGGCGCCTGGCCCGGCAACATATGCCGACAATCTGTGCCACAGAGTCCTTTTCCGGGGACCCGGACGCACTTTCCGGGGATCTGAGGGCTCTTTACAAAAAGACCCATCAGACCATCCGCAAGGTGACCCGGGATATCGAGGATCGATTTCATTTCAATACGGCCATCAGTGCGGTAATGGAACTGATCAACACGATTCAGGGGATCGATGTGGACCCGGATGATCCCCATACGGCCGGTGTGATGCGATTTGCACTGACCACCGCAACGCTCCTGCTTTCGCCCATCGTTCCCCATTTTGCGGAAGAGATCTGGGAGACCATGGGCCACGACACCAGCATTCTGGCTGCAGAGTGGCCGATATACAGGGAGGATGCGCTCTCAAAAGATGAACTTCTCATCGTGGTTCAGGTCAATGGAAAACTCAGAAGCAAATTGCAGCTGGCAGCCCATACCGGAGAAGATGCCATCAAGGCAGCCGCCCTGGAAGATGAGAGAGTTCAGAAATTTATCGGCGGCAAGACCATCCGGAAGGTGATTGTGGTCAAGAACAAGCTGGTGAACATCGTTGTATAAAGGAGATGAAATTGTTGAAATGCAAAAAAATGTTGTGGGCGTTGTTGTTTTTCGGTGCGGTGTTGACTGCCTGTGGCTATCGGTTCACCGGGGGAGGGGATCTGCCTGAAAACGTGCGGAAAATAAGTGTTGCGGTCTTTGAAAACCGAACCCAGGAAACCGGGCTGGAAACCGTGGTGACCAACGATTTGATTTATGAGTTCACAAGAAGCGGCATCGCCACCGTAACCAGCCGTGAGAAGGCTGAGGCAGTCTTATCCGGTGTGATCAAATCGATGCATATCACCACTGCCAGTCATGAAAGCGAAAATACCGCGCTCGAAAGGCGTGTCACCATTGTCGTTGACCTGAATTTGATGGATCATGACAACCGGGTGCTCTGGGCACGTAAGGATCTTTCAGCAAATGAAACCTATCCGGTTGAATCGGACAAACTGGCAACGGAAGACAACAAGTCGAATGCCATCAACGCGATGTCAAAGCGGCTGTCGGAAACGGTATTCAACAGTATGACGGATGACTTCTAAGCGTTGACCAGTCGGGAGAGACGGGATATTTTTCTGGCAGCGGTGCGTTTATGAATGACACCGGTTTTTGCCGCTTTGTCGATAGTGGATTTGGCCCTATCCAGTATTTTGACGGCATCCTCACCCGAATCGTCCCGGGCCGCCGTTCGAACCATTTTGGTGATATTCTTAACTTTCGTTTTGGCGCCTTTATTTCGCAAGCGTCTGATCTCATTCTGTCGGGCGCGCTTTAATGCGGATTTATGATTTGCCACAGCCGTTGACTCCTTTCAAGTTCGTCTAATTAGATAAAACGAATCCTTTACCCAATTGAAAAACATCTGTCAAGGGTTTTTCAAAAAACACCCATTTCCGGCATCCGATTCACCGCACGCCGTTTTTATCTGAGAGCTTGCACATAATGATTGAATCCGTAGCGTTGACGGCTATCGAGATTTTATATATGCTACCGGATTTGAAATGGGGCCTTTATTGAAAATCGGTTTCAGAACCATGGGCTTTAATCCGAGCGGTATAACGGGAGAAAACGGTGAACAACAAGCAGAAGATCATCTTCTCGGTGGTCATCCTGATATTGGTAAATCTGCTTCTGGTCATCATATTCGGCGATAACGGGTGGGTGGACTATCAGCTGTTGAAAAACGAAAAGGACCGTCTTTCGGTGCGGATTGAGGATCTCAACCGGGAAAACCTCGCTTTGTACCGGGAGATCGACCGGCTGAAAAACGATCTGAAGTATATTGAAAATGTCGCCCGGCAGGAGTTGGGAGTGATCGGGGAGAACGAAGTTATTTTCAAATTCAATGGACCTGCCAAGGCAAAAACAATAAAGAAATAGATTGATACAGGGTTGCCATGAGTGATAGATCGCCTTTTTTTACGCGGACCATGGCCAAGGTCCATTCGGACCAGGGGAATTTCGACAAGGCGGTTGAGATTTACCGTTTTCTGGTCCAAAAGGAACCGGGCAACGCAGAGCTTGCCGGAGTACTGGAGGCTCTGGAATCGCAGATGCAACAGCGGGCGGAGATCGGGCTGGAAAAGCTGTTTACCACCTGGTTGGATCTGATGTTAGCACTCAAAAGACTCAACGAACTTAAAAGACTAAAAGGCGGCAGCAACAATCAAAGGCGTGACCTTCTGTTGCCGGAGGGAAGACAATGAAGCGTGCATTAATTTCCGGAATCACCGGCCAGGACGGCGCCTATCTGGCGGAGTTTTTGTTGAATAAAGGATATGAGGTCCATGGTATCAAACGCCGGGCCTCTTCGTTCAACACGGGCCGCATCGACCATCTTTACCAGGATCCCCATGAGGAGAAGGTACGGTTTCTCATGCACTATGGGGACCTGACTGATTCCACCAACCTTATCCGGATCATCCAGGAGGTGAAGCCGGATGAGATCTACAACCTGGCGGCCCAGAGCCATGTGCAGGTATCCTTTGAAACTCCCGAATATACAGCCAATTCGGATGCCCTTGGCACTCTCCGGATATTGGAGGCGATCCGTATCCTGGAACTTGGGGAAACAACCCGGTTTTACCAGGCCTCCACCTCAGAACTCTTCGGAAAGGTCCAGACGGTTCCCCAGAACGAAAATACACCCTTTTACCCCAGATCCCCCTACGGTGTGGCCAAGCTGTACGCCTACTGGATCACCGTAAACTACCGGGAAGCCTATGGGCTATATGCCTGCAACGGTATTCTTTTTAACCATGAATCGCCTATCCGGGGGGAGACTTTTGTTACACGGAAAATTACCCGCGGCATGGCGCGTATCCGGTTGGGGCTGCAAAATTGTATCTATCTCGGGAACCTCGATGCCCGGCGCGACTGGGGACACGCCCGTGATTTTGTAAAAATGCAGTGGCTCATGCTCCAGCAGGAAACCCCCGAGGATTATGTCATCGCAACCGGAGTCCAGCATTCCGTCAGGCAATTTGCAGAGGATGCTGCCGCTGAACTGGGCATTAAACTTAAATGGCGCGGAAAGGGGGACCAAGAGGAGGGGGTGATCTCCAAAGTGGATACCGATGTGCCGGCACTTGAGGGCCTTTCTTTGGATCTGCGGGAAAACGGTTTGGCACCCGGGCAGGTTGTCGTCCGCATCGATCCACGATATTTTCGACCCACGGAGGTGGAAACACTTTTGGGGGATGCGTCAAAAGCGGAGGAGAACCTGGAGTGGAAACCTGAGATAACTTTTTCAGAAATGGTGGGTGAGATGGTTCGATTCGACCTCCAGGAGGCGTTGAAGGATGAATTCTGCCGGCAGGAGGGGTTCCGGGTGAACCGGTATTATGAATAGGCAGGCGCCCTATGCTGAAAAATGAAAGGATATTTGTGGCAGGACACAGGGGACTGGTGGGGTCCGCCATCTGCCGTCGCCTTGAAAGAGAGGGCGTAAGCCACATCGTCACGCGGACCCATATGGATCTGGATCTCACCGATCAGGCGGCGGTGCGCCGTTTTTTTAAGGGCGAACGGATCGACCATGTGGTTCTGGCGGCGGCAAGGGTCGGGGGTATTTATGCCAACAACACCTATCCGGCGGAATTTATCTATCAGAATCTGATGATCGAAGCCAACGTCATTCATCAAGCCTTTGAAGCGGGGGTCCCGCGGCTGCTTTTTCTCGGCAGTTCCTGCATCTATCCCAGAGAGGCGCCCCAGCCCATGAAAGAGGCGTATCTGCTGACCGGACCCCTCGAACCCACCAACGCCCCTTACGCCCTGGCCAAAATCGCGGGAATTCAATTCTGTGAGGCCTATAACCGGCAGTACGGAACCCGTTACCGGGCGGTGATGCCCACCAACCTATACGGCCCCCACGACAATTTCAACCTAGAGAACTCCCACGTGCTGCCGGCCATGATTCGTAAATTTCATCTTGCCCGACTGGTACAGCGGAACGATATGCTGGCAGTGGCGGCCGATGAAAAGAGGTTTGGAGCCATTCCGGACGATCTGAAAGAATCCCTTGGTATTTCACTGCAGGGAATTAAGAAAGGGGAACCGACGGTGCCGATGTGGGGGACCGGTTCCCCCTTCAGGGAGTTTTTATATACCGATGATATGGCGGATGCGTGCATTTTTGTCATGCAGATGGCGGATGAACGCTTTGAAGAAGGAACGGCCTCCCATGGCTTTCCATTTCTAAATATCGGCTGCGGCATCGATTTGACCATCCGCGATCTGGCGGTCCGGGTTGCACGGATCGTGGGGTATGAAGGAGATGTGGTCTGGGATGAGACGCGGGATGACGGAACGCCCCGAAAACTGATGGATGTGACCCAACTCCAGACCCTTGGGTGGTCCGCCAGAGTCGACTTGGATCAGGGGATTCGGCTGGTTTATGAATGGTATCGGGAAGCCGTTGGTTTGACTTGATTTTTTCAGGAGCCGGGGAGTTTTTATAACCACCCCGCATAAATAAGGTTCGTTCAAAAAACTCCCTGACTGCTAATTTTTCAATCACCCCGAAACCTCCTACATAAATACCCCCTTAGGAGATTGCCAATCCTGAATCCATCTAAATCTCTCTCTTAATTTCCTAACTATTTTATTTCTTGACAAATTCAAGTGTTCAGCATATGAATAACGTTCAATTCTGAACGCATGCGCAGCTCCTTTCAAACGATAGCCCCAAAGGGGTGTTTCGATGAAATCGATGACCGGTTCCAATCGAGATTTTCAAGTACTGGATACGCTTGACTCGCGAGAGATTACCAGCCAGCGCCAACTGTCTGAAAAAACCGGGATCAGCCTCGGGCAGATCAACTATGTCTTAAAGCGCCTGATTGAAAAGGGCTGGATCAAGATCGGCAATTTCAAAAAAAATCCATCAAAAATCGGTTATGCTTATCTGCTGACCCCCAGGGGAATTGAGGCCAAATCACGTTTGGCCATAAGATTTGTCATGGGACGGTTGAAGGAATACCAGGAGCTGCGTTACCGGTTGTCCGGGAAAATGGCCGAGATCCAGAACCAGGGGCATGTCCGGTTTGTATTTATCGGGCCTGATCTGGTCAAAGACCTCATCCATTCCATTATCAACGATAAGAACCTGAAACTTGAAATGGTATATCATACGAGTTCAATCCACAGCCTTGAAGAGGTGTATCCCGATGCCTTTGACGTGGCCCTTTGGTTTGATGACAGTTTTGAAAAGCTCTGCCATATTCCCGGCAAGCTGGGAATCGTGCCCGAAAAGATGATGCCGCTGTGGTGAAACCCGGCAGGATATACAGATGCCATAGAAGTGTGTTTGCGGCAGCAAGGCTTGAAAAGGCTAAAATATAAATAATAACAAGCAATTATGCTATATATCGCAATGTAATTGAGCAGGCGGAGCTGCGGTTAGTTGAACCCAAAAAAATGAAATTTTTTCATATTTTCTTATGAGTTAAAGCCATGGACGGTGATAAAATCAACACGATTTTCCTATCCTATTCGTTGACTCCGGAAACCCCGGCGTACGGGAATGGGGACTCTTTGGGGATCGAACCCCTCAACCGTATGGATGCAGGTGATTCATGCAACACGCTGCAGCTGAAGCTTCCCAATCACCTGGGAACCCACATCGACAGCCCGAGGCATTTTTCTTATACCGGAAAAACCATCACCGATTACCCTGCCGGTTTCTGGATCTTTACTCATCCCCACATCCTCGATATCTCTCCTGTATCCCCCGGCCATTTGATCGGGACCGGTGATCTGAGTCTTTCGGATGTTGAGAACAATATCGATATTTTGATGGTAAAAACCGGGTTTGGTAAATTGCGGGAAAAGGCCCTTTACTGGGAAAACAACCCTGGATTCGCTGCTAATCTATTCGTGGATTTACGTAACAGGTTTCCAAGCCTAAAAATTTTGGGTTTCGATACGATCTCCCTCTCCTCATTTTCAAATCGCAATGAGGGCCGGAAGGCCCATCGGGCATTCCTGGACAGTCAGCAACCCATATTGCTGTTGGAGGATATGGACCTCAGGATGATAGATGCCAATACGAAAATAGTTAGGGTCATCATTTCACCGCTCATGGTAGAAAATGCCGATGGGGCACCCTGCACGGTATTTGCCGAAATTGATGATTAGGCGTCATTCAAAAATGTAAACGATTCGGAAGGAATTCGGGGTTATCCTTTAAGCGTTTTGAAAAACTGTCGTCCCCCCTCATTTTAGGTTGGATGTCAAATTCAAAAAAATATTTCTTAGCAAATTCCCCGGAAAATCCATGGAGAATTCACAATTTCGGCGATATTTCGGATATCTTATGACCCTATGCAGGGTGTTGTCGAGGCGCTCAACCCGGAAATCAACTTCCGGGCGCACCTCACCACCTTATACGGTGGCAACCTTAAGGATTTTTAGCCCTCTTGAGATATTGTATGCCGCCTGGCGATACCAGCAGTCGACCTTGTTTTTAGCCAATTATTCAAAGGTCTCCCTTTGAAGGAGGGTTTCACCGGAGAAGCTCCGACAGATGGAACCGGATGCCCAAAAATAAGTAAGTATAATCGTACTGGAGTGAAATTGACGAAGTCACAGAAGAACTCATTGCACGGGGGTCTGACCCCTTTGTTTTCCATATTTACTGACTCCTATATTTTTTGATAATAAGCTTACTATCTGGTATTCTCTATTTATCATACCAAAATAGGTAACATATAATGAATACACAAAAAGTAGCAATAACCATCCCTAAGAATATCGTTGCCATTATCGATGAAGTCAGTAAACGGCAGGGCCTATCTCGGAGTCGATACATTTCAAAGGTTCTCCATGAGAAATTAAGCGAGCAGAAAGCACGGAATTTAAAAAACGCCTACGATCGGGTCTTTTCAGATGATCAGATTTGTAGAGAACAATTGGAAACTGTAAAATGGTTTGAGGGAAATGAGAGCAAAGAGGGGCAGGAATGGTAATAAGGCATGGATCAATCTATTGGGTAAACTTTTTCCCAGGAAAAGGTTCAGAACCAATGGGGAGAAGACCTGGACTGGTGATTCAAAATAATGCATAAAATGACAGTAAATTGAATACAGTTGTGATGCTTGCGATTACATCAACACTGAAATTCGGAGAATTGCCGGGTAACGTAACCTTGAAAAAAGGTGAGGCAAATATGCCTAAACGATGTGTCGTGAATACAACGCAATTTAAATCAGTTGATAAAGCGAGCTTAAAAGAAAAAATCGGTACGTTGTCAAAGACACGCATGGAAGAAATTTATAAAGGTATCGAACTTGTCCTCAATACCTCGAAATATTTGTCTCATGATCATATCCAAACCTGACCATTTTCTTAATGCCCATGTTATCCTTCGTTTTTCTTCAGGCATATCGCTTGCAAACCATCTTGCAATCAGATGGTCACGGATTTCATAACCATGCCCGGAATCAGGATTGATCATGAGATCGATTTTTAAGTTCTGATGGATTACTGGCCGAATTCAATTTCGGATTTTGGATATGCGGTTATAGCAACGCAGTGGCGGATGAACAGGAAGGCGCTTGTCGTGACTTTTGACAAGCGGTTTATCAAGGAATTAAAAAAAATCCGTGCGAAAGTGCTCCCGATTTAAATACTTTTTGTCCGATGGTAGTGACAACTAATACATATTGCGGGCTCCTAAGTGCAGGGCATGGAGCTATATTAACAAGTAGACGAGGCGGCTCACTTTTTCGAACTGAATGATAGCATATTCACAAATCAAGGCTTGTCCCGTGAAATGTCGACCCCGTCGACCCTTCGAAGAAGGATTTCACTGGGGTTTGACCCCAGGTTCTCCTTATGCACCCTGAACAAAAACGTATTTATCAAAATATGACAGCCGAGCAGAAGCTGCGGTTGTTATTGGATCTCCAGTTAACAGCCCGTAAGCTGAAAACCGCAGGTTTGCGCAAACAACATCCGGATTGGACTGAAAAAGAGGTTCAGGAAAAGATTCGAGAGATATTTCTTTATGCCCGATCATAATCCTATAAATCTATTTATCTCCAAGCTAAATAGTTTGGGTGTTCGTTATATGGTGACCGGAGCGGTTGCCAGTATAATATTTGGCGAACCCAGACTTACGCATGATTTGGACATTGTCATTGAGTTTAATGCGGATGATATTGACAGATTTGCCTCCGCATTTCCTATTGAAGATTTCTACTGTCCACCACTTGAAGTCATACGTGTGGAAGTAACTCGTCAACAGAGAGGGCATTTCAACCTTATTCATCACAACACCGGGTTTAAAGCAGACATATATGTTTCCGGTCAGGACAAAATGCATAAATGGGCTTTGGATCAAAGAATATGTGTTGATTTCGAAGGAGATTCGCTTTGGTTGGCGCCTGTTGAATATGTAATTTTGAGAAAGCTGGAATATTATCAGGAAGGTGGATCAGAAAAACACATAGGTGATATTTCAGGAATTATGGAGGTTTCTTCCGACCAAATCGACTTTGAATTTCTCAAGGAAAAAGTCAAAGAACTTAATTTAGAAGGCGAATGGAAAAAGATAGAGAAAGATTGATCCGTAGATATCAGTAAAATGATCGAAGTAGCGTATATTTCGGATCACAATGTTGGGAAAAAACTAACCACTTATTTTCTATGCACATAGCTCCATGCAAATTGCAGCGTAATCCGTTAAAAAATTTTAGTGAGCCGAATGATATCAAAACCACGAATCAAGGCTTGTCCCGTGAAATGTTGTCCCCGTCGACCCCTCGAAGGAGGATTTCACTGGGGTTTGACCCCATACCCCTCGAACATCCCGGAAGTCTCAAATAGTCAACAACGTCCTCGAAATTCTTAGGAGATATAAAATGAAAGGTGAATTGACAGCCATAATCGAAAAGGCGCCTGAGGGTGGCTTTTGGGCGATTTGCCCTGAAGTCCCCGGTGCAAACGGGCAGGGTGATACCGTTGAAGAAGCCAAGGAAAGTCTAAAGGAGGCGGTTTTGCTGATTTTCGAGGACCGATTTGAAGATATTAGGCGCGGACTTCCTGATGACGCAATCCAGGATACGATAGCGGTTTAATGAAACGGAAAAAACTCCTAAGAATGCTGAGACTTGCCGGCTGCTATCTCAAGCGCGAAGGGAAATCGCATTCATTATGGATCAATCCAAACACTGGGGTGGTCGAAACAGTTCCAAGACACAAAGAGATCAAAGACCCTCTTGCCAGAAAGATCTGTAAAAATTTGGGTGCGGATTGATTCATTTTATGAAAATAAATACTTCAATTTCGGATTTGTTTCGTATTCCGATATTCGTATTTCGAAATTATCTTTCTTACTTTGTATAATTTGTAAACAACGTCCCAAAATCTCTAAATCTCCCTCGTTTAGCGAGGGAGGAGTGCTCACTGTTCTCGACAGGAAAATTAAATTATGATCCGTGAAGGAAAAAAAATACCTGATAACGTCGCGGATAAGCTACCGGGGCTGGTTGATTTGATATCAGTTGAAGAGGATGTCGTGGCACTGATTGTTTTTGGAAGCCTAGCCAGGGGGGACTTGAAACCCTTGAGCGATATTGATCTAAGTGTTTTGCTGGATAAAAGTCTGGATAAAACGGATAGATTCAATAAGCACCTCGATCTTATCGGTAAGATTTCAGATTTTTTCCATACCGACGAAATTGATATAATCATTCTGAATGATGCACCAATCCGCTTTGTGGTGGAGATTCTGAACTCCGGCAAAAGGTTATTTGAAAGAGACAGGGACCAACTTATTAATTTCTACGAAAAAAACACTAAAATTTTTCTTGATTTCAAATATTTCCTTGATGAACACAACCGTCTTTTTCTTGAAGGAGTCGAGTACCATGGATGAAAGAATCCTGGACCACCTGAAGAGACTGAACAAGTATTATCTACTTCTGGTGGGTATGCAGCGGCTGCCTGCAGATGAACTTGATAAGGACGACATATCGCGTGGTGCTGCGGAGCGGTATCTTCAACTTGCCATCGAAAGCTGCCTAAATATAGGCAACCGGATCATTTCTCTTTATCAATTCGAAAAACCGGTTAACACGCCGGAGACGTATGCCGACATATTCGTTGAATTGAACCGCCTTGGATTCATCGACGATGATTTTTCAAAAAGATTGATCAAAATGGCCAAGTTTAGAAACAGGCTGGTGCATCTGTATTGGGAATTAGAGTCCGAAACCGTTAACAAAATCATCCAGGAAAACTTAGATGACTTCAAGCTTTTCCAGGAAAAAATAGTGGAGAAGCTTAAATTCGCGTAATCTGCCTGCCCCGTAGCTCCGGCAGGTGTTACTGGGATCCCTAAAAAGGAAAACAACACTTTCTTCATTGAGCCATTTAAAATATCAAAGAATAGAAGTTTGTATAATTTGTAAACAACGTCCCCAAGATTCACTAAATTCGTCCTTGCATTTAATGAGTCGTTGAAATAGACTAAGAACATGGACTAATATGAATAGGATGATTATTATGGCGATAGTTAATGTACATGAGGCAAAAACACATTTTTCCAAATTGTTGGCACGAGCGCACACCGGTGAGGAAATTATCATTGGGAAGGCGGGTAAACCCTACGCTAAACTGGTTCCACTATCTCCAGTAAGTGAACGCGTCCCGGGAATAGCGAAAGGCGCCGTGACAGATTCTTTTTTTGAACCACTGCCTGAAGAGGAACTGAAAGCTTGGGAATCTTAAAAATGCTTGTGGATACACATATCTTTTTGTGGTGGTTATTTGATGACCCTAAATTGTCGGCAGGGATTAAACGTTATTTAAAGAATAAAAATAATGCAGTATACGTGAGCGCCGCATCCGTTTGGGAGATCACAACAAAATTTCGTATCGGCAAGCTTCCTGATGCTGCTGAAGTGGCAAAAAATGTACCGAAATGGATTATTCTGGCCGGTTTTGAAGCAATGCCAGTGACACCTGAACATGCTCAGCTAGCGGGATCTTGGATTCTCGCACATCGAGATCCATTCGACCGTATGCTTGCAGCACAGGCAAAACTGGAAAAAATGCCTTTAGCCACCGAGGATGTTTTGCTTAAAGATTTTCCAGTGGACATTTTCAACGATTGAAAAGACTGTGTCATCAGTCGAAATGGCCCTTCCCTTAAAAAACCTTGTTGAAGTTAGAATTGATTGACAACATGCCGATACCAAAAATCAAAGGTATTTCGATAATCAAATTTAGTGCTTATTTTGTGTGATGAATCATAGTAGAGCGTTTTTCTTATGAAAAAATTATCAAAAAGAAAAATAATTCATTTACTCTCTATAGAGAAAAACGCCGTGAAGGAGCAATTTGGTGTTGTTTCAATCGGGCTCTTTGGATCTTTTGCCAGAGACTGCCAGACAGACGAAAGCGATATTGACCTTTTGGTAGATTTTGAAAGGCCACTATTTGATAGGGTCGTCGGCTTGCAAATTTATCTGGAAGAAAGGTTTGAAAATAAAGTTGGCATTGTAAGAAATGGCTCACATTTGAGCCAAAGATTTCGTTCGGTCATAGAAAAGGACATCGTTTATGTCTGATGAGATCACTCTCGCTATTCTCGAGACGATTATAGATTCAATTTGCATCGTAGAGGAGAGGTCCGCAAAGGTCTCGCAGCCAGAGGATTTTGTTTCGAATGCCAATGGTGTAATGATTTTGGACTCCATTGCCATGAGGCTGCAAGTGATTGGGGAGCAGGTCAAAAAATTGGAGAACTGCGATCCGAATTTGACGCGAATGCATCCGGAGATAGAATGGAAAAAAATCATGAAATTGAGAGATTTGATTTCACACCATTATGACAGTGTTGATCATGAAATTGTGTTTGATATTTGCAGAAATCATATCGGTCCATTAAAGGATGCCATTAACACAATGATCTCAAAAGTTGTGGATGAAAAATGAACAGAAGGATTCATGGTTATTACTCTAACACATAGCTCCATGCAAATTGCAGCATAAGCACAAATCAAGGCTTATCCCGTGAAATGTCGACCCTTCGAAGAAGGATTTCACTGGGGTTTGACACCAGGTTCTGAAATAGCCCTCTGCTTTGCTGTTTAGAACATTGAATCATTTGAGTTTCGAATTTGTTTCGCATTTCGATATTCGGATTTCGAATTTTTTCCCCTACATGGTTTGTATATTTTGTAAACTACTTCCCCAAATACCTGGGGCCATTCTTCAAAAATCGAAATAGCTCTCTGCTTTGCTGTTTAGAACATTGAATCATTTGAGTTTCGAATTTGTTTCGCATTTCGATATTCGAATTTCGGTTTTATCCAAGTATGTCAGTATTGATGGACTCGCAAAAAGTCACACCACCATATACTATTGAAATATTTATAAAA
>CAZWAE010000026.1:12861-26828 GCA_964631805.1 uncultured Desulfobacteraceae bacterium | reverse complement strand
GGAGCCTGTGGGGGTACCCATTGCACCGCTGATGCATCTTGAGGAGAGAAAGGGAAGGCTTGCCCTGGTGCTCGAAAAGAGCATCGTGGATGTCAACGCCCCCGCCTTTCGCATTGTCAAAGAATTAAGGGAAAAATGGCTGGCGGCGGTTCCCGGTGAGGATGCCTACCGGCGTCCCGGCCCCATTCTACTTGAGGGAGACACAGTGGAGGACAGACCCATCACCCTGCTTTTGAATTCTCTTGGGAGTGAAATCGAGTCTACGGATTGATGATGATTTTTTTAAAAATCATTTCTGAGCGAACTTTACTGATTTCCATCGAGGATTATCTGGCGGGTAAAGAGGTTGTCCGATTCAGAAATGAGCAATTTTTTCGCTGAGCAAGGACCGACAAGGGTTTCCGGCGAGACGTACTACTGTACGTCGCAGCCGGAAAACCCGCGGAGGACGTCGCTCAGCGGAAAAAGGGCCATTTCTGGGCGGACATCAGTTCATGGCATTCAACACCTGAAACCCCTCTGCTTCGAGTGCTTTCTTGATCACCTCGGTGTCGCAGGAGGAAAGCCTGAAATAGTAGACCCGTTTGCTGGTCTGCTGGGCCGTCATCCCCACGTTGATGACATCTCCATTGTGATCGGTGATGATCTTGAGTGCCTGCTGGAATGATCCGGGGGCTTCCCCGACCACCACATCCAGCCGGCTGCTGGCCGTCAGGATCCCCATCATGTCGATAAACGCCCTGAGCAGGTCCGTTCCGGTGATAATGCCCACCACCTTCCGATTTTTGATCACCGGCATCCCCCCAATCTTATACTTGTAGATGAGCTGGGCCGCGATTTCGATATCGTCGTCCGGACCGACGGTAATCGGATCGTTTATCATCAGATCGGAGAGGGTCACGTCAGCCAGCATTGAGGGGATCAATCCCTGTTTCAAATCGGCCAGGGTTGCGAACCCCACCAGCTCACCGCCTGAGGCGACCACGGGAAGATGGCGGATGGAATTGATCTTCATGGTCTCGATGGCCTCCTGGATCGAGGCATCTCTTCCGATGGTAATGGGATTCGGAATCATCAGTGTGTGGGTTTTCATGGCGCCGTCCTTTTTCGAAAAAGGGTGAAACCGGTAGCTGACGATGTCGCTAAATGGTGCGGGATGATGATGCTTTCATGATGCCGCAGTTCGGGTGAAATGGCAAGAAAAAAGCAGGGCGGGACCCTGATCAGGGTTTGGCGGGGGGATGATAGCTGCACAGCGGTTCTTCCGCCATGTAATCGCCGGTGGCTTCATACGCCCTTGCCCGGCATCCGCCGCAAACCCTTTTGTACCCGCATGCGCCGCATTTCCCATCCAGTTTGGAAAAATTGCGAAGGTTCGTAAAAACCTCCGACCGGTTCCAAATCTCTTTAAATGAGGTCTTGGTGACATCGCCGCTGTTGACATGCAGGAACCCGCATGGCTGCACGATCCCCCTGTGGGAGATGAAACAGAAGCCGGTACCGCCGAGACATCCCCGGGTCACGGCATCCAGTCCGTGGGTATTGAAGCTGACGGTTTTTCCCTCTTCTTTGGCCCTTTGCCGCAGGATACGGTAGTAGTGGGGCGCGCATGTCGCTTTGAGTTGGAGTGAGGTTTTTTCGCGCTGGTCATAGAACCAATTCAGGGTCTGCTCATATTCCTCAGCGTCGATCTCCTGGTCCAGGATATACTTTCCCCGCCCGGTGGGCACCAGGAGAAAGATATGGTGGGCCACCGCCCCCACATCTTCGGCCAGCCTGAGGATTTTGGGAATCTCTTCCAGATTGGATTTGGTGATGGTGGTGTTGATCTGGAATTCGATCCCCGCATCCCTGGCCATCCGGATGCCGTTGAGTGATCCTTCGTATGCCCCGTCCACCCCCCTGAACCGGTCGTGGATCTCCCGGGTGGCACCATCCAGACTGATACTGATGCGTTTGATCCCCGCTTCGGCCATCTGGCGGGCGATGGATTCCGTGATCAGGGTCCCGTTGGGCGCCATCACCATTCTAAGGCCCTTGTCGGTACCGTACCGGGCGACTTCAAAAATATCCGGCCGCAACAACGGTTCCCCTCCGGTGAGGATCACGATGGGCTGACCCGTCTGTGCAATCTGGTCCAGCAGGTTCAGGCATGCGGCGGTATCCAGTTCCCCCTCGTAGGGGCCCATAGTGGCCGCGGCCCGGCAGTGGACACAGTTCAGATTGCAGTTGCGTGTAATTTCCCACGCCACCAGGCGAAGTGTGGCTTCTTTTTTCCCGTCAACCGTTTGACCGGACCGGACCGGGTGTTTTTCGACGGTGTGAGTCATCAGTATACGTCCTGTAGGTCCTATAGGCCGAATAGGACCGATAAAATTTCAGCATTATGAAAGCTGCCCATGCAGCTCCTCCGCCGCCTCCAATGCAAAGTAAGTGAGAATCAGATCGGCCCCCGCCCGTTTGATGGCGGTAAGGGTTTCCATCATCACTTTTTTTCCGTCGATCCAACCCATCTTTTCCGCGGCTTTGATCATGGCGTATTCACCACTGACATTGTAGGCCGCCATCGGCAGGTCGATCTCCTCTCGCACGCGGCAGATGATGTCCAGGTACGCCAGGGCGGGTTTGACCATAATGATATCCGCGCCCTCTTCCACATCCATGGTGGCCTCCCTGATCGCTTCCAGGGCGTTGGCCGGATCCATTTGATAGGTTCTGCGATCCCCGAATTTGGGAGATGAGTCGGCTGCGCTGCGAAAGGGGCCGTAATAGGAGGAGCAATATTTGACGGCATAGGACATGATCGGCAAATGGCTGAAACTGTTTTCATCGAGGCAGTCCCTGATTTCAGCCACCCTCCCGTCCATCATGTCAGAAGGGGCCACCATATCGGCACCTGCCCTGGCATGGGATAGGGCGGTCCTTGCCAAAAGATCCAGGGAGGCGTCATTGTCGATCCTGCCGCCGTCCACAAAACCGCAATGGCCGTGATCGGTGTACTGACACAGGCAGACATCGGTAATTACGATAAGATCGGGAAGCTTGCTCTTTAGTTCTGCCGTCGCCATCTGAACGATACCATCTTTGGCGTAGGCGCCGCTGCCCAGAACATCCTTTTTTTCCGGTATGCCGAAGAGCATCACGGCGGGAATACCCAAATCATAAGCCTGTTGCGCTTTTTTCAAAAGGTGATCGATGGACAACTGGCTGTGGCCGGGCATAGAAGGGATGGGATTGCGGATGTTTTTCCCGTTGATGGCAAACAGCGGAAGGATCAGGTCATCTGCAGAAAGCTTTGTTTCCCTTACCATCCGCCGCATCGATTCGTTTTGTCGCATCCGCCTGGGTCGGTATTCCGGAAATAACATTCGCAGTTCCTTTCTTTCCCGCTAAATAGCGCCCTTCCACGACGACTCAAAGGGCAATGAAAGTGTTCGATTCAGAAATGAGCAATTTTTTCGATGAGCAAGGATCGATCCGCCGTCGCCCTAAGGGGCTATGGTGTGACAAGCAAGAAAACCCGAGGCTTGTCAGGGCGTAGCCTGAAAGGCGAAGACCGGAGGACGCCGCTCAGCGGAAAAAGGGCCATTTCTGGACGAACACTAAATGGTTTCCGCAATCTCCTGGTCCGTCAAGTAGCATGCCGGATCCGGGGCCCAAACATCATCGGACACAGCCTCCGCCCTCACCCGGAAGTTCCCGCCGCAGATGTCCAGCCATGCGCAGGTGGCACATCGTCCCTTCACATGCTTTTTTTTCTCTTTCAACTTCGGGAGAAGCGGGTCTGATGTGTCGGTCCAGATCTCTGAAAAAGGTTTTTTTCTGATGTTTCCAAAGCTGAGGTGCCGCCAGAACTGATCGGCATGGACCTCCCCGTCCCAGCTGATACATCCGATGCCGCGTCCGGAGTTGTTGCCCTCGTTCATTTTGAGGAGTTTTAACACCTCTTCGGCCCTGACCGGGTCCTCTTTTTTCATCCGCATATAGAGGTACGGTCCGTCGGCATGGTTGTCAACGGTGAGCACCTCTTTGGGCTTTCCCCTCTCGTGAAGATCCCGGGTCCGGTCAATGATCAAATCCACAGCGCGGCGGGTCTCCTCGTGGCTCAAATCGTCTTTGACCAGTTTGGAACCGCGGCCGGCATAGACGAGGTGGTAAAAGCAGACCCTGGGAATCTCCATCTCTTCGAGGAGATCGAATATTTCCGGGATTTCACCGGCGTTGTGGCGATTGATGGTAAATCTCAGCCCCACCTTTATTCCGGCGGCCTGGGTGTTCCGGATTCCCTCCATGGCCATTTTGAATGAATCTTTCACCGCCCTGAAACGATCGTGGACCGCCTCCATCCCGTCGAGGCTGATCCCTACGTAGGACAAACCGATATCTTTGAGCTGCTGAGCCTTGTCGGAGGTGATTAAGGTGCCGTTGGTGGATATGACCGCGCGCATCCCTTTTTCTACGGCATATCCGGCCAGTTCCACCAAGTCGGGATGCATTAACGGCTCTCCGCCGGAAAAGAGCAGAACCGGCACCCCGAATGCCGCAAGGTCGTCGATCATCTCCTTTGACTCGGCATTGGTCAGCTCGTTTTCAAAGGCCCTGTCTTTTGCGTGGGCATAGCAATGGATGCATTTTAAATTGCACCGGCGTGTCATGTTCCATACGACCACAGGTTTCTTGTCCGCCGAGAATTGAAGCAGATGAGACGGCAGTTGACCGGAATGGCGGCCATAGCGAAGCGCGTCCGAAGGTTCTACGGTTCCGCAGTACAATTTGGAGATCCCTATCATTTCAAGTGGTTTTCCTTTCCTAAGCTGTCCGGACGATTTTTTCCCTCAATGGTTTAAAGATATTCAAACCGTGACCGGTCGCCATGGGGCATGGGCCGGGTCAATGGTCTTTGGGGAGTTTCATCTCCTCCCGAATCAGATGACTGATGAAATCTTCAGGCGAAAGCAGGGCTTTCCGGGTAATAAAGAAACGGTTTTTTCCCGTTTTCTCCCGCGCCAGTTTAAGACCCAGCTCAAAATCGGTTGCCAACTGTCTGTAGAACGTTTTCAGATCGATGCCGGAGATGACCAGTTGTTCGATAATGAAATCGATGGCCTCCTCTTCAAGCACGATGTTGATGTCATAGCTTTTGAAGAAGTAAAGCTCGATCTTCTTGATGTCGTCGTAAAAAGATTTTATCTTTTTGATCACCTTTGCGATGTCCATCGGGTGTTTGGTATAGTAGGCGGCGATGATGTCGATGCGGGAAGGGGTGAGGGTCAGGCTGTGTCTGAGGGTGAGATTCTCGGAATTTGACAAAAGGTGGTCGCGGATATTCCGTTTTTCAGCCGTTACCAGTTTTTTGAATTGTTTTTCCGCCTCCGCTTCATCGGGATTTTCGACCAGTGTATCCAAGGCGTTTTCCGGATCTTCGATGACACGGGTGGTCACCGGAAAACATTTTCTATCGGTTGAGGGCAAGCGTTTTTCAAATATGAGCAGGGCATTTTCCACCGCGCTGACCAGGCCCCTGGCGCCGGTATTTTCTTCAGCGGCCTTTTCAGCCAGAAGGGCGAGGGCGTCATTTTCAAACTTGATGTCGATACCGTAGGCGGCAAAATCCAGTTTTTTCCCCAAAATTACCGGGTTGTTGGGATTCGTCAGTATCTGGTGGAGATCTTTTTCGTTCAACCGTTCAAAAACCGTTCTCACCGGCAGCCGGCCCACAAACTCCGATTCAAAACCAAATTCAATAAGATCCTCTGAACGGACCTGCTTCAGGAAATCCGACGGGTCTCCTCCGGATTTGATACTGGCACCGAACCCAATGGTTTGACGGGTCATGCGTTTTTTTATGATTTCATCCAGGTCGGAAAACGCCCCGCTCATGATGAACAGGATGTTTTTGGTGTTGACAGTTCGTTTTTCACGGCTGCCGGTTTTCCGAAACTGCTCGATCTCCTGGAACATTGAAATGGGGTCATGGGGGACCTTCAGGTCAACCTCGGTTTCCTCCATCGGTTTGAGAAGGGCTCTTTGGACCCCTGTGCGGGATACATCCGCACCAATGAGATTGCGGCTGGATGCAATTTTATCGATCTCATCGATATAAACGATACCGTATTGCGCCATTTCAATGTCATCATCGGCTTCTCTGACCAGATCCCGGATCAGGTCCTCCACATCCCCGCCCACATACCCGGTTTCACTGAACTTTGTGGCATCTCCCTTGACGAACGGCACGCCGAGTTTATGGGCGATCAGCTTGATGATATAGGTTTTTCCGACCCCGGTGGGACCGATCATCAGCACATTGTTCTTGATGGCACCCACCATGTCCCCGCCTGCATCCGGTTCATTCTCAGCATGTTTTATCCGGTTGAAGTGGGTGCAGATTTTTGTGGCCAGAACCGCTTTTGCCGCATCCTGGCGAACCACAAATCGATCCAGGTAGGCGACCAGCTCTTCCGGTTTCATTTCAAAATCGAGTTTTTTATGCGGTGTTTTTTTTCGGGTTTCCGGATCCTTTTCCACCTGCTGGGGGAGCGCAAGGGGGGATACGATTTTGACATTGTCCCCGAACTTTTTGGACAGAAAATCGCCGATCTCTTTTTCAAGATCCTTGGGATTGGGAATTTTTTCGTTTCGTTCTCTCATGGCCTTTTACAATAATCATAGCCACCTCTAATTGCAAGTTCAGCAACACCAGGTTTCTTCAGCAGGAATGCGGATGGAGAGACAGGTCAGGGCTCCGTCCCCTTTATGAAATTCGGTAACCTGAACGGTATGGACGTGCAGCCCCCTTTTTTCGAGGAGTTTTGCCGTCTGCGGGGCATCCTGGGACACGATCACACCTGTGCCCAGGGCAAGGACATTGGCCCCCATGGGTTCCGGTACCGGGAGCCATTCGACATCGAGGGAGGGAAATACTCGGGGGTCGATCAGCTCCGGGTTGAAAACGGCGGTATGATCGTCCGCAAGGGTACATGCCGATTTTAAATGAAGGCCCTTTTGCAAAGGAACGGTGCACACCTTCACCCCTTCCATTTTTGCAACTTTCTGTAAGAATTCAGCCCCTTTCGGATTTGTCCGTTCGGAAAGACCCGTTAAAAGGGTGTCACCGATGCGCATCACATCTCCCCCATCCAAAGCGGCTGGGGCTTCCATCTGATGGACCCGGCACCATTTGGAAAGCGATTTTGCTACCGCTTTCACTTCGCCCCGGCGGGAGGAGGCCCCGGGACGGGTAATCACGGCATGGCGGTGAATCACCACGGCGGTGTCTTCGATAAAACAGCAGTCCGGATGATCGGAACTTGGGGGTAGTATCACAACTTTTTCGACCAAACGTTCCATTAATTGACGGTAGGCAGCGTGCTGAACCTCAGCACCTTCAAGGTCGATGGATAGGTCCCGCGTACGCAGACAGTCGGTAAAATTGGGGGATACACCCCGCAACAGACAGGCTTTGGGTTGGGCAAGTCTCATCGAATACCATCCTTAATTGGGACAAAAAAAGGGGTTCTTCTGTATGAGAACCCCTCGATCATACGATTGGTACGCCCGGCAGGATTCGAACCTGCGATCTTCAGCTCCGGAGGCTGACGCCCTATCCCCTGGGCTACGGGCGCTCTGATCATCGGATAATTCTATTAGGCGATCCGCCGGCAGATGTCAAGACGATTCAAAAGCGGTTGCCGGCAGGATTTTTTCAAGGGCTTCCTTTGCCTCTCCCACTACATACAATGAGCCGGCCACACAAATAGCCTCTTTATCGCCGGCAGATTCAAGGGCATACCGAACCGCCTGTTCGACTTCAGGTATGATGGTGACATCTTTAACCCGGTTGCGGGTCGCAGCAAATAATGCGTCGGGTTCGAGAGCCCGATCGATTTTGGGGCGGGTCAGAACAACGCGCTTGATTGCGGAAAGAAGACTGTTGAGCATCGCCGTGTGGGGTTTGTCGTCCAGAATGCCGATGACCAGGACAATATCCCTTTCCCGCAGTTCGGTCTTCAGAAATTCAGCCAAGCTTCTTGCCGCCGCCAGGTTATGAGCACCATCCAGAATGACAAAGGGGGATCGGGATACGATCTCCAGACGGCCGGGCCATCGTGCTTCTGCCAGCCCTTTCCTGATGGCTGCCAGGGGAATTTCTGCCTTTTTAACGGTATTTAACTCTTCACACACCGCAACGGAGAGGGCGGCGTTTTCGATCTGGTGTCCGCCGACAAGACCGGGTTGCAGGTCGCGCCAGACATGACGTCTGCCATAGTAGTTAAAGGATCCGTCTCCATTGCTGCGGTACTTAAAATTTTTTCCGCGGCGCAGCAGCCGGGCGCCATTCTCTTCAGCAATTTCTTCGAGGACCGAAACCGCACTTTTTTGCCGGGCACCGGTGACCACCGGAACCCCCGGCTTGATGATGCCGCCCTTCTCAAAGGCGATTTCCGAAATGGTATTGCCTAAATATTCTTTGTGTTCAACTGAAATATTCGTAATGACGCACGCGGCCGGCCGGATGACGTTGGTCGCATCCAGACGGCCGCCCATCCCGGTTTCAATGACCGCCCAATCCACCTTCCGACGGTAAAATTCGTAAAGCGCCATGGCCGTGGCGAACTCGAAAAAGGTGGGGGCCCGGTTGCCGTGATGGACCGATTTGACGGCATGGTATGCCGTTACAACATCTTTATCGGTGACGGGGTCGCCGTTTATGGAGATCCTTTCATTAAACCGCACCAGGTGGGGAGAAGTATAGAGTCCAACCGAATGTCCGGTCTTTTGTAAAATGGACGACAAGGTTGAGGCGACAGACCCTTTCCCATTGGTCCCGGCGATATGGATGCAAGCATATCGATTTTGGGGATTTCCCAGCCCTTTGAGTATTCGGGAGATGGTGGACAGTCCCAGTTTTATCCCGAACCTCCTGAACCCGTACATGGTTTTCAGGCAGGATTGGTAGGTGTTATCCTTTTTCATGGGCATAAAAAACCCGGCTCAGAATGGATTCCTGCCGGGTGTTCTGTTGTGCTGCGCTGTTAGCGGTACCGTCTGGCCCGCGCAGCTGCAATTCTTTGGCGCCTCAGCGCTTCGCGCTGTTTCCGCCGTTTAAACTCGCTGGGTTTTTCGTAGCTTTTCTTCAATTTGAGTCTCTTGAAAAGGCCGTCATTCTGGATCTTTTTTTTCAAGATCCGCATCGCTTTTTCAAGGTCATTGTCGATAACCCTGACTTGAATTTCCTTCAAACGTCTCGCCCCCTTTGCATGCATAATGGTCGGTCCGCAGCTTGAGTGGCTTTCGGCCACAGGCTGCCGGCGGATCGAACAGCCCTTTTTAAATCGTGATAAAAGATGCTGAATTTGTAAAACGTAACCTATAGCCTAAAGAAATTATCCTGGCAAGAAAAAAATATTGTTAACGTAAAAAAACAGGCGGCTATATCCGGCATCCGGTATAAATACCTTGACACCCCTAAGGCATTCCGTCATATTGCTCCGGGAAAATAGCAAACGGATTCCGCTTGTTCGGGTATTCAATACGTTGGTATTGAGCCTATAAAATAAAGGAAAAAAAGGAGGTAGTGTATGCGGTTGATCTTATTGGGGGGGCCGGGGGCCGGTAAAGGGACCCAGGCGAATTATATTAAGGAGCAATACGGTATTCCGCAGATTTCAACCGGCGACATGCTGCGTGCCGCTGTAAAAGCCGGGACAGAGCTGGGCAAAAAGGCAAAGGAACTGATGGATGCCGGTGCCCTGGTTTCAGATGACGTGATCATCGGATTGGTGAAAGATCGTATTGAGGAGCCCGATTGTGAAAACGGTTTTCTGTTCGACGGATTTCCGCGGACCATTCCCCAGGCGGACGCTATGAAAGAGGCGGGGGTGCCCATCGAAGCAGTAGTTGACATCGACGTTCCCGACGAGGAGATTATCAAGCGTATGAGCGGTCGCCGGGTTCATCTTGCCAGTGGAAGAACCTATCACCTCGTTTTCAACCCCCCCAAGGAGGAGGGCAAGGATGATGTGACCGGGGAACCCCTGATTCAGCGCGACGACGATCAGGAGGAGACCGTCAAAAAACGGCTGGATGTCTACCATGCACAGACCGAACCCTTGATTGGGTATTACAAAGATTGGGAAAAATCAGGAGAAGCGGCTGCTCCCAAGTATATTGGTATCGAAGGCGTCGGCAAGGTGGAGGGGATTCGCGACAATATTTTTGCAGCTCTGGATGCGTTTAAATAACCCTGAGGTTTCCATTTACGTCTGAATTTGAAAAGGCCCTGCATCTTATGATGCAGGGCCTTTTTTGTGAGTGTCCGTCCAGAAATAGGGATTTTTGCGTGAGATCAAGGAGGGTGTCAGATTTAACCCTAGCAATCGCAAGGCGAATGCTTGCTCAAGGAATAGCGTGCTATTTTGAGGAGTTAAATCATGCCACCCGACGCCGATATCGCGGAAAAAGACCATTTATGGATGGGCATTCGTGAGTTTCTCAAGACATGTTGCCGCCATCTCCAGAGCCTCTTTCCGACTGTTGATCTGACCTGACAGGCGACTCTCCTCCACCCGCGACAGGATTTGGCCGATTATCGGCGATGGGGAAAGGCCGAATCGGGAGATAAGGTCACGGCCTGTAATGAGAGGGGGACGATTTTTGGCGGGATTGAAACCCGTGACCAAGAGATCCAGCATTTTTTGTACAAAATCGGTGTACGACGCGACGCCGGCTTCCTGACCAATGCCTTTTCCCATCACATCCGCCAAACTCTGCAGCAACAGATCTTTGGCGGCATTTCCGCATTTTATAAAAAAGCGCGTACGGCCCTTCCGGGTTAAAGTCCCCGCTGAGTGACCCGTAAACAGCATCAACGGATACAGATGCCGGCGTATCATAAAGATGATGTACCGGGTCTCATCCCTGCTCATTTTCATTGCCCGGCAGATGGACGATGCCATTTCGCCACCTCTTTTCTCGTGCCCGTAGAAATGTATTTTCCCATCTCCATTGACCTGTTTTGTTGCCGGTTTCCCGATATCGTGAAGCAGCAGCGAATATTTCAGCAGGGCCTTGCGGTCGGGATCCAGTTCCCATCCCATTGACCGAATGGGATCGGCAGGCGATATCCCTGAGTCATGGAGCAGGTTTTCGAGATGGTTATAAGCCGCCATGGTATGATGGTAGGCATCATGGCGGTGGTGCCCGTTTTGTGTACAGGCCTTGAGTGCTCCAAGTTGCGGAAATAGGACAAACAAAAGGCCCGAATCGGCCATTTGCAACAGATAGTCCAGAGATGAGGAGCATTTGAGCATCCTCAGCCATTCGGTTCTGATTCGTTCCCCGGCGACCGTCATCAATTTTGCCGCATGCCGCGCCACTGCAGATGCCGTGCAAGTGTCGATTCCGAACCCCAGTTCCGCTCCAATTCTGTACGCCCTGATCAGTCTGAGGGGATCTGCCTCAAAGGCGGATTCGGACACCATGCGGAGGATGCCCCTTTCAAGGTCTTTCATTGCCCCCGTCGTATCAACGATATTCTCGGTGATAATATCGTAAGCCATAGCATTTATAGTAAAATCCCTGCATGAAAGATCTGCTTCAATGGAATTTCCCGAAGCCGGCACAATGTCTACGATTCGGTTGTTACAAAAGACCCTGAAAAGCCGTTGACCCTCTTTTCCCAGGACCACCAGATGTCCCTGTCGGCTTTGTGCCAGCCGCTGGGCATACCCATAGGCATCCCCCAAAACGACCATGTCAAAGTCGGCGGGCGGTCTGTCGAGCAAAATATCCCGGATCGATCCGCCAACGGCATAAGTGCCCGGTATTTTTGGAAAAGATTTGAATGTCAAAGCCAGATTTTCCGTATCGTCAGGCGACATGTTCAGAAGCCATTCCTTTTCTCATTTTGGGGTACCCATTCGTGATTTACAATAACAAGGTATCGCTTTCCATAATGCCACACAAATCCGCTCATGAACAGCAGGAATCGGCAGGCTATTTTGGAGGATCCGTTCCGGTGCCGGGTCGATTTGGCGGAATGGGGTTCTGCCGGCTGGAAATGCTGCAAAAAGAGGCGTTACCGTTTTATGAAAACCGCATGCCGGCCGTTGCGGCGTATGGCTGAAAGCGCTTGACAGAAAATTAAACATGGTATACCTTAGCGGTAACTCAGATCGTGGCTTGGAACCCGCCAGCAGGAGAGAATACTCAAATACAAAATAAATTCTTCGAATAAGATCACAGATCGTTCATATTCCTCCATTTTTTGACCCAATTAGTTACCGGTTCATACGTTATCCAAACTTTTGGTGTAATGTGACTTTAAACTGAACGACTACTTATATATCAGGCGATGATACGATCCAACCCTCTGACGTAAGTGGACTGCAGCTGTGTATCTGGCCCTGAGAATATCATCTGAAATTGACAATCTGGCATATTGGGGTGTGGCGCGTTCGAGCGTTGTCTAATGCCCATATTAACTGAATAGCGAGCGGGGTAAAGTTGAATGAACATTTCTGAACTCAAGGAAAAAAAAGTCAGCCAATTGGCTCAGATGGCCAAGAAATTCAAAATCGAAGGCATCGCCGGGATGCGTAAACAGGAGTTGATTTTTGCCCTGCTTCAACACCAGATTGAAAAAAATGGTTTGATTTTTGGGGTTGGCACCCTGGAAATTCTTCCCGATGGTTTCGGTTTTTTGAGGTCTCCCGACTCGAACTATCTACCGGGTCCGGACGACATATATGTTTCCCCGTCACAGATTCGGAGATTTAATCTGAGGACCGGTGATACCGTTTCGGGACAGATTCGGCAACCCAAGGAAACCGAACGATATTTCGCCTTGCTGAAGGTTGAAGCGGTGAACTATGAAGATCCCGAAATCGCCCGGGAAAAGATTTTGTTTGATAACCTGACACCCCTTTATCCGGACCGGAAAACACTCCTTGAAACCGATTCCGATAATTATTCCACCCGCATTATGGACCTGATGACCCCCATCGGATTCGGCCAGCGCGGACTGATCGTATCCCCTCCGCGATCCGGCAAGACCATGTTGCTGCAGGCCGTTGCCAACAGCATAACCGCCAACCATAAAGACATCATCCTTTTTGTCCTTCTTATCGACGAGCGGCCTGAAGAGGTGACGGACATGGCACGCTCTGTCAAAGGGGAGGTGATCAGTTCCACATTCGACGAGCCGGCAGAAAGACATGTGCAGGTCGCCGAGATGGTGATCGAGAAAGCGAAACGGCTGGTTGAGCACAAACGGGATGTTGTCATTTTACTGGACAGCATCACCCGTTTGGCAAGAGCCTATAATTCGGTGATGCCGCCCAGCGGGAAAATTCTTTCCGGCGGGGTGGATTCAAATGCGCTTCAAAGGCCTAAGCGGTTTTTCGGTGCGGCGCGAAATATTGAAGAGGGCGGGAGCCTGACCATCATTGCCACGGCGCTGATCGATACCGGCAGCCGTATGGATGAAGTGATCTTTGAGGAGTTCAAGGGTACGGGTAACCTCGAGATCCAGCTCGACAGGCGTCTGGCTGACAAGCGTGTTTTCCCGGCCATCGATATCAAGAAATCAGGTACGCGTAAAGAGGAACTGTTGCTGCCCGAAGCGACTCTCAACAGGGTATGGATTTTGAGAAAGCTGCTGACCTCTCTGAACCCGGTGGACAGTTTAGAATTTTTGCTTGACAAAATGAACGGTACAAAGGATAATCAAGATTTTCTTGATGCCATGAATACGTAATCATCATTGTATGTAGACGATAAATCCGAATATCGATCACCGATTTCGGATTTTTTTCGGGCGATTTTCCCGGATAACAAACAATACGAGCTGAAAAAAGCAGGGAGATACATCAACATGAAACCGGATATTCATCCAGAGTATGCCAAAACAGTCATCAAATGCGCCTGCGGCAACGAGATAGAGGCCGGCTCCACCAAACAGGACATTC
>CAZWAE010000026.1:7964-12761 GCA_964631805.1 uncultured Desulfobacteraceae bacterium | reverse complement strand
ATCAAATGCGCCTGCGGCAACGAGATAGAGGCCGGCTCCACCAAACAGGACATTCGGGTTGAAATATGTGGGAATTGCCACCCCTTTTATACCGGCAAGCAGAAATTGGTGGATACGGCGGGGAGAATCGAACGATTCCGGAAGAAATACGAAAAATTTCAAAAAACGCAAACCGCAGGCTGAACCATACCCTCTTGATCGTAAAGCTTGTTTCCCCACATGGAAACCGGGCATATCCTCGATCATGTCGATCATGAACCCGGGTTTAGCCGGTTCAGGCCGTTTGACGCCAATCCTAAGGACCTCATCCACGCTTTCATTCGCCATGGGATCCGGTTGTGTCTCGGGAGATCTGTTCGGCTTCCCATCTGTGGTTACTAATCAAAGCGGAAATAGGTCAACCGGCAAATGTATGAGAGACTGAAAGGTGTTGAGAAAAGGTTTCTTGAGCTTGAAACAAGGTTGAGCGATCCCAATATCTTTAAAGATCGGGATCTCTATCAGAAGTGCAGCCGAGAGCATGCGGAACTTCAAAAGATCGTTACGGTTTTCAGGGAGTACAAGCAGGTTCTGGACGATCTTGCGGACGGCGAGGAACTGCTGAAGGATACCGATCCTGAGATTAAAAATCTGGCAAAGATCGAAGTTGAGGCGTTAAACCTGCAAAAGCAAACCTTGGAAGCCGACCTCAAAAAGCTGCTTCTGCCCAAAGATCCCAATGACGGTAAAAATGTCATCCTTGAAATAAGAGCCGGTACCGGTGGTGAGGAGGCAGGCCTTTTTGCCGGGGATCTGTTCAGAATGTACAGCCGGTTTGCCGAAAATCGGAACTGGAAGGTAGAGGTGCTGACACATCATGCCACCGGTGTCGGTGGTATGAAAGAGATCATCGCCGCGATAAACGGGAATGGCGCTTTCAGTTCCTTCAAGTATGAGAGCGGCACACACCGGGTCCAGCGGATTCCTTCAACCGAAGCACAGGGACGAATTCATACCTCGGCCGTCACCGTGGCGGTACTACCCGAAGCGGAAGATGTCGATATCCGGATCGATCCAAACGAAATCAAGGTTGATGTTTTCCGGTCCACCGGTCCCGGGGGGCAGAGCGTTAATACCACTGACTCCGCCGTTCGGATCACCCACCTGCCCACCGGTCTGGTCGTGACATGCCAGGATGAAAAATCGCAGCTGAAAAATAAGAACAAAGCCATGAAGGTGTTACGGTCGCGCCTGCTGGATGCCCTAGTTCAGGAACAGGATGCCAAGAGGTCCGAAGACCGGCGGAATCAGGTGGGTTCGGGGGACAGGAGTGAGCGGATTCGAACCTACAACTATCCCCAGGGAAGGGTTACCGATCATCGTATCGGTTTGACGCTATATAAATTGGAACAGATCATGGCCGGTGAAATTGACCAGGTCATTGACCCTCTGAAAACCTATTACCAGACGCAGGCACTACAATCCGGGGAATCTCCCGGAAAAGAATCCTGAATCCTGAATTCATAATAGGTCTTTTATGCCCCAATGGACCATCCAAAAACTCCTTGATTGGTCTGCCGCCTATTTTGAAACCCATCGGATCGACAGCCCCAGGGCTACAGCTGAGATATTGTTGGCCCACGGACTTGGCCAGAGCCGTCTGGATCTTTACACCCAATACGACAAACCGCTTAATACCACCGAACTGGCAAGTTTTAAAAGCTTGATCAGGAGACGGATGAACCGTGAGCCGGTGGCATATATCATCGGTTCAAAAGGATTCTGGGACCTGGAGGTGACGGTCACTCGTGACGTATTGATTCCACGTCCAGAGACAGAGGGGGTAGTGGAGAACGGTTTGGCCTTTCTGTCCCGGTTGGAAAGCAAGGGCGACAGAGGAGATGGACTGCGCATCCTGGAATTGGGAACCGGGTCGGGTGCCATCATCTTGGCAATTGCGTCGGCGCGTCCCGGGCACCGGTATTTTGCTTCCGATCTGTCCTCTCTGGCCATTGCAGTTGCCAAAACAAATGCCGTCACGCATCATCTGGCCGGGCACGTCCATTTTTTTTCAGGGAACTGGTTCATGCCCCTTTCTCCATCGGTTCAAGCGTTTGATATGATATTGTCCAATCCACCCTATATCAAAAGAGGAGATATCTGCGGGCTTCAGCCGGAGATCTCCCGTTTTGAGCCCAGGGCCGCCCTGGATGGGGATGATGATGGCCTGGGACCCATTCGTCATATTATCGACCGGGCCCATGCTTTTTTGAACCCCGGGGGAGGATTGCTGCTTGAGATCGGTTATGACCAGCGGGACGATGTCCGGGCAATCGCCAATGGGTGCGGACGATACGACGAAATTCGGTTTTTCAAGGACTACAGTGGAATTGATCGCGTTGTGCAGATGGTGAAGGGGTGATGTGAAATCAACCCGGACGGTTTTCAGCCACCGGTGCATACGAAAAAATTCTTGCAGGACAGCTTTTATTCTGTTATCAATGCACGTTTAAAAATTTCTCACGTCGCCGGACCCGTTTTCGGGTGCCCCAACGGTTGGGGTCGGACTCGGGAAGGATGGCGGCGGAGGTCAAACCAAAAGAAGGGAGAAAGACATGGCGTACGTTACAATGAAGCAGCTCCTCGAGGCAGGAGTGCACTTCGGGCACCAGACGAAACGGTGGAATCCTAAAATGAAGCCCTATATTTTCGGTGCGCGAAACGGGATCTACATCATCGATCTCCAGAAAACCGTCAGGATGTTCAAAACCGCCTATAATTTTATTGTCGATACGGTGGCAAACGGCCGTTCCGTCCTTTTTGTGGGGACAAAGAAACAGGCACGGGAATCGATTTATGAAGAGTCCAACCGCTGTGAAATGTTTTATGTGCACAACCGTTGGCTGGGCGGGATGCTGACCAATTTTCAAACCATAAAAAAAAGCATTGATCGGCTCAACTATCTCAATACCATTGAAAACGACGGCTCCATCGAAATGTTTCCCAAGAAGGAGCGGCTGAAACTGGGAAAGGAACGGGTTAAGCTCGATAATACCCTTGGCGGAATTCGGGACATGGGCCGTCTGCCCGGCGCTATTTTTATCGTTGATCCCAAAAACGAGGCCATTGCCGTCCGTGAGGGAAGGCGCCTGGGAATTCCCATCGTTTCCATCGTGGATACCAATTGCGATCCGGAGGAGATCGATTATCTCATCCCGGGCAATGATGATGCCATTCGGGCCATCCGGTTGATATCTTCAAAGATCGCGGATGCCTGTATCGAAGGAAAAAAACGGCTTGCCGAAAAGCAGCAGGCAGAGGCGGACAAGGCCAACGAGCCGGAAAGTGAAATTGAGTCGGCCAAGGCAGATATGAAACCGGGCGAGAGAAAGGTGATATCCGATGGTTCCGATGGCCCGGTAGTAGAAATTATCAAAAGGTCAACCCCGGTTGAGGCTGGATCTGCTGCCGAGAGTTCAACCGAGGATGGGAAAGAAGAAGGGACAACAGGAGAATAATTATGCCGACAATCAGTGCTGATCAGGTAAAACAGCTCCGCGAAAAAACCGGAGCCGGTATCATGGATTGCAAGGAAGCGCTTACCGAGTGCGATGGAGATATGGGGAAATCGGTCGATTTCCTACGTAAAAAAGGATTGGCAACCGCAGCGAAGCGGGCAGGGCGCGCTATGAGTGAAGGGGTGATCCAGTCCTATATCCATATGGGCGGTAAGCTTGGCGTTATGGTGGAAGTGAACTGCGAGACGGATTTTGTGGCCAAAAACGAGGATTTCCAGGAGTTTGCCAAAAATGTCGCCATGCAGATAGCAGCGACCAATCCGGTTGCGGTGAACCCGTCGGATGTGACGGAAGATGTGATTCAGCGGGAGATGGACATTTACAGGGGACAAGCCCTCGAACTGGGCAAACCCGACAAGATCATCGAGAAGATTGCGGAGGGAAAGCTCAACAAGTTTTATAAGGAAAGCTGCCTCATGAACCAGGCATACGTTCGTAATCCGGACATCTCCGTTGCCGACCTGATGAACGAGCTCATCGCCAAAATAGGTGAAAACATTACCGTCAAACGATTTGTCAGATTCCAGGTAGGAGATAAATAAAAGATGACCTCCCCCCGCTTTAAACGGGTCGTAATCAAGTTGAGCGGAGAAGCGCTCATGGGTGATCAGACGTTTGGAATCGCCCCGGATATGATCAAGTATGTGGCGCAGGAGATTCAGTCGGTCGCCGAGCTCGGGGTTGAGACCGCCGTTGTTGTCGGGGGGGGGAATATTTTCAGGGGAATCGCTGCGAGTTCCTACGGCATGGATCGTGCTTCAGCCGACCATATGGGAATGCTGGCCACGGTTATCAACTCCCTTGCCTTGCAGGACGCCCTGGAAAAACTGGGCTTGCAGACCCGTGTGCAGTCGGCGATTTCCATGCACGAGGTTGCCGAACCGTATATTCTGAGGAGAGCGGTACGGCATCTCGAGCGGGGACGGGTGGTGATTTTCGCTGCCGGTACCGGTAATCCTTATTTTACGACGGATACCGCCGCGGTCCTGAGGGCGCAGGAAATTCACGCCCAGATCCTCTTGAAGGCGACAAAAGTGGACGGGCTGTATGATTCTGATCCCGAAAAGAACGATGATGCCCGGTTCATTGAACGGATCAGCTATATGGAGGTCTTGGAGAGACAGCTAAAGGCAATGGATATGACGGCGATCTCTTTGGCCATGGACAACCGGCTTCCATTGGTTATTTTCAATCTTAAGGATCCCGGAAACATCAATGGGGTGATTTGCGGGAGGCGGAT
>CAZWAE010000026.1:0-7864 GCA_964631805.1 uncultured Desulfobacteraceae bacterium | reverse complement strand
TATGATTGAAGATATCTATCAGGATACGAGAGACAGGATGGGGAAATCCATTGATGCGCTAAACAATGAGCTTAAAAGGGTTCGTACCGGCAGGGCTTCTTTGGGCATTTTGGACGGCATGAGTGTGGATTATTACGGCACCCCCACCCCCCTCAATCAAATGGCCTCTTTATCCGTTCCGGAAAGCCGGCTGATTATGATACAGCCTTGGGATGTCAGTGTCATTAAAGACATTGAAAAAGCGATACTCAAGTCCGATCTGGGTCTGACACCTTCCAGTGACGGAAAACTGATACGGATCTCTATTCCCCCATTGACGGAAGAGCGTAGGAAAGAGCTCGTCAAAGTGATCCAGAAAATCAGCGAGGATTATAAGATCGCCGTTCGAAATATTCGCCGTGATTCCAATGAAATGTTGAAAGCATTGAAAAAAGATGGTGATATTTCCGAAGATGATGCGTTTAAGGCCCAGGACCAGGTTCAGAAAATAACCGACGAGAACATTAAGAAAATCGACGGCGTTTTCAAAAACAAGGAAAAGGAGATCCTTGAATTCTAAACCCTCCGCTTCCGATGACATCCACCTTGACACGGGGAAATTGCCCTGCCATGTGGCGGTTATCATGGATGGGAACGGCCGATGGGCCCAAAAACGTCTCTTAAACCGGATCGTCGGACACGAAAGAGGTACTGAAACCGTCAGGGAGATCGTCAAGACCTGTCGAAAAATCGGCATTCCCTACCTCACACTATACGCGTTTTCCACGGAAAACTGGCAGCGGCCAAAAATCGAAGTGGCCGCTTTGATGACCCTTCTTAAAAAATTTCTCGAATCGGAAAGCCGGGAACTGCAGGAGAAGAATATCCGGCTCAATGCCATCGGACAAATCGAACGGCTGCCCGATGGAGTTCGCGCCTCCCTTGAAGAAACGATGCAAATGACCCGGGACAACGACGCCCTCTGTTTGAGCCTTGCTTTGAGCTACGGCGGGCGGTCGGAAATCCTCAGGATGGTCAGAAATATATCCGAATCGGTTGCATCCGGTGACATCCAGCCGGATGCCCTAACCGAGGAGATGGTCAATGCCCATCTCTACACTGCCGATATTCCGGACCCGGATCTGCTGATCAGAACCAGCGGGGAGATGCGGATCAGCAATTTCCTGCTTTGGCAGATCGCCTATTCGGAAATATATGTCACTCCCACGCTTTGGCCCGATTTCGGGGGGGATGAATTTATAAAAATTATCAACGATTATCAAAATCGCGACCGTCGATTCGGTAAAGTCAACCCTTGAAACCATGCACCTGAAACGCTGGATAACCGGTCTTGTTGCGCTGCCGTTCCTCATTGGCCTCATCGTGGCCGGCGGCGAGACATTTTATCTATTGGTCGTGCTGGTATCCATACTGGCACTTAGGGAGTATTACCGGATTGTTTCGAGTGGGCCGGGAAAATCAGCCGCGAGCTTTTTTCCCCTGATGAGTTACGGTTTCGCCCCGTTGATCATACTGGCCGCTGCCGCGGGGTCCGTTCAGTGGGTTTTGGGGTGCCTGTCGGTTTGTCTGATGGGTCTGGCATTTGTCTCCATCATCCGGTTTCATCCGGAACAGCCCCAAATCGACACCATTTTTATTCAGGCCACGGGCGTTATGTACATTGTACTTCCCCTGGCCGTTCTGATGCTGATCCGGGTGGAACCCGAAGGTGTTACCTGGATCATTCTTGTTCTTGCGGTGGTTTTCGCCGGCGATACCTGCGCCTATCATATCGGATCCGTTTTCGGCCGGCATAAATTGTGTCCCTTGGTCAGTCCGGGAAAAACAGTGGAAGGCGCTTTGGGCGGCCTCCTGGGAAACCTTTTGGCGGGTGCCTTGATAAAGGGGTTTTTTCTGCCGGCCCTGCCATGGACCGGGAGCCTGCTGTTTTTTATTATTGCCGGAGCGGCCGGGCAGGTCGGGGATCTTTTCGAGTCGCAATTCAAACGATTGGGGGATATCAAGGATTCCGGTGCCATCCTGCCGGGACACGGCGGTATCCTGGATCGGATCGACGCCCTTTTGTTTGCCGCACCGGTCGCCTATCTTTTCAAACATTTCCTGTCGTAATTGAATTTTTTCCGATGGTTGTTACTATATACTGAGTCGATACCGGAACCGTCATATTTTTAAGAAGGTTTTGAAAGGAAGCCTGTACCATTGAAAAACCTTTGCATACTGGGATCCACCGGATCCATTGGAAAAAACGCGCTGGCCATCGCCGAAAAATTTCCCGACCGGTTTGCCGTGATTGCGCTTGCCGCAAAAGAGAGCGTTGATCTTTTGTGCCGTCAGATTGAGAAGTTTCGACCCGACGTTGCAGTGGTCTACACAGAAAAACTGGCAAAAAAGCTGAAGGCGCGATTGTCTCCGGACGTCAACGTCAGAGTCCTTTTTGGAAAAGAGGGCTACCGCGAGGCTGCCACCCATGAGGCCGTCGATACCGTCGTTGCCGCCATGGTCGGGGCCGCCGGGCTGCCGCCAACCCTTTCTGCCATCTATGCCGGAAAGGATATCGCTCTCGCCAACAAGGAAACCCTCGTAATGGCCGGGGAACTGGTAATGAAGGCCGTCGAGGAGAGCGGTGTCACCCTCTTTCCGGTGGACAGCGAGCACAGCGCGATTTTTCAGTGTCTTGAGGGAAATCGCAAACGGGACATGAAAAGGATTTTGCTGACAGGATCGGGAGGGCCCTTCCGAACGCTGCCACAGAGTCGGTTTCAGGAGATTACGGTAGAGGATGCGTTGAACCATCCCAACTGGGAAATGGGTCGGAAGATTACTATCGATTCCTCGACCATGATGAACAAAGGGCTCGAGGTCATAGAGGCCAAATGGCTTTTCGGCGTATCCGTGAATAGGATACAGGTGGTGATCCATCCCCGGAGTATCGTCCATTCCATGGTGGCATTCAAAGATGGGGCGGTGATTGCCCAATTGGGGGTTCCGGACATGAAAGGTGCCATTGCCTATGCCCTGTCCCATCCGGAACGCCTTGATATCGGATTGCCCGAGCCGGATTTTCCGGAGATCGGTTCCCTTGAATTTGAGGCGCCCGATTTCGATAAATTCCCTTGTCTTGCCATGGCCTTTGATGCGTGCGAGACAGGACACACCCTGCCGGCAGTGCTCAACGCGGCAAATGAAATCGCGGTTGCCGCCTTTCTGGACAGGCAGATTCCCTATACGGGGATACCGGAAACCGTACGCCGCACAATGGAAAAACATGGGTTGATAAAGCACCCGTCGCTTTCCGACCTGTTTGCGGCGGACCGATGGGCTAGGCGGTTCGCCGCGGAAGTAACCGAAACAATAGATAAAGAGAACTCATGACCACAAGTATATTTGCATTCATTATTGTTCTGGGCGTCCTGATCTTTTTCCATGAATTGGGCCATTTTCTCGTGGCCAAACTGTTTGGTGTGGGGGTTGAAAAATTTTCCCTTGGATTCGGTCCCAGAGTGTTGGGGAAAACCGTCGGGATCACCGATTACCGCATTTCCGCCATCCCCCTCGGCGGGTATGTGAAAATGGTCGGGGACGAGCCGGATTCAGAACTGGATGCTGATCAGATACCCCTCTCCTTCACCCACAAGCATGTCCTGAAACGGATGCTGATTGTTGCCGCCGGCCCCGTTTTTAACCTGTTCCTCGCCGTTATCATCTTCTTTGGTTTTTTTGCCATCTCCGGAATCGATGACGTGACACCGGTGGTCCGGTATGTTGAAGCCGGCGGACCGGCTGAAAAAGCCGGTATCAGGGAGGGGGACCGGGTGATCTCGATCAACGGCATTTCCATTGAATCGTGGTATGACATCGGAAAAATTGTCGAAGACCAACCTGGCCAACCCCTTTACCTCAAGCTCCGGCGGGGTGTTTCGGCCCCGGATGCCGAGATCCTGCCGCAGTTGAAAACGGGTCAGGATATCTTCGGGGATGAGATGACCTACTACGCCATCGGCATGTTCGGATTGCCGGAACTCAAGGCGATCGTCGGGGGGGTTTCCCAGGGATCCCCGGCCCAGAAAGGCGGCCTTAAAAAGGGTGACCGGGTGGTGGCCATCAATGGCCAGGAGGTGGCGAATTGGAAAGCGATGAGCGACCTCATTGCCGGCGGGGACGGGCAGGCGCTGGAATTTGAGATATCCAGGGGGGAGACGATTTTCCGGGTTTCGCTGACTCCCGAACTGACCAAAAGAAAAAATGCCATCGGGGAAACGGAAGAGCGCTATTTGATCGGGATTTCAACCGCCAGTGCACCCATTCCGGCCGAGGACAGGGTGGTAAAAAAACTGAGCATGGTGCGTGCCATAGCGGAAAGCTTTGAAAGGACCTGGTTCGTTTCTCGAATCTCTGTCCTGGGGATCGTCAAAATCATCGATGGTTCCATCTCCCGGAAAAATCTCGGCGGCCCCATCATGATTGCCCAGATGGCCGGGGAACAGGCAAAGGAGGGCATTGACAAACTGATACAGTTTGTTGCATTTATCAGCATCAACCTGGCCATCCTCAACCTGCTGCCCATACCGGTCCTGGACGGCGGCCATATGCTGTTTTTCCTTGTGGAAGCCATCATGCGGCGGCCGGTGGGAATGAGAGTCCGGGAGGTTGCCCAACAGGCCGGGATGTTTGCCTTGCTGCTGCTGATGGTTTTCGTTTTTTACAACGACATCATGCGTTATTTTTTCAGTTGATGCATTAGTGCTGCATGCTGGATACTCGATGCTGGATGCTGGTTAAAACAGGGATGATGACCATATTAGTATCCGGAACCAGCATCTGGTATCCAGCATCCAGCATCCAGTATCCAGAAAAGAGGCCTATGCCACATCGCTTAGAAATCACGTTAAAACCTGAACTTGTCGATGCGGAAGGAGAGGGGATCCGTCGAAAAGCCTCTGCCTACTTCGGCATCAATGTAAAGCGGATCCGCACCGTCCATATCCTTACCATCGATGCCGAGTTGACGGAAGAACAACTGGGCATCGTTCAAACCGAGGTGTTTACCAATCCGGTGACACAATTTTCGTCCTATTCACCCCTTGATTTGACCTTCGATCAAATCATCTGGGTGGGATTCAGACCCGGTGTCCGGGACAATGCCGGCAGCACCGCTGTTGAAGCCATTGAAGACAGCCTAGGCGTGAAACTGAAAAAGGGTGAAACCGTCTACACCTCCAGGCGGTATTGTATGGAGGGCAAGGGATTGTCTGCTTCGGAAGCGGACCGGATCGCCGGGGAACTGCTGGCAAACGACATTATTCAGCAATGGAAAGTCTTTGATCCGGCCAACTGGAACAGGGATGAAGGGGTGGGGTTCATCATCCCCAAGGTGATCCTGGATCACCGCCCAACGGTTTCGACCCTTCCGGCGAGCAGCGACACCGCTTTGAAAACCATCAGTGACCAGCGGAATCTGGCCCTGAATCCGGCGGATATCCCCACCATCAGGGCATATTTCCTTAAAGATCAGGTTCATGCTGAAAGGGAAACCGTGGGGCTCAGCGATCCCACGGATGTCGAACTGGAGTATATCTCCCAGGCCCGCAGCGATCACTGCAACCATAACACCTTTGGGGGGCTTTTCCGGTATCGGGATCTTTCCACCGGTGAAGCCGAAACGGTGGACAATCTGTTCAAAACCTGTATCGAAGGCCCCACGCTGGCGTTGAAAGAGGAAAAGGGGTGGGTCGTTTCGGTATTGTGGGACAATGCGGGGGTGGGCCGTTTCGATTCAAACCATTACTATGTCATCACCGGGGAAACCCACAACTCTCCTTCCAATATGGAGGCATACGGCGGTGCCATTACCGGGATCGTGGGCATCTACCGCGATCCCATGGGAACCGGCAGGGGATCCAGGCTGATCATGGGAAGCTATGGCTTTTGTGTGGGAGAGAGGGGGTACCAGGGGGATCTGTTTCCCCGTCTCCATCCCAGGCGCCTGTTGGACGGCATCGTCGAAGGGGTTCGTGACGGCGGCAACAAAAGCGGTATTCCCACGACCTTCGGCCAGACGCTGTTCCATTTCGGATACATGGGAAAATGTCTGGTATTTGTTACAGCCCTTGGGATCATGCCCGCCAGCATCGAAAGTGAGCCCGCGGATCAAAAAGAGGTGGTCCCCGGCGATCTGATCATCATGAGCGGCGGCAGGGTGGGTAAGGACGGTATTCACGGCGTGACCGCGGCGTCCGAGACCTTTACCGAAAACACACCTGCCGGGCACGTGCAGATCGGAGACCCCTATACCCAGAAAAAGATGCATGATTTTCTTTTGGATGCCAGGGACAAAGGATTGTTTCGCTTTATTACCGACAACGGCGGTGGGGGATTGTCCTCTTCCGTTGGAGAATCGGCTCGTTTTTCCAACGGTTGTGAGGTTGATCTTGAAAAAGTCCCATTGAAATATGCCGGACTCGATCCGTGGGAGATCTGGATCTCCGAATCCCAGGAGCGTATGACCGTGGCGGTCAGCCCGAAGAATATCGACCCGTTTATGGCACTCTCCCAAAGACATGCGGTGGAGAGCACGGTGATCGGACATTTTACCGATACGGGAAAACTGCACATCAAATACAACGGAGCCACCTGCGCCTATGTCGATCTGAACCTTTTGACATCCGGCTTTCCCCAGTGGGAGTTTGACGCCCATTGGCAGCCCCCGGGGATGCGCGGGTTGTCGGAACCGGTGCTGGGACCGCCGGGGGACCCTGCCGGACTTCTCCAGCATATTTTGGCACGGCCCAATATCTGTTCCAAGGAGTGGATTACCCGGCAGTATGATCATGAGGTCCAGGGAACCAGCGTGATAAAGCCTCTGGTGGGCAAAGAGCGGGATACCCCGTCCGACGCTTCGGTGATTCGGCCGGTCCTTTCTTCCCCGCGTGGGCTTGTCTTTTCCCAGGCGCTACTACCCCACTATTCCGCCATCGATACCTATCACATGACCTGCTGCACTATCGACGAAGCGGTGCGGAGACTGGTCGCAGTGGGGGGTGACCTCGATCACATCGGCGGTGTGGACAATTTTTGCTGGCCCGATATCCAATACGATCCGTCTGCCAATCCGGACGGAAAATTCAAGGCTGCCCAGCTGGTGCGTTCCTGCCGGGCGCTCAAGGAGATGTGCCTCTCCTACAGGATTCCGCTGTTGTCCGGAAAAGACAGCATGTACGTGGATGGACATCTCCCCGGCCGGTTCGGGGAATCCCACAAGGTGTCCGCCCTCCCGACACTCCAGTTTTCCGCCACTTCGGTGGTGGAAGATGTCGAGCTGTGCCTTACCATGGAAGCCAAGATGCCCGGAGACCGGGTCTACCTGCTGGGCACGACCCGAAATGAACTGGGCGGGTCGGAATATTACGATGCCCTGGGTTATGTGGGATTGAACGTTCCCACCGTTGAACCCGCGACGTTTCTACCGCTGTACCGCGCCCTGGCCCTCGCCATTCGGAAAGGGTTGGCCGCATCGGTCCACGGGGTCTACCGCGGCGGACTCGGCATCCATCTGGCAATGGTCGCTATGGGCGGCGGTCTGGGGATGAAGATCCGGCTTGCGGATATGCCGGCCATCGATGCGGAAAGGGACGATGTCCGGCTCTTTTCCGAATCGGCCGGCCGTTTCATCGTGACGGTGGCCCCGGATAAACGGGAAGTTTTTGAAGCGCTATTTGCGGGGCTTCCCTGTGCCTGTATCGGCACAACGACCGAATCCGGTGATTTAGAGATCGATGGTATCGATGGCGGGCAAATACTATCGGTTTCCGTTCGTCAGCTCAAAGCCTCTTGGAAAAAACCTTTTGGGGAGTTGATGTAGCAGGTT
>CAZWAE010000025.1:0-26926 GCA_964631805.1 uncultured Desulfobacteraceae bacterium | reverse complement strand
TCTTGAAAACCGTTGAACGAAAGTTCCGTGGGTTCGAATCCTACTCCCTCCGCCAGGAAAAAGAAAACCGTGAGCTTTCCACCAAAACAGTGAGAAGAGATTCGGAGAGATGGCCGAGTCGGCTGAAGGCGCTCGCCTGCTAAGCGAGTGTGGGGGGAAACTTCCACCGTGGGTTCGAATCCCACTCTCTCCGCCATAATGTCAAAGATAAAAGCTCAACCTGAACCGGGTTGGGCTTTTGTCTTTCTAAGACCATGATCTGTCGGTCAGTATGCCAGCCGCCCCAAAGATTTCAGTATCAGAGTGAACCCCATGGCGAACATGCCGGTGAGGCCCATACCGCAGGAGAACCCCGCCAGCAGAACCGGCGCGTACTGCCGCCACATGGCACCGTAGCGTTTCAGGAAAAAATAGCGGCCTATAAAAGCGCCGAGCACCTCTAAAATCAACCCGTGGGGCGCCGTTTGCCCCAATCCCCTGACGACGCCGTAGATCAGGAGGATGGGCAGGCCCAGCAGCATCAGAACGGCGTAGATGATGACGCCGAACCCGAGGCCGGCAGCAACATAAAGGCCATTTAAGGCCTGGAAAAACAGAGAGTTTCCCTCTAAGGTGGAGGTCTGCATCAGCAGGGTGTTCAATGCCTGGAGGTGCCAGAGCTCCTGGGCGTAGGGATAAGCGGAAGAGGGGATGGGTGCAAGGCGCCAGATGAACTGGGAGAACATGAGGCTGGCGATCATCACCACCGGGAAAACGACGATTTCGGACTTGATGATGCCCCGGATGCTGGTCCCCGTGAGTTCGATCTGGCGGAAGTTGACGGTGGCCTCCCCGTAGTTGTGGATGGGTATGGGGGCGTACCAGATCTCAATGCCCTGGTACCCGAAAAACTTGGCCCCGGCGATAAAGCTGGCCTCCCTCACCAGTGGCAGACTGACAAACTGCCCGGCAATGCCTTCCATCCGGGCGGTGATGTAGGAGATCACCGGTGTGTAGATAAACCCGTATCCCAGGAAAAAGATCCAGGGGAAGTTGGGGACCAGCCACAGGCAGAGCCCCACATAGGAGAGGGTGGAGAACACATAGATGGCGATGGAGATCCAGAAGTTGAAATCCCCCCTGCCCGGCGGCGGATGAAACAGATCCTTCAAGGTTCCCCGCTGCCCGGGGCCGCTGTTGCCGAAAGAGCGAATCACCTGCCACAATCCGATGCAACCGATGGAAAGCCCCAGGCCGATACCGAAACTCATGTAAAAATCAAAATTATTGGCAAAAATCGTATCCACCGTGCCCATGCCCAGGTGCCAGCGCTGGAGAATGCCCTGGTCCAGAAGGATGGGGTTGGCCACAACGGTGATGAGAAGACCCACCAATCCGCCGATGACTGCCCAGAAGGGCAGCACCATGCCGATGAAGATCAGCCCGATATCCAGCTGGATGCCGGTGGCCACTGCCGGCAGCAACTCTTCGGTGTGCCGGGTCAGCTCCACCCAGGGGATCGGGATGAGACGTATGGGTTCGGTGAAGATCAGCCCCGATACGGTGGGCAGCAGGACGTAAACCGCCCCGAATGCCAGGCCGATCACCCCGCCGATGGAAAAAACCCGCCACTTCCAGCTTTTCTGCTTTTCCTCTGTGGATTCCGCAAGGGCCATGGTGCCCAATGCTCCCACCGGTGCCATGGGGAAGGGAAGCTTTTCCACATCTGATGTGATTCGGTAGAGCGCGTATCCCAGGCCGAACTGGTCGATGCGCTGGATGATCTGGGCGCCCACCAACAGGAGGATGGGAATCATCCAGTCCCGGTGGAAAAAGGTCCGCTCCAGCAGGGAGGCCGATTCGGGGGGCGGCGCGATCCAGAGGGGGATAAATTCGGTGAGGCCCAGCATCCGGGCCGCGTCGGACTGGACCAGGTACTGGTTCCACAGCAATCCTTGGAACGGGGAGGACAATGCGGCCCCGGCCATGTAGTAAAGCAGAAAGATCTCCTGCTGCTTGAGCTCGGTGTAGGAGCGCTTGGCGATCTCGGCAAACAGGATGATGGTCACCCAGCGGGCTGCGGGTCCGATCCCCGTGCCGATCACCAGTTGTAGGTACATGCTGCCGGGCATCATGAGAAAACCGATGAAGATAGCCCCCACGATGGTCTTCCAGTCAAACCCCTCCTCAAATTTATCCGGGGTTTTAAGCAGGTCCCTGTATTCCTGAAGTTCTTTGTCTTCGTACATGGCGGTCGTTTATTTTACCTGGTTTGCTGCATATTTCATTTTGTCGGTTCCACTATCTCATTAATAGAAACAGGTTGCATAGAGCATGGCGCATAGCGTATCAAAAATTGCATCTCAGGCGGATTCTCAACCAAGTGTCTTCCTAAAACTGGTTATTTGTCTGCTGAGCTGATCGAGATCTTTCAACATTGAGGTTCGTTTTTCGGAGTCGATCAACCCACGCCCATGCAGTAAAATAACAATGTTGGCGTTTTCAAAGGCGGAGCGACGCGCAATATTCAAAAAATGTGCGAATTCTTTTTTTGAATAGGAACCGGATCCTTCCGCGATATTATTAGCCATTGACATTCCCGATCCCCTTAGCTGCTCTGCAAATCGAAACAACTTCTTTTCTTCCAACAAGTCTGCAATATCAAACAACTCATGGGCTATTTCCATTGCCTTTTGCCAGATTTGCAGATCTTCGAATCGGAATTTGCTCATTTTCCTTTTTTTGTCCTTTAATCCTCCGCCCCATGCCCCCGGCTCTCTGCTATTAGGTCGGCAGCACCTGGTAGCTGGCATAGCTGAAGAGCCCGTATATGGCCCATGCTCCGCCCATGAGAAAATCGCCGATGATGAGGCCCACAAAAAAGTACCTGAGGCGCTTGAACAGGATCGCCCCGCCGTAACGCATGCAGAGGGCATTGCACAGCCATCCGATAAAAAAGCTGATCCAGAGAATCCGCATGGCGCTGCTGTAGGCGGTCAGGTAGCCGATGGGGTGGATGGGCCACCAGTAAAACCTGTGATAGCAGATGACAAGGACCAGCATCACCAGGGCGCCCACCGCTGAAAAGATGAGTACCCATTCCCCTGGGCGTGCGCCGGAGTCGATGAGCGTATAGATGTTGTCGTATACCGCCACCGTTGTCCGGGTGGCCCAGTCCAGCTGAAGCTCCCGGATACCGAATTTGTAGCACAACGCGAGCATGGCGACAAAGGAGATGACCACGCCTCCCAAAAGGGTGATGATGATCCCGGTCATGAGCAGATGCGGCGCACCGGCCTTGTGGGTGGCTTTCCGGGTATGCAGCAGCGAAGGCATCAGCGATTCCCTGAGATCGACAAAAAGCACTTTTTGTGCCACGCCGGCCAGAAGGATCCCGGCGTTGGTAAAAAGCTTGGGTCCGAAAAAGGCCAAAAGTCCGTCCATGGGGGCTGCGGTCAGTGTGAAATAGGCGATACCGCCCTGGCAGATCACCCGGGTGGCCACCAGGGTGACCATGAAAAAGGCACACACCACGAGAGCCGCAGCCATCAGCGGCATGCCGTAGTAATACAGCCACGCCATTATACCCAGCATTCCGATTACCGAACCCCAGAACGAGAACCGGGGGGGCAGCCAGTCCGCTTGAGGCGTTTCACCGGTTGGAAGTCCGACGCCATGCCGCAAAATGGACATGAGGTGGCGGCGTGCCAGCCAGAAGAGAAAAATGAAAAAGACCCCGTATGCCCCGATCATCTGTGTTTCCTCGGGCCGAGCCAGCGTCGGACCGAAGGTGACGCCCAGGGCAGATGCGGGGATATTATACCCGAGAACGCTCAACAGTCCGATGAGCAGGGTTCCCAGAAGAAAAAACAGCCAGAAGGAAAAGGAGATCTGTTTGGACGTCAGGAAAGCAAAACCGATGAACGCCGGATAGATGTAGATTTTAAGTTTGTAGAATCCGGAGAACAACCCTTGTTTGGGGAAATAGGTTCCGGCGAGGATCAACGTCGGGATCTGCGGCACATCCGGGTAATAGAAATGGAGGCCGTTTAAGAGATGCAGCAGCACCGGAATCAGCATTCCCGCCAGAAGAAAACGGTTGCTCAGGAAATTCCCAAGACCGCTTTGGTCCAGGGCCTCTTCGAGGAGTTGGGGAACCCTCAGCAATGGAAAGTTCATCCGTTCGTTCTCAAGGGCCTGGCGGCTCAGCAGGTTTACCATACAGATCATGACAAAATAGCACATGACGATGAATCCGCCCCAGACGAGCAGCGGTTGGATCCAGGCCTCCCAGGGGATCTCCCTCAGCACTTCCGGCCACCTCATCTGACGTCCGCGCGGGAGCCCATTGTACAGTGATGCGATGGCTTCCCGGCTCTGGGGATACCAGGATTCCGGAAGATAGGGTTTGAACACCTCGGCCCAGCGGTTTTCGACGGTTGCAAAATGGTAGGGCGCGGTGAGGTTGATGAAAAAGGTCCGGACCAGTCCGGTGTAGGCGATGCCGGACACCAGGAACATCAGGCACCAGGAAACCAAAAGCTCCTTCCCTGTGAGAAAGGTATGCCGACGGAACAGTTTCCTGGCCACCCCGATGAAAACCGTCATCCACACCAGGATGAAAAAGGGGGCCAGGGGGAAATGGCCTCCCCCAAGCGGTGTGGCCTGCCGATAGACGTTATTGAACGGCGTCAGGGCGCAGATGGCAAATGCGAGCCCCATTCCAAGCAGAATCGCCCGCATCCGAATCGGCTGAACTTCCCGGGAAAGCCGGTTGCTGTCGTCCCCTGTCGAACCGGGAGGGCTGTCGTTATCGTCCCTGCCTGACCCTGTCTGTTTTCCGTGGTCTGCCATAGACACTTTTCCGATTTCCGTAGTGTTCGCGCAACATCAAGACCGGATTTACCCGCCCTCTTTTTCCCCGGAATCCCCTTCCAGTGTCAGATGTTCTTTGAATTCATCCCGAAGGGCGTCATCCAGGGATCGCCATACCAGAAGCTGTTTCCGCAACTGGTTGATGAATGCCTTGTTTACGCGGCCCCATGCATTGGCCTCACCGGATTTCCGTATCAGCTTGACATGGATGACCAAAAATCCGCCCTCCTCCTTTGCCGGTTTAAATCCCAACTCCACCTGCTGCATGATGCCGAAATCAAAGGGTGCCAGCCACACCCTTGAACGAATGGTGAGAAATGCCGCGTTCGCGGGGTTACTGGCATTACCCTCCGGTAAGGTTTCCGGTGCAAATGTAAAATCGATCTCACCTGTTGAAAAGAGCCCGTGGGATATATCCGCATGCCCTTGAAGTTGGGACAACAGGTACCCGCCGCAACTGGCCTGTTCCCCGTACTTCACGAGGAAGGGCAGGGTGATTTCAATCATGTTCTGTTCAGGTGTCGGCAGTTTCCATGACCGGTTGACATCGGGGATGGCGATCTGCGCCGCGACCCGCGAGGGATAGATCACCGATACCAGGACCACCAGAATGACCAGCAGCATGGCCGCCACGCCGGCAAGGGAAGAATAATTCACAGTGATGCCTGCCCAGAGAGATGTTCCGGCGAAGAGGCTCGCCGATGTCTGGGCCAGCAGATATCCCATTACCACACTCAGGACGGCAAACGCGAGCGCTTCGGCAATAAAGAGAAACGAGACGTGGGAAGGGGCAAGACCCACTGAGGTATAGATGGCGATCTCCCGCTTCCGTTCATACACACTGCTGATCATGGTGTTGAGAACAATGAACACCGAAATGAAAAGGGGAATGATGATATTGGGGACACCGCTGTAGTTCATGGCATCGCCGGCATTGTTGAGATAGGTCCCGCCCGGCTCCCCGCTGAATATGGACAAGCCGAAGCGGTCCACCAGACGCCGCGCCGTGGTTTCGGCCACTGTGCCGGCTTCGGGCAGGACAGCAACGCTTTTCAGATGCCCCCCGGCTGAAAGGAGTGTCCGGTAGGGTACGATGACGGTGAGATCCCCACCGATGTGCTGGTACCGACTCTGGAAGCTCCGGATATCGTCCCCCGATTCAAGGGCTTCCATCTCGACTTCGGTCATCTCTATAGTGGTTTCGCTGGGAAATGTCACCGGCGTCAGCGGTTCTCCGTCCAGGTCCGTTCCGGCCATCAGTTCCCTGCTGGAAAAAACCCCGGCCACCTTAAAGGGCATTCCCCACACCCGGACGCGATGTCCCTCGGGATGTGCGGGGTCGATGCCGAGCTGTTCGGCCATCCGGTCCGGCAGCAAAATCGTGTATTGCTCCTTCTCCCTGAGCCATCTGCCGCCCACCAGGATCCGGTCCATGCCGGTCACCGCCGCTTCCCTGGCGGAAAGGCCCAGCATGCCCCGGGCTTCGAAGGTGTGGCCGCGGTACTGTATGGGTATCACGGTGGCACGTGTACGGTCCTCCTCCTCCAGCCAGACCCTCGGGGCGACGACCCCTTTTCCGGCGAAGGCATTGGAAATCACGCCATCTGTCTCGGGGGGCAGGTTGTCCCAATTGACGTTTTTAAACAGAAAACCCTGGTACGGCGCCCGGGCGTCGAATAAAAGGCGGGTGTGATGCCGCAGGCTCTTGACGCTGGTGAAACTCATGATGGTAAAGGTGAGGATGATCAGCGTTGCACAGGTGAGTCCGGTCCGGACGCGTCTCCGCCTCAAATTGCTGACGCCCAGGAAAAACGCGGCGGTAAACGCTTTCCACCGGCTGATCTCTCCGGTTTGCAGGCGCTTGGCACGGCTTTGCAGAAGCACCATTTCATCTTCAAACCGGAAAAAGATAATCAGGGTGACAATGAGGGAAAGGCCCATGATGAAAAAAGCCAGTATTACCACCATGGGGCTGTAGGCCAGCTGGAATGCCGGGTGGACATGATAGATGACACCGATCACCAGAAGGAGAATGCCGCAAAAAGCGATGATGCGTTTGTAGATGTCGGCGTAGGAAAAGAGCAATCGCTCGAGGCAGAATGCAAAGGGTACAAATAGTGCTATGTAAAACAGGACGCCGAACAGCACATCCTTTTGGGTTTTTTCCACGTGGTCGTACACCCTGCTGGCCAGGGCCCATGCCTCCTTTGACGCCTCGGCAAACCTGTCATAGCGCATGGATAAAAGGGAGGCCTCTGCATTTTTCAGGGCGGCGGTGCCCTCTTTCTGGAGATTCCGGATCCGGTCGTTGAAAATACCGTGTTTTTCAAGGTTCAGGATCCTCGGTTCCAGCAGATGCCACATATCCCTTGCCACCCTGTATTCGGTGTTGTGAATGACCGGCCAGTCATCCACACGGTATCCGGTGCCCATGCTCTGCTCCTTTGAAGCATTGGTGAGGATGAGCTTGTTTTGCAGGATCGTATCGGAAAGGGTCATCTTCAGCCAGGAGCCCGGTTCCAGGTATATGGACGCCAGGGTTGAGGAACGGGTGTCGATCCGGCTCCACCAGTACCGCAGCGGGCTGGATTCGCGTCTTCCGTCCAGGACGTTGATCTTGGTCATGTACCGGAAATTTCTGGGCTCCAGCAGGTTGAACAGCGTGGTCTCCCGGCAGGCGAACATCACCAGGTCCGTCTCCATAAACCGCCGCTGCATCTTGACCCGGTAGGCCGGTTTGCCGGTCTGTTTTTTATCGATGGCCCAGACGGCAGCACCGGTATCGGGATCGAACCGGTACCCTTCTATGATGACCTTGTGGAGGACATGTTTTTTATCCGCCACACCTTTGATCTGGAATTTCCCCAGAGTATCCACCATCACATGGTGTCTGCCGGGACCCTGGTAGGCCAGGATCATGCTTCCCGGTGCCGGCATATCGGCAAACAGCTCGCCGTGACGCAGAAAGTTGGCCCTTCCGGTCACCACACCGAAACCGTCCCTGGGGTATATCTCCTCGTGGAGTTTTGCCGCGTGGGACAGGTGCCGGACCAGCCCGTTGACCATCCGGCTTTGGCGCATGATATTGTCCATATCGACGGTTTCAGGGAGGTCGTAGGGGGTTCCCCAAAAGGGGCGGGCATCATGGGTGGTGGCGAAGGTGACCCCGTGATAGGCGGCGATGGCGCTGATCTCGCCCCCCAGGGGCGGGCGGTCGATGAACCAGCTCTGCCAGGATCGCCGACGGCTGGGTCGCAACGTATCCTTAAAGACCGGCGACTCTCCGGTGGAGGTTTCGATTTTGGCCGCCCCCTCCCGCAGCGTCTCATCCAGGAGGCTGTATGCCGAAACCCGGTTGATCTGAGCTTTCAAGGGAAACAGCCACCCCTGGTTGAAGGCGCCGAAGCCGTCGCCGTGGCTGGAAAGGTGGAGGGAGATGACGGCTGTCATATCCATGGATTTCACCAGCGACCTCAACCGGGTCACACCTTTGAGCTGTTTTTGTTGCTTGATGGCGTCTCCGAGAATTTTTTTATGCCGGTTTACAGCCGGGGGAACCATCTGGAGAAGTTTTTGTTTTTCCGATTCCGCCAGATTGTCGTAGTCGGTCATCCAGCCCAGTCGCCGTAGCAGCAGTCTCTCCCCGGCAAGCTGCTCGATCAGCGGGTTGTCGTCTCTACCGCTCGCTTCGAGCCGGAGTACCATCAGGCGCCGGGAGATGCGGTCCGACTCGGTTTTGATCTCCTCTTTCAATGCATCCACGACAAGGGCTTTGTCTTCCGGGGCACCGGGATCTGTACCCGCCGTCCCGCCGGGCCTGAAACCTTTTAGCAGTTTTAAGACTTTACGAGTCCTTTTGATGGTGGCCTTGAATTCCTTTTTGGCTTTTCGAAGATATCGCGACCTTGTTTTCAGACTCCAGACAAATTCCCGCATGCCGGTGAGGGTCTGTGCGTGTCCGGAGGAGGCCACCAGCAGGACAGATCTCCCCGGCGGATTCTCCTTTAAAAAACGGGCAACCTCAAGGAGAGCGGCAATGCCGCAGGCCTCATCGGCCCCGGGGGAAAGTCCGGGGACCAGTGCCGAGCTGTCATAAAAGGCCTCCACCATGACCAACTCTTCGGACAGCTTCGGATCAGCTCCCTCGATCACACCGTAGATATTCTCCCCATCAGCCGGTTCCCAGCGGATATCAGATGTCAGCCGGATCTCGGCGGCCAGGCGGCCCGATGGCTTGGTTTCAAACGTGCCGAAATATTTTTCAGCGGTGTCAACCGGCATCCAGAAACGGGGGAACTGCAGCGGGGTCAATTCCAATTTCTCATTGAAAAAAGATTTCGGTGTGGGGCCCCTGTCGACATAGATCAGAGCTGCTGCTCCCAGCGATGCGGCCTGCAGCCAGCCTTTCCCCGAATCCATCTCCATCAGGACAGTGGCGCCCCGTATCCGTTTGTCGTTGAAATCCTGCAATCGTCCGGAACCCACATAATATAAGGGACCCCGTATCCCCTGCTCGGGGATGGTCCCCGGAGAGATGGCATTGTTTTTGATGGGGTGGAGGGGAATCGATCTCCCCGTATCGATAATCTCCATCCGGCTTCCCCGATGCCGAAGGATCGGCAGCGAAAACTTCTGGACACTGACTTTTTCCAATCCAATGGCTTTCAGCCTTTTTTTAATATATTGGGCCGCAGCATCGTTTCCGGGTGTGCCCGTACTGCGGTCGCCAAGTCCGGCGAGGGTATTGATATCCGTCCGAAACATGTCCGTGGCGGTTTGCGCGGAATAGGAAGGAGCCCCTATGAAAAGGATCAGGACCACAAGCAGGCAGGCCACTGTCATGGCACCGCCGGGACGGATGGTAAATCGCATTGCATCTGATGGGGGATGCCTTTCCATTTTGCCTTTACGCCTTCACACCGATCTGCCCGATGGAGATGGACAGCTCATCGCGGTTTTCGATTTTATCGATACGGCCGTCACGGATCCATACCACCTGGTCGGACACATTGAGCATTTTGATGTCGTGGGTGGCGGAGATCACCGTGGCATTCCGTTCCCGGCTCAGGTTCTTTAACAGAGCGATCACCTCCTCTCCGGTGGTGAGATCCAGGTTGCCGGTGGGTTCATCCGCCAGAATGATAGCGGGATCGTTGGCAAGCGCCCTTGCAATGGCCACACGCTGCTGCTGGCCGCCGGAAAGTTCGAACGGTTTGTGCCGGAAGCGGTCCCCCAATCCCACCAGGGTCAAAAGCTCGATCCCCTTTTCCACCGCCTCGTCGTTTCCCATTCCGGCGAATGTCATGGGCAGTGTGACATTTTCAAGGGCCGTCATCACCTGGATGATGTTGAAGGTCTGGAAGATATATCCGATCTTTCGACACCGAAGCCAGGCCAGTTCATACGCATCCAGTTGTGCAATATCCACTTCGTCGATAAACACCTTACCGGTATTGGGCTTGTCCAAACCGCCGATCATGTTGAACAGGGTGCTTTTCCCTGAACCGGAGGGTCCCATGATGGAGATGTAGTTGCCCCGCGGGATTTCAATGCTGACACCCTTTAAGGCCTCCACTTCGATTTTACCCAATTGGAAGGTTTTGGTCACATCCACGACCCTGACGATATCGGTGCTCTCTTCCATTACCACGCCAATTTTATCTTCCGGAGTTTCGGTGTCTTCCCTCATGCCTTTTTTCTTCCTGAATAAATATCGTAAACCCCCAGCCTTGCCGGAAAGAATCACGGTGTCTGACAGTTCCGGGATCTACCGGAGGTCATTGAATTACTGCTCCACCCGCATCGCCTCCACGGGCTGCATTTTTGCCGCAATGATGGCCGGATAGAAAACGCCCAAAAGGCTCAACAGGCATCCCACGAAAACGGCCAGACCAATGGAGAATAGAATGTCGGTCCAGATCAGGGAGGTGACGGCGACAGGACCGAACCGCAAAAGGACGTTGAGTAGGGAGAACACGCAACCGGCAACCGCTCCGGCCCCTGCCCCGGCAAGCCCCTGCATACCGGCTTCCAGAAGAAAAAGCCTCAAAATGAAGCGATCCAATGCCCCCAGGCATTTCATCGTCCCGATCTCCCTGAAGCGTTCGGTCACCGCCATAAGCTGTGCGTTTACGATGCCCACCACACAGACCAGAAGTGAAAGGACCACAATCCAGCGTTGCTTGGGACTGCTGCCCACTGTCGTATCTTCCGGGGTCAGGTCATATCCGGACCGGATCAGCATCTGGCGAAGGGACGGGTCCTGGGTTCTGAGCATGCCGTTGGCTACATCGGTGCTGACATGGACGAAGCTCAAAAACGATACGGCCAGCACCAGGCTCATGGTTGTAATCAGGGAGCGGAAAAACCGGACACGGATGCTTTGATATGCGATGGAAACCGACTTTGCGAACGGCAGTACGATTTGTCGATTGACAGAACCCGGTTCATTGCCGGCTGCGGATGGTGACGGGATGTTCATAAGGGACTGAATCCTAAAAAGAAAGCAAACCCTGCCGCAGCCAGACAGCAGGGTGTTGGAAAAAGGCAAACACGTTGTCCAGATGTAGCATAATTTTATCGATAGCTCAAATCTTATTGAGAACGATTCCCAAGTTGGAGCCAACGGCTCAGAAACCGGGCGGTGTCCGCCGCACCCTCCAGGTTCAAAGGCAGTGCTTTTCTCCTAGGGGCGTGATCGAGCATCCCGATGATATGCCGGCGCATGCAGCCTGGATCCAGATCCTCTTTGCCGATGATCTTCATGGGCAAAAGCGGCTCGATTTTTTCAGCCCTTATGGGTTGCTCCTGCTGGCGGCGGTAGGGGAACACCAACGCCGGTATCTGCATCACCAGAAGATCCATACAGGTGTTGTAGCCGGCCATGCTGATGGAAAGATCGGCAGCTGCCAGGTAGTCCGGCAGGTTCTTGGTAAATCGTCGCACGGAAACCCCGGAGCTTACAAACTTTTTTAAAGAAGCATAGGCATCCTCATCCATAAACGGGCCGGCAAACAGCTCAAGACGCATCTTCCGTCCCTCGCGCAGCAACCGGAACGCTTCCGCCACGCTGTAGAGCAGCGGAAATCCCGTCCGCCCGCCCCCGGCGCTGGCCACCACCAGCCGCTCATCGGCCCGGATCCCGCGGTCCTCCCGAATTTTCTCCCTGGCACCGGGTTTGGGTTTCCGCGTGACAAAACCAGTATAGCGAACGGGGATGCGGATATCTGTTACCCGGCCAAAGGTCCTGTCGAGGCGCAGAAAATCGCCGTCCGAATGGATGAGCAGCAGATCAAAGAGCCGGTTGAGCTTGCCCAGCACCCTCTCTTCATATTCCACGGGATCCTTTTTTTCCACCAGCACATCCCGGAGGCTGCAGACCCGCTTGACCGGTCCGAAATCGCCGGCACCGATTTTCGTCAGGAGCGGGTCCAGCTCCGTCTGGAAAATAGTGCGTCCGAAAGGATAGAGTTCCACCATAAAGAGATCCGGACACAGCGTCCCCACCAGATCGTGGAGCATCTCCCGCCGCTGTCGCAGCACCGCTTCGACAGTTTGACCCGGTTCTCCGGAAATCAATTGAGTAAATTTTTCATCCATGTAGAGGACGGGCAACCGGACCAGGCGGACATGCCCGGGAAGGTTCACGGCCACCTTTTGGCCACCGACAACAAGGGTAACATCGTGATCGGACAAGGCGCGGGCAATCTGGAGGCTTCGGAAAAAATGACCCATGCCCAGTACGTACTGGCAGTAAAAAATGATTTTCATATCAGATCCCTGAAATTCACCGGGCAAAAGGCTTTCCGGTTTGAAAGGGCAGCCAGAAGTTCCTCCAGGAAACCGAAGGCGGCATCGTTCATTACCCGATGGTGGATCATGATGCCGCACCGGCCCGCAGCAACCGTCCGATCCAGGTCCGAAAACAGACGATGCCAGGCATGGGAGGGTGTTTTCTCTTTTAGGGTATGCAGGTCGACGCCCACGGGTATTTCTAAAATGCCTTTGGGCGCCTTCGGCCGGTTGCCGAAGCTCCGGGAAACCGCTCTGTATCCCGTTGCCGATAGCATCTCCATTGTCTCTTTACCGCATCGGTTCCAGGGGGGAGTAAACACCGGACAAAACATCTCTTCCATCATCCGTACCAAGCGATCTCTTCCCTTGAGAAGATCTTTTAGGATCGCTTCTTTCGAACGGGATGATCCGAACTCCTGTTTTTTTCCCGCCGGTTCGTGGTTGACGTGACGCCAACCGTGCTGGTGCCAGCACAGCAAATTCCCGGCTGCAGCCCCCATTTTTAACAATACCCTCCATCTCAATTCGGTGAGCCATGCCGGTACCACCGCGAGATCGAGCGGCATTCCGGTTTTGGCAAACAGAGATACCAGGCGTTCAAACCCTTTTCCCGGGACCCCCGCATCATCGGCCCGGAAAAAGAGTTCGACCGGTCCCTTCGATTTTTCAAGGGCTGTATCCAGGCAAACCTCGATTCTTGATCGGATATTTTTAGGAGGTCGTCGCCACATTGAACCGGCTTCGGTCATGTTCTTTTTCTCCATTCCGGCAAGTCTTTGCGGGCGTTAGCACGATCCTCCAGCCACCGGGCCGTCGACGCGGCACCGTCCAGGCCGAATTCGATTCCCGACGGAAAAGAGTCGTCCTTTATGCCATCCATGAGTTCGGCAAGCCGGCTGGGATCGAGGTCCTTCTCCGAAAGGACCGACAGGGCATCAAACTCCGCCAGCCTCTCCGCCCGCATTCGCTGCTCCCTGTTTTGTGGAAAGGGCCAGACCAGCGCCGGCACCCGGGACGCCAGGATATTCATGGTAGTATTGTATCCGGCCATGCTGACCGAGAAATCCGCCGCTTTCAAATAGGAGAGAAAATCATTGGAGAACCGGCGAAGGGAGGCCCGATCACCGGCCATCCTTTTCATGCGGGCAAATTCCATCGCGCCCAGGTAGGGGCCTGTAAACACAATGAAGCGTGTCTGTCCGTGGCTTTTCATCATCGGTATGGCACCCAGCACCGCCTCGATCAGCCGGTCCCCGACCTTGCCGCCCCCGGCGCTCACCACCGCCAGCCGCTCTTCGGTTTTCAGGGCAAGCTGTTGTCTTATCCGTCGCCGGGCATTTGCCGCCGGAAAGGGGGTCACAAAACCGCTGTAAAAAACCGGCACGGCAATCTCTTCCATCCGGGAAAAAGTTTCCTCCAATTTGATGAGATCGTCCTTTGCGTGCACCACCAACCCGTCAAAAAAACGGTTGAGGGTCAATATCACCCGTTTTTCGTATTTTTCCGCATCCTCCCGTTCCACCAGGATATCCCTGACGCTGCCGATTACCTCCACAGGGGGCAGGTTTCCTTCCCGAATACCCTTAAGGACCGGGTCGAGTTCAAATCGGAACGCCTTGCGGCCGAAAGGGTAGAGCTCCACCAGGAACAGCTCCGGGGTTTCCTCCTCGAAAAGGGAAAAAAGCCTTGCCCGGCGTTCCGATTTGACCTCATCCAGCGTTTTCCCCGGTTGGGTGGGGTGAAGCCCCTTGAACTCCCGGTTCATCTGAAGACCGGGCAGGCAAACCGTTCGGACATGTTCCGGAAGGATCACATCGACCGCAGGGCCGCCGGTGACCAGAATCACATCATGACCCGCAAGGGCCCGGCAGATCTCAAGGGTTCGGAAAAAATGCCCGACCCCCAACACGTGCTGGCAGTAGACGATTATTTTCATGAGCGTTCCTGAAAAAAACGGTCATGGAGCACCAACTCTCTCCGGATCTGCTTCCGGTACTTGTTGCATTTGGTCATGCAGTACCGGTTTTTCACCGACTGGTCCATTATTTCACTGAAATAGGTGCTGTTGATGATTTTTTCGATGGGCCGTGTTTTGAAATTGATCCGGTCATAATATTTTTCCAGCAGCGGCAGGATGAAGCGGAATCGCTGGTTATGCTCGGTGACCCGCATCAGATGGGCAAAGCAGCACGGGTGAACCGTGCCGTCTGCGGCGATGTAAAGCGACCGGTTTCCCGTGGGCCGGCACACGGCATTTCGATCGGAGTCCTTCAATTGTTCCTCGAATTGAGAAAATAGGTCCCGCTTGGTCGTGAAATCGACCTTTTCGGGCGGTTCGAGTTGCGCATCGAAATCCCGCGAGGGAACGGCGTAGAAACGGGTACACCCAGATGCTTTCGCCAGCTTTTCCGCTGCTTTTATCTGATGTTCGTTGTGTTTGAAAACGATGAATTTCCAGTGGGCGGTGCCCCCTCCCCGGACAAAGGAGCGGAGATTCCCTGTGGTTTTATAAAAATCGGTTCCCTTGCGGTGTTTTCGGTGGGTGTCTTCCAGACCGTCGATGGAAAATACCATGGCACCTTTATTGAAGTACCCTCCAAGTGTTGCCCACCACCCTTCGGACTGAAAAGAGCCGTTGGTATCTCCCTCCAGAAGGGTGTCCGGATTCAGACGACGGATATGTTTTGCAATATCCGGCATTTCATCATTACAGCAGAGGTCCCCGAAATTCCCGCCAAAGGAGATTCGACGGAGGCCTTCGATGAACGAATCGGGCAGGTGTTTGAAATCCGATAATGTAAGCAAAAACTCTCCGTAGGGGCGGATTTTCTGTTTGCGGCTGCAAAAGGCGCAGTTGGCATTGCATTTTGAGGACACCTCGATATTCAGTGCCCGGATATCTTCAATTTTCAGCATGCGTCGTCATCATGTTAGGGTCCTTATTTATGGCCCTTTGCCCTCAGATCTAGGGCATTCATCTTCTGGAGTTCCAAGTCACCCCCGGTGCAAATCACCATATGAAGGTGCCGGGGGCGGAGCACCCTCGGCTCTTCAACCGTGAATTCACGCCCCATACACCGGTTCAGGATGCATCGAATCATCCCTTCATGGGTCACCACCAGAATATTTTGGCCGGGTCGTTGGTCTGCCGCCTCCGCAAGGGCTTCCTGCCCCCTTTCCCATATCCGGTTACGGCTCTCCCCCCCGGGGGGACAAAACCGCCAACCGATTCCGGTTTGCTCGTCGGGCATTTTTGCAAACAGGGCCTCCACCTCCGATACCGTCATACCGGTCCAATCTCCCCAATCCTGTTCCCTGAGCCGGGAGTCAGTGACAAGCGGCACCCCCAGGGTTTCGTTGATCAGCTCCGCCGTTTTGCGAGCCCTCCCCGTGTCGCTGGCCAGAATGGCATCCCATTGAAATCGGCCAAGCCGCCTCGCCCATTTTTTTGCATCCGACACCCCTTTGGAGGTCAGCGGCGAGTCCTTCTGTCCCTGAATCCGTTTTTCCGTATTCCAAACAGTCCGGGCATGTCGCATCATTCCGAAACGGGTTTTTACGGCGGCCGGGGGGGTGGCGGCACTTTTTCCCATGCATCATCTCCTGTGTTTATATCCTTAAATTCCGAGTCCCGGCGATTTTTAACAGAATCCTCTCCATTTGCAGATAGTTCCGATTCAAATCATGATGTTTTCGAATGTAATTGACGGCCTGCCGACCCATCTCATGCCTAAGGGCGTCATTTCCCATCAACCGTTTCATGGCGGCGCTGAATTGGGTACCGGAATAGGGGGACACCAGGAAACCGGTCCGGTCTCCCATCACCACCTCGGGTACTCCCCCGTTATCAAATGCGACAACAGGGAGTCCGCAGGACTGCGCTTCCAGGTATACCATGCCCAGGGACTCCCGGATTCCAGGAAATGCAAAAAGATCTCCGGCACTGTAGAACCCGCCCATTTCGTTCCGGGGAATCAGACCGGCAAATATCACCCGGCCGGGAAGCGCCTCTTCGGCAAGGCGAACCAGCCGGGATCTTTCCGGTCCGTCACCGGCCACCACCAGGTGGAAACGGGCTCCCTGCCTGAAAAGCGAGCCACAGGTGTTGATCAGCCACCGGAGACCTTGGGTTTTCACATCCCGCCTGAACATGGCTGCCGTAAGCACTACGGGATCTTTCCCGATTTCCCATTTGCGGCGCCATCGATTCCTGTCCTTTTCCTTGAAAGCAAATACTTCGGGACGGATGCCCGGCGGTACGTAGGTCAGCCGGTTCTCCGGGATGATCCGAATCAAATTTTCATGATCCACCCGCTTGTTGGTAAACACGTGATCGGCGGCCATAAGCGCCCGCGTGTTGAGAACATAGCCCGGCCATGTCCGAAAATCACGACTTTTTTTCGTGGAATAAACCCCCTGGAAGATCACATATGGAATGTTCCACCGGCGGGTGACGGCAGGGCCCAGGAGATCGGGGGCTTTGTAATAGCTGTGGTATGTCATCCAGATATCCGGTCGATGTCTTGCCAATCGGCGGAGGGTTCGCCGGTATTCTCCACCGGCCTTCGGCCACAACCACGGTTTCCAATAGATCCAACGGGTCCGTAGCCGGGTTACAGTCCACATTCGATGACCCCGGCTTCCCAGGTACTCATATAGTCCGGTTCCGATCACCAGATCCCCTGACGGCCTGGGGTGTTCCAGAGGTTTAAACGGAGCGGTAAAACCGATGCGCAAAGAGGGCGGCACCCCGGTTTCGGGATTCGAATTCAGGCGTGTCGGCATTGCTTTTGAGGGGGTCATGACAGCGGCTGTCTTCCCTCCGTGCGAAATATCGCAGCCAGGTTACCGATGAGGTGCTGGTTGTTGAAATGGCATTCCACCCGCTCCCGGGCGGCGGTAACGATCCGTTTCCGCAGATGCGAATCGGTTAACAGGCGATGCATGGCGTCTGCCATCTTTTCCGGCTGCCCCGGATCCACCAGCAGGCCGGTGACTTGGTCCTGTACAATCTCGGGGATCGCGGAGACCCGGGTAGCGACCACCGGAACGCCCATGGCCATACTTTCCACGAATACGTTGGGGATGCCGTCCCGGTCGCCATTCTGCGCCACCTCGCATCCCAGAGCAAACAGGTGGGCTTTTCGGTATTGTGAGATCACCTCATGGTGGGGCTGGGTTCCGAGCCATTGGGTGACCATTTCAAGTTCGAGACGCCGGATCATCGCCAGGATGGCAGTTCGGTCATCGCCATCACCGATCAATGTGTGCCGCACGTCCAGGCCTCTTTTTTTTAGAAGCGCGACCGCTTCCAATATGGTGGGGATCCCTTTTTTGGGTGTCAGCCTTGCGATGGTCAGAATCCGATAAGGTGGTGCGGGATCAGGTGGCGTCTCCTTTTTTGAAAACAGGGACAGATCGATGCCGTGGTAGATGCGATGAATGGGCGTTTTGACATTTCCGGCGACCTTTTTCAGATGTTTCCGGTTGTATCCGGTGCAGGTCACGACAAATTTTGCAAGGGCCATTTTTTCCCTGATCTGTTCAGGATTGGAGGTATAGATATCCTTTGCGTGGGCCGTGAAACTGAAAGGAAGGCCGCTCAACGCAGATGAAAACAGGGCCACGGAGGTGGGAGAATGGGCGAAATGCGCATGAAGGTGGGTAACCCCCGTCCCGGGCAGGAGGTGCCGGACCAGGTATCCCGCCTGGAAAAGATGTTTCAAGGTCGCCGATTTACGGGTCCTGGCAAAACGCCGGGCTGCGGTGGCCAGGGCCTCTGTATAGGCGCGGGGCTGCCTTGCGGCCAACTGCAAATTGTAATACACCAGTTTGGGCAATGGTTTCAATAGGGTTTCGGGCAGATAGTCCACCCGGGCACGGATCAATCCGACGCTGTCGTGGGAAAAGGATTCCCGGGGTTTTCGCATGGAAAAAATATGGATCGAAAATCCGAGTCTTTCCAGCAACAGGATTTCATTGGAGATGAATGTTTCCGAGATCCTGGGATATCCTTTGAGGATCATCCCTAAAACAGGCCGGTGCGGTGCGGTCATGGCGCACAGGTTCGACAGGCCTTAAGGCGCTGGATCATGGTTTCAATACCGTTCATTTTAAATTTTTCGATGGCATCCTTATAGGGCTCGGGATGGGTCAGGAGCCCTTCCACCTTTTCCTTGAGAAGCTGTGTGGAAATCTCCTGCCAGGGGATGTACGCCACCAGGTTTTTTTTGTGAAGCACCTGGGCACGGATGAGCTGCTCCTTCCGGGGCGTTTCCCGGGGAATGAGCAGTGAAACGGTACCCTGGGACAGAATTTCGCAGATGGTGTTGTATCCACCCATGGTGACGACGAGATCCGCAGCGGACTGGATCTCCTCCATCCGGCTGTAAAATCGGCTGCTGATGGCACCCAGCCGACGGGAACGCTTATAAATGTCCCGTCTCTGCTGGCGCGGCATGAAAGGACCTGTGATCAGGAAACTCTTAAACGGTATGCGGGGAGGGCAAGTTTCGAGCATGGTCAGATATTTGTCCATAACGGCGTAACCGTCTCCCCCCCCTCCCGTGGTGACCACCACGAGTTTTTCGTCTTTCTTTATGCGAACGTCTTTTCTGGCTTTGCGCACCGCCGCCTTCCCCGGCACCTTTCTCGGGATATACCCGGTAAAACAGATTTTCCTGCTGATGGCATCCGGGATGGCATATTCTTTGATAGGATCATACATCTTCTGCAGCCCGTAGACCCATATTTCACTGTAGAGCTTGTCAAGAATATCGTATACGCCTTTTTTTTCCCAGTCTTTCCGAACCGTTTGGGCGTCATCCATGATATCCCGCAATCCGAGGATGGCCCGGGTCTGGGGCATGCACCGGCGAATCCAGTGTAAAGTGGGGAGTACCTCTTTTTTAAGACCAAAAGGTTCCTTATCCACGATAAACAGGTCGGGTTGAAAGGTTTTGGCCGTTGCCGTGATAATATTTTTACGAATGTCCAGAGCGTGGCGGGGATTGATCTTTATGGACAGGGGGAGATACTCTTCATTGGTTTTTTTGATCATCCCGGGGATCCGGACGAAATCCACCTGATCGGGGAAATGAAACCGGCCTGCAATGGGAGATCCCGTCAAAATCAATACGTTGGTATCGGTGCGTTTCAACCGGGCGGCAATGGCCAAGGTGCGTCGGATATGTCCCAAACCATATGTGTCGTGGCTGTACATCAGGATATTGAATGTAGGCTTTCGTCGCATTTTTATCCGGCTTCCACCCATTCCGGGAGTTTGTATCTCTGTTTACTTATCGCCTCTTCGATGGTCGCTTCGTCCACCTCCTCACGAATGCCGATTTTTTTCGCCGGAACCCCAGCCCATATTTCATAAGCTCCGGGATTTTTCGTCAATACCGATCCTGCCCCGATCACCACACCGTCCGGTATATGGTTTGCCTGGTAAAGGACAATGGCGCTGTCATGGATCCATACATCCCGGCCGATATATTTATCCTGCCATAAAATGCCATGTGTCTCCTCGACAAGTGCGAGGGGTCCTTTTCCCAAATGGATGGTATCGTGGGTGTATATCCTCGATCGATGCCCGATATTGCACCAGGGGCCGATATGGACGGAGCCGGTGCAGTCGATCCTGGCAAAGCGACTGATCACAACGTTGGTTTCACGTCCCTTCGTTGTATATACTTCCGGAGGTAGGACCAGTTTGCCTTTGTGGATGTGTTTGTGGGGGTATTTAACGGCTGCCGTTATGGCTGTTTGAAGTTGGTCAGCCGTCAGGGTCGCGGATTTATGCCCCATGCTCTTCTCCGCTGGTGGTCGTTGTCACAATCATCTCATAATCCGATCTTCATCAGCTCCTGCAACCGCTCGGAACCATAAACAATAATGGGTCATAATGCAATCATGAAATCGTGGTTCGGGAAATAGATGATTGCGGTTCTCCAGAAAGCTCAAGTTGCCTCCGCAATGAGGGCTATGGGTATCGGGTCGTATGCCGGGCAACTGTCTGAGCCGGTTAGGCCGCGTTGGGACCGCCGTTACTCGGTGCATCTGAATAACTTCCTAAGCACCTGGATGTAAAGCGTTTATTTAGATAATCCATCAGCGGCGGTCCTTAGGCGGCCTTAGCGGCGAGTTTTGGCCGGCAGGAGGACCGGTGCCCATAGGCCGGCCGGACTATTGCGCTGGGGCTTTGTGGATAACCGTGTAGATGATTTTGCCATGTCCGGACATCCGGGACGATCCCCACGGTCAGGTTTTGTTTGATGCGCAGGCTTGCAAACGGCGTTATGATTCGTTAACTTTGGTAAAGGACCACGGGACCGGATCCCCGGGCTATCGTCCGGGGCTCTTTTTGGGATTGTGGCCCATTAGACAATACACCAAAGGGGGAAACCGACATGGCCAGATCAGCAGCACATCCGGTTCACCGATTTGAAAACTGGCAGGTATGGCCGGGATCCTATGACAATCCCCCTGCCGACGGGCAATATCCATGTTCCGGAAACAACGGTCTTTCCATTGACCGGAAAACCCCCATTGCTTCCATGGGGTCCTGCTTTGCCAGAGAGATCCGGCGAAGACTAATTCAGCGGTCCTACCACTATATCACCGAAGAGGCTCACCATCCGGCATCCGTACATGCCAGCGCCGCCTGGGAGCGCCTGTACAACACGTTCTCCATGCGTCAGGTATTCGAATACACCTTTGAAAGCTGGGCGCCCGAGGTGCGATGGTGGGAATCTCCCAAGTCCGGAATCATCCAGGATCCTTACCGGCGCATCATTAAATATAAGAGCATTGAAGAAGCGGACAGCGATTTCAAACAACACCGGGTGCACTCGATGCGGGCATTGACCCGGGCCAGGCTGTTGATCCTGACACTGGGGCTGACCGAGATATGGGAAGATGAAAGAGACGGGGCGGTGATCTGCCTTCCGTCCGGACCCTATATCAACGAGGGGGGGGATATGAGCCGATACCGCTTCCGTGTGAGCCGTTATACGGAAAATTTATCTAACCTCAACCGGATTCATGACATCATGGCCCGGCACAACCCTGACTGCACACTTCTGATTACCGTATCTCCCGTTCACCTATGGGCCACCTTTCGGAAGGACGCCGATGTCATTTCAGCCTCCTGCAATTCCAAATCCACTTTGAGGGCGGCCGCGGACGAATTTGCGGCCACCCACGACAATGTCATCTATTTCCCCGCTTATGAGATGGCCACCATCTACCGTCCCGTTATGGGCGAGACGATGTTTGCTGACGGAAAGGAAAATTTCCACGTCAGCAAACCCACCGTCAAGTTCATCATGAACCATTTTTTCAAAATGTATTCCACCGAGACCGATGCCGGATCGTAAACGCTTATTCACATTCTTAGGCTTTTTCATTCGAACCCTTGAACCCTCGAGTCCTTGGACCCTTATCTTTTTTATTACTCCAGCTTCCCTATCCGCCTGAACGGCATCTGCTGTCTCTCCAGGTCCGGTGTGGTCACCACCACCTGCTTACCGTCCAGAAGGTTGACGGTTCCCCAGGCCCGCCAATCCCGTACGCCGTACCATACCCCGATGGACTCGTCGTTGGGGCCCTTCAGGTAGGCGCCGTAAGTATTGACATCGTACCCGACGCGGACCGTTGGCCAATTTATCCAGCTGTTGAGCTGACCGGAAGTCAGGTCCACCGGTTTCCAAAGGTTTGATTTCAGGTCATAATCGTTGTGAATCCCAATTATGGCGAAGGGATATTCATCCGGACCGCTGTAGTAGTACCTGTGATCCGGAAGGATCGTGTAAGCGTGAAACAGTTCGGTGGCCTCCCGGCTGGGGCTGACATGTCCCCATGATCCGGCACAACCGGCAAGGATATTGCCCGTCGTCAGGAACAGCACTGCCAGAACGGCGGCAGATTTCCTCCAATTATTTGTTTTTGATAGTGAACGCATGATTTTATCCTCCAATTTTATTGTTTGCCACATCTCTATTCGAGAGGAACGTCTGCCATCGGTTCTCATCTCCGTCGGGCCGCACAAATGGCTTGACGAACGTTTAGGATTGATTCAATATTTACAACTTATTTCCGCCCGAGTCAGAATAGGGATCTTTCCGGTGCACTCTGCCCCTTGATGAATGAAACCCTTCTGCCCATTGGAAATATTGTTGGTTCCATTTCCCGGGATGTCAAATTTCCGGCAATAACTTTGCACCTGTTTAGTGAGTCGTCTCAATCACGATATCATTACAGCCAGCATTTATTGGTTGAAGTTTTTTCTGTTTTGGGGCGACGTTGGAATTTTTACAAGAGGTGAGGTGCCGAATTCAGCACGAACGTGTGAGGCCGGGATCCCACTGGGCGGGGTGGCCCAAAACAACCTGATGGTGGCGGCCCATTTCAGGAGAAAACGATGGAATTTGAACCGGTTATCGGGCTGGAGATTCATGCCCAGCTTAAAACGAAAACAAAGATCTTCTGCGGCTGCTCCACCGCCTTCGGTGCACCCCCCAATACCCATGTCTGTCCGGTGTGCCTCGGAATGCCGGGCGTTCTTCCCGTGCTGAACCGGAAAGTAGTGGACTACGCCCTCAGGATGGCGGTGGCTTTAGGGTGCCGGGTGGAACGAAAGAGCCGTTTTGCGCGGAAAAATTATTTCTACCCGGATCTACCCAAGGGATATCAGATCTCCCAGTATGAACTGCCCATTGCCGTCGACGGTCACGTGGAAATCGAAGTAAACGGAGATACGCACCCCATCGGCATCACCCGGATTCATATGGAAGAGGATGCGGGCAAACTGGTCCACCATCCCACCCGTCCGGTGAGCATGGTGGATTACAACCGAACCGGTGTGCCGCTGATCGAGATCGTCAGCGAACCGGATATCCGATCCGCAGAGGCAGCCGGGGCATATCTCCGGCATCTTCGGTCCATTGTCCGGTATCTCGAGATCTGTGACGGAAACCTGGAGGAGGGGAGCTTCCGATGCGATGCCAATGTGTCGATCCGGCCGAAAGAACAGACAGCTTTCGGTACCCGGACCGAGCTGAAAAACCTCAATTCATTCCGGTTCGTGGAAAAAGCGATCCGGTACGAAATCAACCGCCAAAAAGAGGTTCTGCTGGATGGCGGAATGATCGTCCAGGAGACCCGTCTTTGGGATGAAGAGAAGAGCCGGACCTTCTCCATGCGCGGCAAGGAGGAAGCCCACGATTACCGCTATTTTCCCGATCCCGATCTGCTTCCACTTGTTATTGACGACCCATGGCTTGCCGACATCACGGATTGCATGCCCGAACTGCCGGATGTAAAAAAGAAACGATTTGTGGAAGCGTTGAAGCTGCCGGAGGAGGATGCACGCATTCTTACATCGGATCATGAACTGGCCGCCTACTTTGAGACATGCCTCGAAACTTTTCCCAAGGCAAAACCGGTTTCCAACTGGATTCTCAGTACGCTGCTGGGCACCCTGAAGGCAGAAGGAAAAGCCATTTCCGATTCTCCAGTCCCGGCACACGACCTTGCCGGACTGCTGACACTGGTGGACAGTGAAACCATTAGTGGAAAAATTGCCAAGACCGTATTCGAAGAGATGGTCAAAACAGGTAAACCGGCGGATATCATCGTGAAAGAAAAGGGCCTTAAGCAGGTGACGGATGCCTCGGCCATCGAAACGGTGGTTGCTGAAATCCTGGAAACGAATCCCGGTCAGGTGGAGCAATACCGGAATGGAAAGACCAAGGTCCTGGGCTTTTTCGTGGGCCAGGTAATGAAGGCAACAAGGGGCAAGGCCAATCCCAAAATTGTCAATGAGGTGCTCAAGAAAATGCTGGGGGGGTGATGGTAGTCTGCTTTTACTGATCCGGCCACTCGATACCCACATACTCCGATAGCTGTTTAAATTCCGAATTACCGGTCATCAGTAAGGCGTTGCTACGGCGGGCAGTACCAGCGGCGAAGCAATCGGCATACCAACAAAAAAACCCCGCCGTTTCCGGCGGGGTTTTTTATTCTGATCAAATTCGTATCAGATCAAACTAGAAGCTGATCGCGAACTTGTGGTACAGTCTCATCGATCCATCCGGATCGGCGAAGCCGTCAGCCAGATCTGCATCGGCATAGGCGAACTGCACGGAGTACTTGATGGCATCGGAGATCTTGTAGGTCAGACCCAGATCGAATTCCCATGCATCAGCATCGTTCCACATATTCCCGGCCACGTCATAGTTGGAGTCCAGGAATCCAATGGCGCCATTGAAGGACAGGGCGTCAGTGGCTGCAAAGTCAAGACCAATGGCGAACAGGGTGGCCGCAGAGAAAACATCTCCCGTGGGGCCGAAACCCGTCCAGTTGGCCCAGAAGGTCAGCGGCTCGAAGTCATCGCCCATGCTGTGAGCTCTGCCCTCATCCTCGTTGCTGTAGGCAAAAATGCCCCAGACTTTGGCCGGTCCGGCGTTGAACCAACCCTTCAGGTAGACACCCATAACGTCTTGGTCCGGAGTCCCAAGATCGCTGTTGTCGTATCCCAGGAACTGAAACTCGGACTCGAAACCCCAGTTGTCGAAAGATCCATCGATACCGAGATCGAACAGAAAGACCTGAATGCCGTCGGAACCAAGATCTGCCACTGCATTGCTGAGATCCAAATAACCCAGCAGCGGTTTTACGCCAATGGCACCCATTTTGGTGACCAGGGCGACGTAGTAGGCGTCAAAATCGTCATCTTCGGAATCTTTTACAGATGAGCTTGAGCTCTCAGTGCGTTTTTCCAGAATGCCAAAAAACGGTCCGATGGGGGTGGCTTGTTTCAGCTTGACCCGGTAACGGCCATTGGCAGTGTTGGCCCAGCTGGTTGCCCAGGCGCCGCCGGTCATGAGGCCCAGATCCAGAGTGCTGCCCGTGGAGGTGAAGGTGTAGGAGCTGAATACCCGCTTGAACTCGATGTTGTCGTCCAGGTTGGAAGCTCCGTCCTGATTCCACCCATCGTGGTTGCTCTGGACCCAGTTGCTGTCATGGATCTCGTAGTTCACGATAACCTTGGTGTTGTCGTCCACTTTGATCGTGGTGGTCATGTCCAGTTCGTGATCATAGTAGCCATAGTCAACGGCATCGGCCTGGGTGCCTGAGCCATTGCTGATCCAGGATCCCCGGGCGTAATAGCTGCCGGAGGTCATAAAATCGGCGGCACCCGCGGTGGTCGCGAATAGAACGACAAAAAGTACCAGAAAAAATTTCTTCATTGCTGTTTTCCTCCCTAATGGATTGTTTATAGTTAACCTAATAATTTCGCGAGGTTATACTGCTCCCAGTTTGTTTGGTATCACCTCCCTTCAAAGGTCGGATCAATAGGATTTACGGCAACTTACCGTAAATCCTATTAATTTGTGTGCCTTCTAACAACCGGACAACCATATGTCAAGGGTTTTCGTGAAAACGGAGGGCGTTTTCAAACCAACTTCCCAGAAATATTACCAGATTGTAATGGATTGGTCGTGAATCGGTAAGAAAAATCCGATATTCTCTTTCCTTTTATTATTAATGGAAACGAAATAACTACTTGAGCCGGGCAAGGGCTTCTGTTAATGGTCGTAGCGTGCCAGACGGCACTGTCGGGGGGATGGCCACCTGTTTTTTCCCCGGCATACAAACGCAGGAGAAAATCAAGGAGACGATATCAGATGAAACGTATTATATATCCAACCCGTCGATACCTTATTGTAATTTTGGTTTTCTGGCTGGCGGTGTGTGGCAATGCATGGAGCGGTGATGCCAGGCAGGTGCTGATCCTGCCCTTTGAAGTGCATTCGGAAAAGGATCTTTCCTTTCTGCAGAACGGTGTTTATGACATGCTGTCCAGCCGTTTGGCACAGGCCGGGAAAGTTGTTCCGGTGGAGAAAGAGAGCGCATTCAAAGCCCTTTCGGGCCATAGCGGTCCCGTCAATGAAGCCACCGCCGCGAAGTTGGCGCAAGAGATGGGCGCAGACTACGTTACAATGGGCAGCCTCACGGTTTTCGGGGACAGCATCAGTACAGATGCCCGGTTTGTCGACGCGGCAAACGGATCGCCCCTGGTGATTTTTAACGAGGCCGGCAAATCCCACGGCGATGTGATTACCCACGTCAACACCTTTGCCGCAGAGGTCAACGAAACGGTTTTCGGACGCAAACAGGCGCCCCGCAGCACGGCACAATCTGAGGGAGCCGTATCGGACAGACGAAAACATCCCGACAAGATATGGCAGGAGAGCCAGGGCGGTGCCTATGT
>CAZWAE010000024.1:17403-27839 GCA_964631805.1 uncultured Desulfobacteraceae bacterium | reverse complement strand
ACGGAAGACTTTTTTGAAGAGGTGAAGAACATCGAAATGATGGAACGCCTGCAGGAACATCTTGAAACCCTGCCCGGTGTGGACAAAACCGTTTCCTTTGCCGACTATTTAAAACTGGTCAACTATACGCTCAACCGCTTTGATCCCAAGTTTTACACCCTCCCCAAACAGGGTTTTGAACTGAGGATGCTGATCAACAACTTTAAGATCATCCTCGGAGACGATGTCCTGCAGCGGTTCATGAACACCGATTTTTCAAGCGCCAACATTCTCCTTTTTACCCACATTGCCAGTTCCACCGGTTTCATGGATACCCGGGACTCAATTTTATCCCATGTAAAGGATCGATTCCCCCGCGCCTTTAACTGTGAAGTGACCGGTCTGGGCCTGGTCATCTCCGCCAGCAGCCACCTGCTGACGACCGGACAGGTCAAAAGCATCAGCCTGGCATTAATTTGCATCTTCGTCATCATGGTCATGCTCTTTCTGTCCATGAAAGTAGGTCTCATTGCCGTACTGCCCAACCTGTTCCCCATCACCGTCAACTTCGGACTCATGGGATGGTTTGACGTTCGCCTTTCCGTGGCAACGGCCCTCATCGCCAGTATTGCCATCGGGCTTGCCGTGGACGATAACATTCATTACCTGGTAAGATATCATACCGAGTTTAAAAAAGACCTGGATAAGCACCGCGCCATCAAAGATACCATACTCCAGGTGGGCAAACCGATCATCTTCACCACGCTGACCATCAGCCTCGGATTTTCCATTCTGATGTTTTCCCATTTTCAACCGACCTCCCTGTTCGGGCTGATGATGGTGATCACCATGTTTTCTGCGTTGATCGGGGATCTGTTTTTGCTTCCGGCGTTGATTCAACGGGTGGAGCTTGTCACCGCATGGGACCTTCTGAAGTTGATCCCCACTCTGGGCTCCATGTCCCCCGGACTGGTCCACGAGCTGAACCAGCCGCTCAATGCCATCAAGGTCGGCAGTCAGTTCTTAAAACGGATGGCCCGGCAGGAAACCGCCATACCCAAAGCGCAGCTCAATATCGTGGCTGGCCAGATCAGCAGCCAGGTGGACCGCGCTTCCGGGATCATCAACCGAATCATGGACTTTACCCCCAATCCGGAACGGATCACCGAGCGGGTGGAACTCAACCAGCCGATCAAGGGGGTTGAGTCGATCATACGGGGACAGCTCCAGGTGGAAGATATTGAATTGAAAATGGACCTTTCGGCCCATCTGCCGCCGATCATTGCAGACCGCAATCGTGTGGTTCAGGTACTGTTCAACGTATTGACCAATGCCGCCGAGGCGATCGCCGGGGACAGATCGACAGGACGTCAAGACAACGACAGGAGAATTGTCCTGCACACCTTTCAACGGAAAAAACAGGTGGTGCTGACGGTGTCGGATACAGGGTCCGGGATGCCGTCACACATTCGCGAACGCATCTTTCAACCGTTCTTCACCACCAAAACCACCGGAAAGGGTATTGGACTCGGGCTGACCATCAGCAATGAAATCGTCCGGGATTTTGAAGGGACCATCCACGTTCAAAGCACGGAAGGCAAAGGCACCACGGTCACCATCAGCTTCCCGGCGGCGGAAGAGTAAAGGCGGCGGAAAAATGGAAAATACGGCGTGATTTTTCCTCTCCCGCACCTGAGCCGTTGCAAATCGCCTCCGGGTTGGTCATAATGAAGTACATTTAAATCGGGTGAACCCCGAAAGAGGTCAGGATGGCGACAACACTATATTGGCTGCAAGGCGGCGGATGCGGCGGCGATACATGGTCCTTCATGTGTGCCGAGTCTCCCGACATCACCGAGCTGTTCCACCAGATGGATCTTAACCTGCTGTTTCACCCGTCCATCTCCTGCACAAACCTTGCGGATGTGGAAGATCTCAACCGCCGCATCATCGAAGGTGAACAAAGACTGGACATCCTGTGCGTCGAAGGTTCGATCCTGTTCGGACCGGATGGGACGGGCCGGTGCGATACCTTGATGGGAGAGCCCAAAAAAAACCTGGTCCGGCAACTGGCAAACCGCGCGGAGCATGTTCTTGCCGTTGGCACGTGTGCCTCTTTCGGCGGCGCCGGGGGAGACACGGTTGCAGATCCGCGGGGACTACAGTTCCAACGTGATAAAGAGGGGGGGCTGCTCGGACCCGATTTCGTGTCCGGATCGGGGCTGCCGGTCATCAACCTCCCGGGGTGCCCGTGCCACGGCGAGATCGTGATGGGGGCACTGTCCGCCCTTTTGTCGGGGGGACCGCTGGAACTGGGGGAGTACAACGCCCCCACCGCCTGGTATGGCATGCTGGTCCACCAGGGATGCACCCGAAACGAATATCATGAATACCGTGTGGAGGAAACGCGTTTTGGCGAAAAGGGATGTCTCTTTTTCTACATGGGTTGCCACGGGCCGCTGGCGTATGGTTCCTGCAACAAAATCCTCTGGAACCGCCGCTCCTCCAAGACCCGGGTCGGCGTTCCCTGTTTCGGCTGCACCCGGCCCGATTTCCCCCAATTCTACTCTTTTTTTGAGACCCGCAACATAGAGGGCATCCCCATTGATCTGCCGGCCGGGGTAAACCGGGCGCATTACCTGGCCTATAAAGGAATGGCCGCAGCTGCCGCTCCGAAACGATTGATCAAAAGAAAATCGGGAATTTAGACACATGGCCACCAAAACCATCCGTGTATTACCACTGAACCGCGTCGAAGGCGACCTCGAACTCCAACTGGAAATCGAGGACCGGGTCGTGACTGAAGCCAAGAGCGTCGGTACCATGTACCGGGGGATTGAAAATCTGCTGACCGGGCGGGCTCCACTGGACGGTCTGGTCATCACTCCCAGGATATGCGGCATCTGCAGCACGGCCCATCTTGCAGCGGCATCCAAAGCATTGGACATGTTTTACAATGTCGACGTGCCGGACAACGGTATTAGGGTGCGAAACGTCACCCTGATGGTGGAGCAGCTTCAAAACGACCTTCGCCACACCTTTCTTATATTCATGCCCGACTTCACCCGGCCGACCTATGCCAATGCCAAATGGTACAAAGAGGCGGTGGACCGTTACATGCCGCTGAAGGGAAGGACCGTCCTGGAGGTGGTCCAGGAGACCAAAAAAATCATTGAGATCATCGCCATTTTGGGCGGTCAATGGCCCCACTCCACCTTTATGGTTCCGGGGGGGGTAGTCTCCGTTGCAAGCGCCAGCGATATCATTCAATGCCGGCTGCTGCTGGATAATTTTCGAAACTGGTATGAACGGCGGATTCTCGGGTGCAGCCTGGAGCGGTGGCAGGCGGTGAAGAGCCGGGCGGATCTGGAAGCGTGGTATGCCGAGAACCGGGATCATCAAATGGGGGAGGTGGGAACTTTTTTAAAAATCGTTATCCGTTCCGGTGCCTGGCGTGAAGGCAGGGGATGCGGCAATTTTATCAGCTGCGGCGGATTCGATATCCCCAAGGAAACCGCTGTAGAATCGCTTGGTGCCGGTAAGATGTTGTTCCCCGCCGGGTTCACCAGCGGCGACACAATAGAACCCTTCGACCAGGAAAATATTACCGAGGATATCAGCCGTTCGTGGTTGACAGGGTACGAAAACGGCCGACATCCGTTCGAGGGAACCACCCTGCCGGAAAAGGACGCGGCTTCAGACGGTTATTCATGGGTGAAATCGGCCCGGTACAAAGGAGTTCCGGCGGAAACCGGCCCCCTTGCTGACATGATCAACAGCAAACATCCGCTGTTTATCGAGCTTATAGGGGATAAAGGTCCGAATCTTCTGACGCGCCAACTGGCCCGGCTGGTGCGGCCGGCCCTGATCCTTCCAGCACTGGATATCTGGTTGAGGGAGATCAGGGAGACCAAGGCGGAGTTCTTCAGGGAGTACCGATACTGGGAGGATGGCAAAGGTTTCGGCCTGGTACAGGCCCACCGAGGCATCCTGGGCCACTGGATCCAGGTCAGTGAGGGGAAGATATCCGGCTATCAGGTCATTCCGCCGACCACCTGGAATGCATCCCCGAAGGACACGGGCGGTCAAAGAGGGCCCTGGGAGCAAGCGCTCATCGGCACACCGGTCCGGAACATGTCGGCGCCAGTGGAGATAGAGCATGTCATCCGTTCCTTTGATCCCTGCCTGGTTTGCGCCGTTCACTGCATCGACGCGGACCGTTTCGGAAATGGGGAAAGGAACCTGATCACCCGGGTATAGGGAAGGGCAGGGAGAGAGCACAGAGATGGGAAATAGCGCTCCGAAAATGAAATTACCGGTGGATGCCGAAAGCCTCCAGGAACTGATCCGTGAAAACCTGATGCTGAGGGAGGAGATCCGTGTATCCCGCGAGGCTGCCGAGATCACGGCCGGTCTTGTGGTCAAACAGTTTGAGGAAACCGAACGTATTCTGCGCCGCTTCCAGGACGCCAATGCCTTGCGCAAGGCGGTGTTGGATTCGGCGGCCCAATTCGCCATTATCGCCACCGATACCAAGGGAAACATCACGGTTTTCAACCCGGGAGCGGAAAACCTGCTGGGATACAATGCGGAAGAGGTCAAGCATCGGTCCGGTCTTGAGATTTTTCATCTGAAAAAAGAGTTGGAGACGTGTGCAATTCAACTCAGCGCCGAGTGCGGGCGGGAGATTGCCGCCAACGGTATCTTTCATGAGTACGCGGTCATGGGCCGCAATACCCCGCAAGATTGGACCTACGTCCGGAAAGACGGCTACATGCTGCCGGTGAGCATGTCCATCAATGCGATGCGCGATCCGGAAGGACAGTTGACCGGTTGTCTGTGCATCGCAACGGATATCACCGAGATCAAATGGTCCAGAAAGGCGTTAGAGGAAAGTGAGCGCTCCTACCGACTCCTGATGAACAACATCCCCAATATTGTGTTTAAGGGATATGAAGACGGCTCTGTCGATTTTTACGACGATAAGATCGAAAAACTCACCGGTTATCCCCGAAGCGATTTTTTACAGCGAAAAATCAAATGGACCGACCTCATTGTGGAGGAGGACAGGCCCCGTGCCAAAGAAGTCCTCTTGCAGGGCTTGAGGAGCAACAAGTCCTATATCCGGGAATATCGCATCCGTAAAAAAAACGGGGAATCGGTATGGGTGGAGGCCGGTAGCCAGATCATCTGTGACAAAGAGGGGCAAATCGAATTCATCACCGGCGCCTTCCTGGACATCTCGGAAAGAAAAAAAGCCGAAGCGGCCCTCCATGCATCGGAGGAAAAATACCGGAGTCTCTTCGATGCCGGCCCCAATCCCATTTTCGTACTGGATCGGAAAACGCTGGAGATCCTGGATGCCAATCCCAATGCGGAAACGACCTACGGGTATACCCGGGAGGAGTTGATCGGCCGAAGTTTCGCCGATATCGGAACGGTTGAGTTCGAACACAAAGCGTTTTCAACCGTGAACCCCCAAGATTGGGCCAACGCCTGCGTGGTAAGCCAGAAGATCCGCCATTTCAAAAAAGGCCACAAGCCGATCTATACAGAAGTCAAAGCATGCCCATCCATGTATAGAAACCGGGAGGCCATCATCCTTGCCGCCACCGATATTACCGAGACGGTAGAGAAAGATGCCCAATTGTTCCAGGCCAACAAAATGACCACCCTTGGAGAGATGTCCGCCGGCATCGCACACGAACTCAACCAGCCGCTCAACGCCATCAAGATCGGGAACGATTTTTTAAAAAAAATGGTCCAGAAAGGACGGAAGATAGACGACAAGCATCTTGAAAAGGTTGCCACGGAGGTGGCCTCCCAGGTGGAACGGGCGTCCGATATTATCTGGCGGCTGCGCGAATTTGGACGTAAAACCGATTTCAAAAAGGAACAGGTGTCCATCAATGACACCATCCGCGGGGTGATACACATCATCGGCCAGCAGCTCATTCTTCAGAATATACAAGTGGATTTCGACCTCGATGACGCGATGCCCCCTATCCTGGCCAACAAGAACCGTCTGGAGCAGGTGGTGTTCAACCTGATCACCAATGCCAGGGATGCCATTGCTCAGGCTGCCGAAGAGAGGGGCGATTCCATTGGCGGCGAGATCTCTTTTCGGTCCTATGCGGAAAAGGACACCGCGGTGTTCACGGTGGCCGATTCGGGCATCGGGATGGATTCCGAAACCCGGAGCAAAGTTTTCGAACCTTTTTTTACCACCAAAGAGGTGGGCAAGGGCATGGGGCTGGGACTGGCCATCTCATACGGGTTGGTTCAAGATTTTGGAGGCTCCATCGAGGTTGACAGCGATGAGGGGCAGGGCTCGCGATTTACCCTGCGTTTCCCGGTTTCCATGCCGTGACCACATTAGATGAGGAGCAACATGAAGAAGATTCTGATCATCGACGACGAAACCCCAACATTGGAGATGCTGGAGCTTTTTCTGGGTGTCCTGGGTTATTCGGTACTGACCGCCACAAACGAAGCCGACGGATTTGAGATATTTGAACGAGAGGAGCCGCCCATCATATTGACCGATATCAAAATGCCGGGAAAGGACGGTTTGGCACTTCTGGAGCGCGTCAAGGCGGTTCGGCCGGAAACCGAGGTGATCGTGATCACCGGTCACGGCGATCAGGACCTGGCAAAACGCGCGTTTGATCTGAATGCCACGGAATTCATGAACAAGCCGCTGGACACGGATGCCCTGGAAGAGATCCTGGAAAAACTGGAAAAAAAACTGGGGATTTAAAAACCTGTCAGATCAATTCTGTAAAGTCCTCTATCAAAGAATCCACGTATTCGTAGTCGATATCCGACTGGCTCTCAAATGCCAGTTTGGTGTTGACGTTCTTGAGTTTGTTAATAAGGCTTAAGGTCATCACTAGCAGCACCTTGTTGCCGGCGACGGGGTTCTGTTGAATAAATGCGAGGAGGTTCTTACTGTCAATTCGAAAAAGAATCGTTTTTTCGGCACTTTTGACCGTCGCCGTACGTTCCTCCCGAGTAAAAATGGCGGTTTCACCGAACACATCGCCCGGCCCGATCCGGCTGACGAACACATCCTCCTTGCTGATCTCCTTGACGGATACGTCAACGCTTCCACGGATCACCGCAAACAGGTCGTCGCTGACCTCCCCCTGACGAATCGCCGTCTCCCCGGGTGCGTATTCAGCTGCCTCAGATACAGCCAGCAATCGATTGACCTCTTCTTCATTAAGATACCTGAAGATCACAATTTCCCTGATTTCGGGAAGATACTGCTTGATTTCGACCCATTTGGCCATGAATTCTCTCCCTCGCTGTAAATTGATCCCGATTCCATGACCGGGATTGATTATCCCAAAAGGAGTTTTTTGATAATAAATTGAATGATTGAAATTACAAACATAAAATCGCAAATGTCAAACAATCGTTTGCTATTGCTTGCGGTACAACACCACGCGTTTATGGTCCAAGACCACATCAAAAGCGGTCTTAAAAGCATCTACAAAGGGGCTTTTCAGTGCATCCACCCCGTTGATGGTCTCGATGGATACCTGGCGGAGGGGCTGAAACCGCCGGTTTAGCAGGTGATGAAACAACTGCAGATACTCCGGTATCCGGGGATCTTCTACCGGGACGTAAAAGGTGACCACAGCCCCGTTTCTCCGGGACACGAGCACCACCTTCTTCCCTTTATAGACCATATGGTTGCCCGGAAGACGCTTGGGCAACTCACTCGTTAACCCATCAATGGAAACACCGCACAGGGAACCCGGGTCCATGGCGTTTAGCCAGAAGACCTTCTCATCCCCAAGATGATGCTGCAGGATCTGAAGCCCTTTGCGGGATGTAAATTGGGGGCCATTGATGCCGCTGAAAAAATATCCCGACAATATCTCTCCGGACAACTCCATCAGCCGAAGGGACCTGAAAATCCTCCCCCACCGGAATTCCGGTAATTCCCTTGCAATCAGCTCCCTGAAAAGGACCCCGTAACGCTCAAGCAGGATACGCACACGATCTTTTTTTTTCTCTTCCTTTTCGATCAGGTCATTGCCGTCCTGAGGAAAAGAGATCTTATGCCAGTTCCCGGTGGCCGGCAAAGCACCTTGCCATCTTGAAAATCCGCTGCGCCCGCCGTGGCCAAAACGTCTTCCGCCCATGGGCGCCGGGCGGGATCTCCCACCCTTTAAACCGGCATCGGGCAGCTTGAACCGGTTTTCAATGCCTTTGCGAAGGGTAACAAAAGCGTCGTTGGTGATCCTGCCGGCCCACACCCGGTTCCACAGCGCCTCCAAAAGCGAGGACGGATTGCGCCCGGAACCGGAAAGAAGAGTGGAAAAATCATACTTCCCCCTGGCATCCGGGAACAGGGAATCCGCACCGCCGTCCCTTCCCTCCCCCCGATCTTCTGCCGTATTCTCCTCTTTAAGGAGGTCAAGATCCGATTCAAAGCAGAAGAGAATTTTTCGACCTTCTCCTCCGATCCATTTCAAATCGCTCTCCTGCACGGCCGTGTCCATCCAGGAGGGATCATAGGGATCGATTCGAGCCGGAAGAATCTCCATCTCCCACAATTCGGCCCTTGCCGGAAAACAGATCATCTGTTCAATACAATCATGCAGACGATCGATATGGCCGGCCGGTTCTGCGGTTTTCTGAATCACCGATAGAAATACCGGCAGATTATCGATCATCAGCGGTTCAAACGGGGGAACGGCGGCGGCCCGTGATAGCCGCAGGAGCATTTCAAGATTTTCCCGGTCGCACACATCCTCTTCGCCGCCACCGGTGATCAGCGTCCCCATGACCACCCTGCCGGCATCGGCAAGGTCCTTTACGGTCGTTTGCACCCGACCATCCGGGATCCCCAATTTCTTCGGGATGAATTCAGGTGAAACAGGACCGTAAAAAGAAAGCCACTCTCCGATGATTCTCGTCCTTCCCCCGTTCTCGCCGGTTTCGGCCATTTTCGGATCGGCATCGATGGGGGAGGCGATGGAAACTGGCCGGTCCCCTTTTTCGACGAGCGGCTCTACTACAACCTCGTCAAGGGTGCCGTAAAGGGAAAGGATGGTGTCCATGGCTGCTTCCAACGGGATCACCAGTTTCTCTTCGGCCCGCTCCGGAAAAACGAAGAGGAGCTTGCCTGAAATCTCCTTTATTAATTCTTCGGGCAAAAGGTCATGATCCCTTCGGATGGCATCCATTAAAAGCGCCCATTCCGATTCGGGGATCAGGATTCTCTCCTTTACCCATTCCAAAAGTTCGCCGGCACTGTCCGGCGCGTAGCCGGGGCTCAGGCGTTGCCGCTTCTCCTCAAACAATTCGACAATTTTTCCGGCAACCGTTGGCCTTAATCCGGGGGTGACCACCACCTCCTGTATCAGGTCATCCCGTAGGCCGGATCTTTTTGAGGAAACACCGCTATCCTTTTGGTACATGTATTGGTTGATCTGGCGCCAGGCACCCCCCATGGCCATGGGGCTCGGCTGCGACCGGTTCAAAGAGGTCCATGAAATTTTCCCCGTCTCCAACTCCAAAAGAAGGGTTGTCAGGTTTTCTATATCGAAAATATCGTCAAGGCAGGTGCGCCAGGTTTCAAGCAGAATGGGAAAATCCCCGTATGTCGCCACCGCGTCGAGAAGTTTTTGGGACTTTAAACGGCTGATCCAAAGCGGCATCCGTTCCTTGATCTTTCTTCGGGAGATCAAAAGTGCCCGGCCGGCACACTCCCGAAACCTGGCGCCAAAAAAACCCGAGCCCTCCAACCGTCTGCGGATCAGCGATTCCAGGTTGGATGCGTTCACCATGGAGAGCAGACCGGGGTCCGGAATATCATGGGGCAATATCATATAGATGCAGTTGTTGTCGGCATAGATCTCCACAGATTGTGCGAAGGTCTCCTCATAGGCGGCTTCAAGGGCCATGGCAAAAGGCCTGTTGACACACCCTCCCCACAGCGTGTGAAGGATCAACTGATTTCCCGGATAGCCGGAGGGACCGGAGGTCACATGCTCGATGAGGAGATGATGGCGGTGCGGGAGGGCGGCCCCGGTCTCTTTTTTCTGTTTTTTGAGAAATGCGACCAGCTCTTCGGCGGCAACCCTTGTCATCTGGAGTTCATTTTCCAGCAGATTCCCCAAATCCGCATCATCGGGGCAGGCTTCCGCCCGTTCCAGAAACCGGCCGATCTTTTCCGAAAAATGAAAATTGCGGCGGCTCTCCTCGGCTATCCAGAAAGGCGGTGCGGTCTTGTTGGGATTTCCGGGCAACACCCGGACATCGTTGTGGGTAATCCGCTCGATTCGCCAGTTCTGTGTGCCCAGTGTAAAGGTCTGGCCGGGTTTTGCCTCCCAGACGAACTCCTCATCGAGTTCCCCGATCCTGGCGTTGGTTTCGTAATGCCGCAGATGGAAATATCCCCGGTCGGGGATCACGCCGCCGGACATGTAAAGGGCGAG
>CAZWAE010000024.1:0-17303 GCA_964631805.1 uncultured Desulfobacteraceae bacterium | reverse complement strand
GCAGATGGAAATATCCCCGGTCGGGGATCACGCCGCCGGACATGTAAAGGGCGAGGAGGGCACCTTTTCTGGCTTGTACTGTACCATCGAGCCGGTCGACGGATATCCGGGGCTTTAATTCCCGGATGCGACTGCCGGCGTACCGGCCGCTGAGCATATTTACCACAAGATCGAACTGGTTTCGGCTCAAGTGGTGATAGGGGTAGGTCGTTCTCAAGAGATGGTGCATTCCATCGATGTGCCAGGTTTCGGTGCCGGCCATGGATATGATGATCTGGGCCAAAACATCAAGGGGGCACAGGACGGGCCGAACCTGTTCAATATCCTGATCGACGATGCCCCGGGCCAGAACCGCCGATTCGATGAAATCGTGGGCATGGGTGGGGATCAGGGATCCGCTGCTGGTCTGTCCGACGCGGTGTCCGGCTCTGCCGACGCGCTGAATTCCCGAAGAGATCGATGGCGGGGTCTGGATCAACAGCACCTGGTCCAGGCTGCCGATATCGATCCCCAGTTCCAGAGAATTGGTGGCAACAATCGCCTTTAAGTCACCGGACTTCAGTTTCTGCTCCACAAACCGCCTCAACTCTTTGGACAGGGATCCGTGATGGGCGTAAGCCACCGGATGGATCCCGGCATTGTTGATCATGAAGGTGATCTTCTCGCAAAGCCGCCGGCTGTTCACAAAAACAAGGGTTGACCGGTTCCGGGCGATCACTTTGCGGAGGAGCTCCACAATGGGCTCCCATACCGATTTTTGTTTGAGCCCTGCGGGGTTAAAACGCGCGGCAGCTTCGACGGGGAACTTCACCGAAACGGCATACCGCTTTCGCTCGGCAGACCGAATGATCTTGACCGGGCGTTTTTCGTATACGGGTTCATATCTTCCGTCGACGGCGGCGTAGCCTCCCACAAATTCGGCAACGGTGTCGAGCGGTTTGATGGTGGCGGACAATGCGATGCGCTGGAATTCCCCTGCCAGGGCGGCCAGGCGATCCACGGCGCTGATCAGGTAGGTACCCCGTTTGGAGCTGATGACGGAATGAATTTCATCCAGGATGACGGTGGAGACATGGGTCAGCACCGATCTGCCGCCCTGGGAACTCAGCATCAGGTTCAAGCTTTCGGGGGTGGTAATCAGGATCCCCGGCGGATGCCGGAGCATGCGGCGGCGGTCGGTCTGCGGCGTGTCCCCACTCCGGGTCAACACCGAGATCTCGGGAAAATCGAACCCGTTTTCCCGAAATGTCTCACCGATCTCACTCAGCGGATCCATGAGATTTTGCTGTACGTCGTTGTTCAGCGCCTTTAGCGGGGAAACATACAGGATACGTGTCTGCCCCGCCGGGCAGGTTCCGGAGATCAGGCCATTTAACGCCCAGAGGAAGGCGGTCAGGGTTTTACCGCTGCCGGTGGGAGCGGTGATCAGTACATTTTTTCCCGCCGCGATCACAGGCCAGGCTTTTTCCTGTACGTCTGTGGGCGATCCGAAACGATGGACAAACCACCGCTGCACCAGTTCGTGGAAGGGTGATAATATATTTCCGTTAACGGCCACCGCTCTCCTTTACCCGGCAATGTGGATCAAATCTAAAAAAATTCGATTGCATCGTCTGAACTTCCGCTGACGGTATCACATCATGAATGGTTGTATTTTACAACGGATCTATAACCCAAAAGAAAGTAGCGTTTTGGCCGCCCGGAAATCCGTTCCGAGGCCTTTCTTTTGTAATTTCATTTTACAATGGGGCCGGTCGCGTGGTCAACCACCACGCGGACAAGGCGTACACTGCAAATATCATCTGCATACAATACCTGAAGGGTTGAGCATGATAACAAAATAAAAAATATTGACAGGATCTCCGCTATTGTGCCATCTATTCCGCCGACAATTGGAATGATGACGGTGCTCCCGCAAACGTTTCATCACACAACAGGATCTTATGATGAATATTCGGGAGTTAAAAGGGAAGCCGGTGGAAATCCGGCATGGACCCGCCGCTGTGAGTGCAGACGAACACCGCGATTGACCACTGGGTACGGACAGCAGTCGACGACACGGCCTGGGAAGGTGCGGTCAGTAGGAAGATGCACGAGTCAGAAAACCTGCCGCCGATCATAAGCTGAGCCTCCTGGTGGAGAAGGTAAATCCCCAGACTGATATGAATATCGGTCCCGGGGATTTTTTATTTTGGGGCCGGGCATTCCCGTTTCCCGGCAGGTTATCCAGAGATCGATGTGTTGAAACACAGGACAGGATAGCATTGCTGGAGGACCACGGGGAATTTTCCATAAAGGAGATGATCATGCAAGGCACACAGGTAGAGTTGGCGGTATCTGGATTTACAACACCGGAAATGGAACACCTGGCGGCAAAGGAAGGGGTGGAAACCGAATTGATCCGGCAACGGATCGCAGAAGGGCAGATCGTCCTGCCTCTCAACAAAAACCGTTCGGTCAATCTGGTCGGTATCGGCATGGGCCTCCGGACCAAGGTCAACGCATCCATCGGCACATCTACCGACATCGTCGATCTCGATGCGGAGATACGAAAGGCAAAGGCGGCTGAAGCAGCCGGTGCCGATACGTTGATGGAACTCTCCGTGGGCGGTGATCTTGACAGGATCCGGCGGGAAGTGCTGGACGCCGTCAATCTGCCGGTTGGAAACGTTCCGCTTTATCAGGCGTTTTGCGAGGCATCCGAAAAATACGGGGATCCCAATCGCCTGGATGAAGAGATGCTGTTTGATGTCATAGAACGGCAGTGCGCCGACGGTATCAGCTTCATGGCCATTCACTGCGGCATCAACCTCTACACCATCGAACGGCTTGAGAAGCAGGGGTACCGGTACGGCGGCCTGGTCAGTAAGGGCGGGACCTCCATGGTGGCCTGGATGAAGAAAAATCAAAGGGAAAATCCGCTATATGCCAGATTTGACAGGGTCGTTGAGATATTGAAGAGATACGATGTCGTGCTGTCTTTGGGAAACGGGCTCAGGGCCGGCTCCATCGGCGATTCCTTCGACAGGGCCATGATCCAGGAGCTGCTGATCAATTGCGAACTGGCCGAAGAGGGCCGCAAAATGGGATGCCAAATGCTGGTGGAGGGACCGGGACATGTTCCGATGGAGGAGATCGAAGCCAATATTATTTTACAAAAACGGATGAGCAACAACGCCCCCTATTACATGCTCGGCCCGCTGCCGACGGACATCGGCGCCGGCTACGATCATGTGGTGGCAGCCATCGGGGCGGCACAGTCCACCCGCTATGGGGCCGACCTGATCTGCTACATCACCCCGGCGGAGCATCTGGCGCTACCCACCGAGGCGGACGTTGCCGAGGGCGTCAAGGTGGCCCGGGTGGCGGTACACATCGGCGACCTGTCCAAGTATCCTGAAAAGAACCGTCCAAAAGACCTGACCATGAGCAAGGCCAGGCGGGATCTGGATTGGGACGGCCAGTTCCAAAACGCCCTTTTTGCGGATGATGCCATTCGAATTCGAAATGACCGGTCGCCCGAATGTGATGCCAAGGTGTGCACCATGTGCGGTGAGTTCTGCGCAAACCGGGCGTCCAACGAACTGTTCAAGGAGACATTGAAGGGAAGTCGAAAGGCCTGATCGTGCGGCAGTACCGCAAAATGAAACGGCCAAATTACGGCAACACTTAAAACCCACGGGAATCGCTGAACCTCTGCGGATCCCATTCTGTGCCCATCCAGAAATGAGGACTTTTATGTGAGACCATGGCACCCAACACCGATATTTATCCGCCTCAGGAGGACTTGTCCGCCTTTGGAGGATCGCGCAAATAGACCATTTCTGGATAGGCACTATCTTGCCGTAGGGGAGATGCTTAACAATCTGAACCTGGACCCGCTGGTGGATCTCGGGATGCGTCTTGGCGAAGGGACCGGTGCCGTATACGGCCTGTCCATCATCGGATCCGCCGCTGCTGTTTCCACACGGATGCTGACTTTCAAGGAAGCGGCGGTGAGTGGACCGGGGGAACACCGGTAACCCTTCCGCCCCCTTTTTTCAGACACCGTTATCTGCAAACCCTCATGACAGTTATTCGGGGTGACACCTGACGACGGTTCTGGAAAAGGTCCGGCCGTTCTTTAAAGTGTGGGTTCTCCGAACGGTTCGAAGACGCCCCTCGGCAAAAAGCTGTATGCAGGCGGGAAAAAGTTCCCACTCCAGGGCAAGACCTTTTGCTTTTATCCTATCCAGGCTGTCGCCGTCCTCAATTTCAAACGCCTTCTGTCCGATGATGGGACCGGTGTCTTCGCCATAGTCCACAAAATGCACGGTGCAGCCGCCGATTCTGCTACCGTAGCGATATGTGTCACCGTATCCGTCCGTACCGGGAAACGCCGGCAGCAGCGCCGGGTGGATATTCATGATCCGGGGGAGTTTTGCATCGGTATTGACCCGGTCGATGAAATATGGGGTCAGATTCCGCATGAAACCGGCGAGGATGAGAAGATCGAAGGAAAATGCCTCGATCTTTTCGAGCATTTCGGCCTCTGCGAAAAGACGGGTGGCCATAAATTGACGGATCCGGTCCGGATCGGTATTCGGCGGGAACAGTCTCGCCTTTCCCAGCAACGCATCCACATCGGCATCCACCGGAGGCCGGACTGATTCGGCGTCTTTTTGATACCGCTGTATAATCTTGCGGTAATCCACAACAAACTCCGGGATACCGTGCCGCTTGGCCCTTTCGAGTCCTGAAGCACCGGGATTGTCCGATCCCACGAAGACCAGGTCGCCATCAACATCCCCGGATTCACATCGATCGATGACGGCCTGGAGATTGCTGCCGCCCCCTGAGATCAGAGCACCGATTCGAATTTTTTCCCCCATTCATTCACCTGCCAGGCCTGCCCGTTCGATTCCGGACAGTATTGTTAAGCATCTGACATCAGCGGATTCCATTCGCTTTTCCGATACATCCCGCAATCCGCCGGAGAAATAAATAACCGTCAATCAGATGGAATTATGACAGCCATTATAGCATGTTCGGAATCAGAGGGGAACAGGGGGCTCGAGGCCAAGCGTCGCCCTCAGTTATTATGACGCACCCACAGCCTTGGGGTGCAAACGTCAGGATGCAGAGATAGCGCGCTCCAGCTGGCGAATCATGGTGATGATCCTGGCCTGCAAAAATTGCCAGGAGGCTTTGTGGGTATTGTCCAGGCCGATGGTATGAAATGACACCTGGGAATAGAGGCTCTTTAGCTGAAAGAGAAAGTCGCGGATAAAATATCGGGTCCTCTTGGATTCGGATCCATACCGGCGCACGATGCTGTCAAACAGGTGATTAAGTGAAAAAAGGATTGTGCTCCAATTCGATTCCGCTCCCCCCGGCATCCGGGTAATCGACGGCGCGATCCAAAAGTATCGGAGCGAACAGGCGATTCCCAGGCAGCTGTGGCGCAATGCGACCAGAAACCGGGACGTTTCCGGATGATCGTATGGCCCGTACACCGCATCGAACCTGGATGGAAAAATAGACCGCTTTTTTTGCTCCATCTCCCGGACGATAGCGGGAATCTCCCCGGTTGCCGATTCCAACCTGCTCCCCGAGTACTTCAGCCAGGTAAAAAAGTGTTCGAAGATGCGGACATCCTCGAACCCCCGGGGCGGAGAAGAAAGATTTTTCCAAAACATCGCGCGATACCCGGCTACCAAAAGGCGTACAACATCCTCTTTCTCATATTCTTCACCGGCATACCGGATGGAGAAATTGGCCAGGAACTCAATGGCAATACGGGTAAAGATGTGCAGTGCCTCTTCATTGGTTTCCTTTTGGATCATATCGAGATAAGCGGGAAAATAGTGGACATGATGTGGCTCCAGCATGTTATAGGCGCGGGGCAGGGTAATCCAGGGGGTGGTAATTTCGTCAAAAAGCCGGTGCAGATTGGCGGGATTCATCATCTGTTGAAGGATGAATTCAGCGAATTGATCTGGTTTTATGTGTTCAGTGCCGTTTTAGTGGTGGCTTTTTTCGGTTTCGGGCTTTTCTACGGCAAAGGCTCCCACCTCACCATGGCGGATTATTGGCGATGGTTTGTAGTTCACCTCTGGGTGGAGAGCATCTTCGAATTTTTCGGGATCGCCGTCATCGCCCTGCTCATGGTGGCCATGGGATTGGCAACAGCCAAATCGGCTTTAAGGGTTGCCTATTTCACAGCCGCCATCACCTTTATCAGCGGCATCGTCGGCACGGCCCATCACTACTACTGGTATGGTGGGGCCGCCTTCTGGGTCGGATGGGGGGCTATCTTTTCCTCCATGGAACCGGTTCCGCTGATTACACTGGTGGTTCGCGGCCTCATGGAATACAGGGAGATCAGCAAACAGGGCCGGGAGTTCAGCTATAAATGGCCCATGTACTTTCTGGTGGCCGCCTCTTTCTGGAACTTTCTGGGTGCCGGTATTTTCGGCTTTCTTATCAACCTGCCCATCGTCAACTTTTACGAGCACGGGACCTATCTGACCATGCATCACGGCCACACGGCCATGTTCAGCACCTACGGCATGCTGTCCGTGGCTCTGCTGCTCTTCTCCTGGCGCGGTCTGGTAGAAAAAGAGTATTGGAAGGACGGCATCCTGAAACTCTCTTTCTGGGGACTCAACGGCGGGCTCTTTATCATGGCCTTTACAACCTTGCTGCCGGTGGGGGCAATTCAGACCTGGACCGCTTTCAAACATGACTACTGGGTGGCAAGAAGCGCGGATTTCTTTGAAAAGGGAATCGTCGTTTTTCTCGGCACCTTCCGCGCCGTCCCCGATACCGTCATCATCGTTTTGGGGGTGTTGCCGCTGGCTTACTTTCTCATCACCACTTTCCCTCATCTCAAAGCCGCAGAGATAAAGGATGGGGAATCGGTATGGGAACGGCTGGGAATCGAGCTATAACAACAAACTGAGAAAAGCGGCGGGTCCAGGCATGGACCTGCCGCTTTTTAAAGACCGCAGTGTATTTGTTGCAGCATGGACTAACAACTCCTGAACGGATTCCCGAACGCGAAACCCGAAACCAATGTTCTTTATTTCACGGAATACAGTTGGATGGATAGCGTTTATCCGAATAGAAATTGGGGAAAAGATGAAAATCCGGCCGCTCTTCTGCCCGTATCTGAGGAATGTGCAGGATAGATCCATATCATCAATACCCTGTCTATAAACCCATTATGTTACAAATTTAAGAAATAATCAGACACGTGTTTCAATATAACTTCAGTGACGCCCCTTCCGGCGTGAGAACGCAGAGGGCCGGCGTGTCGCTACCTCGAAAATTGACGTATAGCGATGATGCACTGATTGACCAGCATACGCATATTGTGAAGGTCCATATCACCGATGGCGGGTTGTTCTAATGAACGCGTGACCACAAACAGCCCGATGGCTGCCTTTTTGACCGTCAAGGGTATCATCACCAGGCTCTTGGGATCCAGGATTTTGAAGATATGCCCGGGCATCAACTTTTCATTGTTAACTCTGCTCGTGTCGGAAATCGAAATCTCCTGCCGCTCCATCAGATAGTCGGAATTGTCCAGCAAACTGTCAGGTGATTCGGGAGGGGCCGCATTGGTATCGGTTTGAGTCAGGCTGTCCGGGTGTGATGCGTTGGCCTGGAGCATCAGAGTGATTTCTTTATCATCATCAGAGAGCGCTTTCGTTTCCCAGGTATTGATAGCTGCATAAGCATCTGTTTTTTCCCCGGATCGCTCCTCAGTGTCCAGCTTCAGGCCCAGAGCCCTGAGGCTTATTTTGATGGTGTTGGAAAGTTCCGCCGCATTTTTCAGCGAAGTTACCAAGATGCCTTCTAAATCTTCGGGCGTTAAATTGATCTTGCCCTGATACTTTCGCAACAGATTTCCGAGAGCCACACTGCGTTTTTTCGAATTGGTGAGCATGGCGATCTCGCTGAGTTCCGATGCGTAAGCAGTCACACCCTGAAGGGTTTCCTCCTTGCCCCTTAGCGTCCCCTTGTGTAAAGGAGCAATAGGTGTCAGACCGTTTCGCAGCAATTCTGGTAGATTCCAGGACCCGGCGATGCTTTGGCTTAATTCCGTATAAGACAAGCGCATGATCCGGCGGGAAGCATCCTCTTCGCTGATCTCCTCCTCCTCGATCAGTTTCTCGATGGCATTCTGCACTTTTGGGAAATAAAAACTGACAATCAATCTACCAAGATGGTTAAGCATTCCGCAGATGAACGGCTCTTCTGAACTTTCCATCCCGATTTCGCTGGCGATCTCCCGGGAGTTGAGGGCTGTGAACAGCGCTTTAACCACGTGCTTTTTCAAATTCTCGATGTCGGAATTTCCGAGAAAATTTCAAAAATGCTCATCGCCGATGTCAAGTTTATGATCTTATCCATGCCGAGAATGATCACAACACGCGTGATCGTGGTGATCGGCGGACCTTGGGTGCCGTAAAAGGCGCGGTTGGCGATACGCAGCACACGATTGGTAAGGGGAAACATCTTTTAAAATGACCTGCGCGATGTTCCGGGCGGTGGCATTGGGGGATTGTGCGGTCCTTACCACATCAGAGACATATTGTGATATGGCAGGAAAGTCGCCTTTCCGTTTGATGCGTTGCATGATGAAACGCAAGATCTCTTTTCGCCCATCTTTTGCATCCATGGAATTTTTCTCCAGCTGTAACGTTGTTTAGAACCACCATACTTCCTTGAACTCGTAATTGTAATTCCTGATACATCCCGATGATGGAATCAGATAAGCCTACCGCATCCTTTACACATATAAATCATCGATATTTTGTAAAGTCTCCATGACCAACTGAAGGGTATTGAGTTTGACGACTACCATCCATTCTATATTATATTGAGAATCTGCATAGTGAAATTCGCCGGTTTCCCATTGAAACAGATGGCAAAAAATCTCCAGAATCTGTTCATATATGTATTTTTCCAGAGTTGCAAAACTGATATGACCTTCATCCACCAAAATTTTTCCGATTGTCTTTTTCTTTGAGCGAGCAATTTTAAGACAAACCTCAACAGTGTCCGATGAAACGATACTATCCCGGATCAAAAGGTGGCCCAATCGTGCTTCTTTTAATGCTTGAATGGCATATACGATGTACCCATCCAGTAAAAAAACCTGATATTCTGCTTTCCCCTTTCGAACCTTGAGAATACCTGTTTTTTTTTCGATGCAGAGTAGTTGTAAAATTCCTGACAGTGAGACTGTCGGAATTGAACCTGTAATCGCCATAACGCACCTTTCGGCCTTTCTCATCCCGATGGTTTCGATTTTACTTACGATATCTTTTGAGATTGGTTTTGCTGTCAACGACCCCCTGTTACATAGTCTTACCCATAAAAAAAGCCTGTCTTTGAGGGTTTCCCTTAAAAACAGGCATGGTTGTTATATTCAGCAACCCGGCTGTCTTCTTGAAGACCCGTGGTTTTCCGTCCCCACCTCACGATAGGTTTGGCTTTTTCAAACTATTTTGCGAATAGTAAACGCAAGAAGTATACCTATCATCCTAAAATTAATTTATCGGCCGTAACCATCTGTAGTGATTGGTAAATACTAAGATATATCACGCCATTTGTTTTGCCAAACAGCGTTGAAATTTTGCTATTTGCGAAAAAAAATGCAAATCTTTTTGCAATCTGCAACGGTATTTTGGGAGATACACCGTCAGCTTCAGCTTTGGAATAGAATTATAGCTAATTGACAAAATTGTAAAATAGCTACGTGGCCACTACAAACAGTCAAGGGAGTGTATAACGCGATAGGTAAATTCCTATCACTCTATCTTCCTCCGTGGCGTACAAATCTGAATTTTTTCGAGACACAAAATGTTGCGATTTCCAACCAGAACGGTTTATAGTGATTCATTCTTCTCAAACTGGCGTAGCTCATCCTGATCTGTTTGTTTAACCGTTCAACATTTCCATCAAGGTGAAAATGGAAGGTAACGCCGCTGCTCTTGCTCGAGTTCCCGATGGTTTTTATGGAAAATTGATTGTTTCTGACACTGGCGTTGGAATCCCGCCTGAATATATAGAACGCATATTCGAGCCTTATTATACCACAAAGGAAAAAGGGAAAGGCACAGGATCAGGCTTGGCGGTAGTTCATGGGATTGTTAAAAGTCACGGGGGAGCTATTTTATTGGAAAGTCAACTCGGAGAAGGCACAAAATTTGAAGTGTATTTACCGTAAAGTGATGGATAAAAATGGAACAGATTGATTTAAGTATCATTATCCCAAGTTAGAGTTATTAGGGGACGAAATTCTTTCGGATAAAAAGAATATTGGGAAAATGAAATAGATGATACTTTTTGTTTATGCAAATATCCTTGAACCTAATATCTACAAAAGGAAATTATCTAAAAACGAGAACCATTTCTTAGAGCAAGGCTTATAATAAAGAAGAAGGTATCAAGTGCGTACGTTGTGAACATTTTTCCGTTGTATTCAGGAGGTATGTGATATGTTTTGCATGAACATCTATCGCCTTGTGTCAGGTGTTGTTTTGACCATCATGTGGGTGGTGACCTTTATCCCAACTGCCGAGGCGGCGGCATTTAAGGTCCTGATTGTCATGAGTTATGAGGAAAACAACCCTTGGTGCATGGAGATTAAAGAAGGTATCAATTCCGTATTGGGCGACACTTGTGATCTTTCCTATTTTTACATGGACACTAAAGTCGATCTTGCCGGTGGAAAGGCAAAAGCACGGGACGCCTATGCAATGTACCGCACAATAAAGCCGCAAGGTGTAATTACTGCGGATGACAATGCCCAGTGGATGTTTGTCCTTCCGTACCTGAAAGAAAAGGTTGATACACCCGTAATGTTTTGCGGCGTCAATGCCGATCCTGAAAAATATGGCTATCCGGCAGCCAACGTGTCAGGGTCGTTGGAGCGCGGACATATCCGGGAATCGATCGCGTTCACCAAACAGCTTCTACCATCCATGGCAACCATCGGATTTCTGGCCAAAGACAGCCCATCGGGCAAAGCCCTGCTAAAGCAGGTGCAAAACGAAGTCCATTCTTATCTGGCGAAATTTACCGCCTTTAAATTGGTCAGTGAATCGAAAGAATTATTAGCCGCCGGTAAAATATTCAATGATGGCTGTGATGCCATCTACATGGACAGTGTAGAGGGTATTGTCAATGAAGAGGGCCAGCCTTTAGGCCACCGGGAAATTACAAAACTTTTAAAATCGGTGTTTGCCAAACCCATAATTGGCGCCAATCAATACCACGTGAAACAGGGGGCCTTGTGTGCGGTCGTTAAAACCGGAAATGAACAGGGCAGGAATGCTGCCAAAATGCTATTGCAAGCCATGAATGGTGTCTCCGTCAGTGATATTCCGATCACCAAAAACTATAAAGGCAAGCGGATGATCAATGTCAGCGTCATGAAAGCGCAGGGTATCACGCCGCGGCCGGAAGTACTTCTGGGCGCCAAATTGATAAAATCCGAAAACTGACCATTGTGGATTTGATATGGATTTCAAATTTCAATTTCCTAAAGTGCGAATCAGCACCAAACTGCTGCTGCTGAACCTGATGATCTGGGGGTCGTTTCTTCTGATCCTCTGCGTGGTGGTAATTGCCTTTCACGGTATTCGCCAGACGGTATCGAAGGTAACCGAAACGGAAATGGGAAGGGCTATTGCAAATTCCCGTAGAGCCCGTGACGTTTCGCTGCTATATGCAGATATTGAACTGCTGCGCAACCGCTTTTATGGGAATGATGCTTACCTGGCATCAACGGGCAGCCAACTGGTAGACACTATGGGTAGGATTGTAAAGGGCACCGCAGATCAGGACATAAAAAGAACATTGCTGATTTTCCAAAGCCATTTCAGAGCGCTCCTGGGCCAGTGTGCTACGGTCAATGGGATTTTGCAGGCCAAGGAAACAGTCGACCACCAATTGGATATTGAGTTGGTTAAGTTCGAGAACATGATTGCTGATTTATTCGTTACATACACTTTGGAAGGTGAAGAAACCGATTTTGTTGAGCAGATACTGACGCTTGTGATCGGATACCGTGAGAGCTTGCTTCAAATTGGCAAACTGTATGCCGAACTCGGGCCCGAGCATTATTTCATTCCCCGGGAAGGAAAAAGCTCTCCGCTTATCCTACTCATTGACGATCTTACCCTCAGACTCCAGACGATCACAGCTTCGATCCCGGAGATTGCTCAGTATGGCGAGAAGATTTCAGGTTTTGTCCAAGAATACAGAGCGATTATTCTCGATTACTACAGGGCCATGGAAAAACTAGGGGAGCGGATGACTGCTATTGATCGTGACAAAGCCATGCTCCTTACAGCCATGGAACAGGTCGAAAAGAGCGTTACCAATGCAACGCAGGAGGTAAGTAGGAATATAGAAAGGAAAGTTACTTTCGCGGCCATTATCGTAATAGCCGTATCTCTTCTTGTTCTCATCGTTGTAGGCCTTACGACGACTCTTCTTTTTCGATCGACCATCAGCAATCCCATGCAGAAAATCTTGCGAGGAATTCAAACTCTCAAGAAGGATGGTTTCGACAAAGCCATAGAACTCGGCAGAAAGGATGAGTGGGACAAAATTGAAAAGGGCCTCAACCGGATGGCCGCCGATCTTAAAAACTCCTATAACACGCTCAAGCAAAGAGAACTCTTTCTTACCGCCATCATCGAGAACATTCCGAACATGATCTTTGTTAAAGATGCAGAGGATCTTCGATTTGTGCGTTTCAACAAAGCTGGAGAAGAACTGCTCGGATTTGACCGACAGGACCTGATCGGAAAGAACGACTACGATTTTTTCCCAAAAGAGGAGGCGGATTTTTTCACGGAAAAAGACAGGACTGTTCTGATCGAAGGCTCGCTCCTCGATATTCCCGAAGAACCCATAATGACGAAATACAAAGGTCAACGGATACTGCACACTAAAAAAATACCCCTGCTTGGCCCAAATGGAGAGGCCGAATATCTGTTGGGAATATCGGAAGACATTACCGAAATCAAGCAGGTAGAAGAGCAACAACGGCTTCAATCACAAATCATGGATCAGATCCACGATTCTGTCATCGCAGTGGACTTGGACGGGATGGTAACTAGTTGGAACAAGGGGTCTGAAAACTTATTCCAGTACAAAAACGATGAGGCTATAGGACGTCATATAAGCTTTATTTATCCCGTTGAATCTCATGAAATGTTGCGGAATGAAATCATTCCCGGACTCCTGTCACACAACAAATTAGAAATGGAGACCACTCTTTTCCGCAAAGACGGTAAAGTTTTCGATAGTTTGGTTTCCCTTTCCGTACTCAGAGACAGAAACAATGAAATCAATGGTATGATTGGATATACCATTGACATTTCTGATCGAAAACAAATCGAACGAGAATTACGAGAGAGCGAGGCTAAATTCCGTACACTTTTTGATGTTGCGGCCATACCACTTGGTTATGTCGACAGCACAGGTGCCATCATTGACATCAACTCCAAATTCACTCAGGTCTTCGGGTACACAATCAGCGATATTCCTACACTTGAAGAGTGGTGGGTGGTTGCATATCCTGATCCTGAGTATCGCAAAATGGTTATCGATGTGTGGGAAACCGCGGTCAAGAAAGCGGAAAAAGAAAACACCGATATTGAACCCGTTGAATTCCAGGTGACATGTAAAAACGGTGAGATCAGGAGTGTGATCATCTCGGGTAACATAATTCAAGACAATCTTCTGGCCACATTTATTGATATTACGGAGCGCAAGCGAGCAGAGGAGGCTGAACGACGCAGCAATGTACTGTACCGCGAGATTACAACGCAATCTGGAGAGGGTATAAGCATCTCTGATATTGAAGGTAATTATGTTTCGGTCAATCCAGCTTTTTGCAGCATGACCGGTTATGGCGAATCGGAATTATTAGAGATGAATGTTAAAGAGCTGGTGCCATCTGAAACGAAAATGACATTATTTCCTCAAGTGATTAAAGGAAAACAAGGTCAGAGAATTACAGAACTGGAAAAAAACGACGGATCTCGATTTATAGCTGAAATAAATGGATATCCTATTGATTTGGAAGACCAAAAACTAATTCTTGGTACTGTGAGGGACATCACGGAGCGAATACAGGCAGAAGAAAAAATCAAGGCATCCTTAAAGGAAAAGGAAATCCTTCTAAGAGAAATCCACCACCGGGTCAAGAATAATTTAGCGGTCATTATCAGTTTGCTGAACCTGCAAGCCCACCAAATACGGGATGAGCGGATCGCGGAAGCGCTCAGGGACAGCTGTGACCGCGTAAAGTCCATGGCGCTGATCCATGAAACGCTTTACCGGACGGAAAGCTTTTCAGATATCGGTTTGGAAATGTACGTAAAAAATTTATGCAACCGTTTGAATCAGGTAATCAAGTCAAAGGACGATCACGTTCGAATGATGTTTAAAATTGAAGATATTCGTTTAGGAATAGACCAGGCTATCCCTTGTGGCCTCATTTTGAATGAATTGGTGACCAACGCACTGAAATATGCATTTCCTGATGGGCGGGGCAAAATCAGGATATCGGCAGACTATAGTGGTTCGGAAGAAATCGAATTGGTCGTCCATGATAATGGGATCGGCTTGCCGGAGGAATTGGAGATCTCGAAACTGGAGTCTTTCGGGTTGGGAATCGTGGCCATTCTAACGGAAAACCAGCTTGATGGGACCCTGGATATCCGGAATGAAAACGGTGCTCGTTTCTCGATCAGATGGCCTGTGGCCAATGACAATGGAAAGGGAAAAGTGAATGCTTGAGGCCAAGATTATGATTGTCGAGGATGAAGCCATTCTGGCGACTGACCTCCGGAACCAGCTTCAAACCATGGGATATTCGGTCACGGCTATAGCGTCTTCAAAGGAGAAGGCCTTACAGCGAATCGCAGAAGATCCGCCCGACCTGGTGTTGATGGATATTCGCATCAAGGGTAGAGCAGACGGCATTGATACTGCCCGGGAGATAAAAGCCCGGTACGGGATTCCTGTGATATACTTAACCGCCTATGCGGATGAAACATTTTTAGAGCGGGCCAAAATAACCGAACCTTTCGGCTACATGATTAAACCCGTTGAAACCAGGGAACTGCACTCGACCATAGAAATTTCCCTTTACAAAGTAAAAATGGATAGAGAACGGGAAAGGTTGATTATAGACCTCGAGAATGCCCTGGCCGAGGTAAAAACGCTACGCGGCTTTCTTCCGATTTGCGCCAATTGCAAGAAAATCCGTGATGATGAGGGTTACTGGCAAAGAATCGAAAAATATATCGAAGACAGATCGGATGCCCAATTCAGCCATAGCATATGCCCGGAATGCTCTAAGCAGCTGTATCCAGATTTGGACATTCATAGTGATTAGATTTACTCAAGGATAATCCTATCTTTGACTCCGGATGAGTACAAAGAAATTCAATTCATGGGATAAGGGGGCGGTTAATCTCTAAATTCAAAGCCGCCTCTTTTTTCATGATTTGTCCAACCTCAATACTTGGTAGTCAGCCGTTTCAAATAAAAGAAGTGCTAAGATTTTGATATACCGATCTACATGCGGAATTAAATGGATAACATAATAAAATCAACAACATAACTGCTATAAATCGCCGTCTTGCATGAATATATTTTGATTACGATTTCCGTTTAAATCAAAAACCTCGGCCACCTATCACCAATGTTACTTCTTCGATGCCGATATTAGCACCTCAAGAATAATAAAGAGCTGATAAGGTCTCTGCCACCTTTCTGGCTACCGATAGGATCAAATGGTCTTGTCAAACGACTGCTGTTTGATAACCCGTATTTAATTGTGAAACCGAAAGCTTTCAGGGACCACATCCTGGTTCGCTTATGCTCCTGGTGTACGACCCACCGTATGAATAAAACCGGCTATTCAGTGTTTCCTTAAATCTCCCGTATGTTCTCAGCCTTCTAAATCATTGAGCCGCATGACAACTGATCATATCCATCCGTTGGGGCTGTCTCCTTGTGCATACATAGATAGCACCCTTTCAGGGAAATTGGTAAGGACGCCGTCGACGCCGAGCCAGTGCATTTTAGCGATGTCCTCCGGATGGTCCACGGTATACACGTATACCCTCAAGTCCCGGGCATGGGCATCATCAACAAACTGCCGGTCGATAAAATCCAGGAAGGGGTGGACCGAAAAAGCGCCCAGCTCTTGGGCGAACTTTGCGTCATCAATTGGAATCCCGCAGACCAGTGCCCCTGTCTTTATCTTTTTTCCCAACCGATTCAATTCAAATAGTTCCCGATGGTTGAACGAAGACACGAGAATCGAATCCTCCTCCCAGCCATTCTGGAAAAGCGTTGATGCCAGGTCTGCAACAGGGGCCGCCGTCCCGGCTCCCTTGAGTTCGATATTGAGGCAGGCGTTGGCGTCAATGGTCTCGCAAACTTCTTCAAGTGTCGGAATACACTGGCCTTTTCCGGCATCCAGGGATCGCAGATATTTGAAAGACTGCTCGTGGAGATAGCCGACACCGTTGGTGGTTCGCTCGAGCCGGTCGTCATGAAACACCATGAGGTGGCCATCCACCTTGTGGACATCGACCTCGATGCACGGGGCTCCCAGCTCAAGCGCTTTGCGGATGGAACCTATAGTGTTCTCCGGCGCATGCCCCATGGCCCCGCGATGACCGATACACAACAAATTTGGTTTCCTCATGGCTTAAACGTTGCCTTTTTCTTTTTGGGTGGGTCTACCATTTAGAGGATATGAAAGATACAAGGCGCCTAGATATCGAGGATTCAAGGTTATATTAAACACGCCTCTTGAACCCCGAAATCCTTGTATCCCCTGACCGTTGAGGTTATTCAAAGACAATCAAATCGGTCAGTACTTTTTTTACACCCCCATCCGGATGAGATCCGCTCTTTTTCGGAGGGATTGGATCCACCTTCCGTTAACCCGCAATCTCTTTAATGTACCGAAACAACGCTTTGGATGCCCTTTTAGCTTTTCCGGTTCCGTCGGTCTGGACCGCGTTTCGGGCAAGCTGGCTGAGACGCTGCCGGTCCCCATCGGGGCAGCGGCGGAGAATTTCCTCTACCACCTTCATATTTCCTGCCTTAAGTTCGTCCCGCCATTTTTCAACCCTCTTGAAAGCGCGAGCCTTGGCCAGATCTCCCCAGCGGAGGTTTTCCAGGGCTTTTTCGACAGGTTCGGGGTCGATGCTTCGCATGAGCGAGCCGATATACTGCATCTGCCGTCGCCTGGCGCCGTGGCTTTT
>CAZWAE010000023.1:6909-28565 GCA_964631805.1 uncultured Desulfobacteraceae bacterium | reverse complement strand
TGAGCCACCAGGATATTGGCTGTTGGCCGTTTTGCAACCATCCATGGGATTTCGCCCTGCCGTGGAATGGCGCCGGGAAAGGATTCACCAAATCATTCATCGGTAGCCGAGTGCTCCGTGAAACAACCCCTGTCACGTTTACCCTGCCATTTGCCGGATTCGACCTGCGGAAGGTCTCGTCCGGTAAAGAGACTGTAGTACTCGATGAAAGCGGGACCACCATCGGAACGGTATTAACCTGTGCCACAGACATGGGCATCGGCCGCGTGGGGGACCACATATTCTCACTCGCCAGCCGGAATAAACCGGAGGGTTTCAAGGCCAAAGGGCTATCCTGCGGGTTCGTTAAGATCTCCAAAAACCTGCCGGCCGGGACCCTCGTTTATCTCAAAAACAAACGTCGAAAACTCAAAGTCATGATTGTCGATGATATCAGACCGGATCGAACCGCCCGGCGGTCCATGGAAGCAATGCTTTGATGTGGCGGAACCGGTCAAACCGGATTGCCAAACCGGAATCGATGTGATAGCCGGATAGGTTCCGGTTCGTTCGCAGGCATCGAAAGCCTATTCGTTGAATGGGCCGTAAAGGGGTTGCCATTGTCAGGCCGCTCCATGGAAAATCCGCTCGATTTAACGGAACTATAACCCGAGATTAGAGCCCGGGGGTCCGGTCCCGTGGTCTGAAACTGTTTGAGGGTCTTAGTGAGCCTTGAACCGAACAGCGACTGGACGGAATTTGATGGTAAAGGGGTTTCACATACCCGGCAAAGGATAGGTCACTACGGCTCTGTTCGGTTTTAGGCTAACTTTGATCCGAGTTTTTCAGGCCACGGGACCGGATCTTCGGGCGGTAACGATTGTACCTTCTTTCGGGTTATCGTCCCTCAATTAATGCTTTGAAAAAAACACACCGGTTATAAATCAAACAAAGGAAAACCCATGCGCGCCATCTGCATCTTTCTCGGTTCCAACCCCGGCAACAGTCCGGCTTACACCCGGGCCACCCGATCCATGGGACGGGAACTGGCCGCCCGGAACATCACCTGCGTATATGGCGGATCCGATACGGGCCTCATGAAGGTTCTGGCGGACAGCGTGCTGGATGCCGGCGGCAAAGTGATCGGGGTGACGGTACAGATTTTGAAGGATAAGGAGATCTTCCATCCCGGGCTGACCGACCTGCATGTGGTCAACTCCATGCACGAACGGAAAAACCTAATGGCGGAGCTGTCCGACGGTTTTATCGCCCTTCCCGGCGGCGTCGGCACCCTCGATGAATTCTTCGAAGTCTATACCTGGACGATTCTGGGTTTCCATACCAAACCCTTCGGTCTCCTCGACGTCAATGGCTATTACGCCCCCCTGGACGCACTGTTGGACAATGCCGAGCGGGAAGGTTTTTTAAAAGCGTCCCACCGGGGCATGGTGATACGGTCGGGGGCACCGGCGGAATTGCTGGACCGCCTGGTCGCAGGGCGTCCCAAAGGGGTCCCAACCCGGTAGCGTTTGCTTTTGGGAAGGGATTCTAATATATTTCCGTGCAAAAGTTCATTCCATCGGTATTTAAAGTGAACCCTTGCCGGACATTTGCCCGGCATTAGAACGGATGACCCATGTCGGTGACACCGGAAATTGAAAATGCGGTCCGGACCATATGCGCCTTTGCTGCGAAGCTGGCACGGTACAAATTTTCCGGGCCTGCGGTGGACCAACTGCGGGATCTGTCCGCAGTGGTGACCTACCGGGAATTGGCGGGAGCGGACCGTTTGCCGCTCATCGGCTTTATCGGCTGCACCGGTGTCGGTAAATCGACATTGTTCAACAGCCTTTGCGGAAAACCGCTGAGCGCCACCGGGTGGCGTGTACACAACACGCGGGGCCCGGTTCTGTACATGCCGGCTTCGACCTTGAACAATCTTGAAAAATGGGAAGGAAAGCAGGAACGGCTGTTCATGCCGCTCCTGCCCCGTACCGAAGGCACACCTGCATCAGGCGGCGGCACCACAGTCGGGGTTGCCGGCACGCTGCATGTGATCCCGCCATCCGGGACCGCAGATGAACCGGCAGCGTTTTGTCTCATGGACCTCCCGGACATCAACTCATCTCCTGCCGTCGATGAGCACCTGGTCGCCTTGGATACCATGCCATGGCTGGATATCGTCATCTTCATGGTGGATGATGAAACCGTCTACCACCGGGTCTATAACCGGCCCGTTCAGTTGGCGGATGAATTGAAACAACCCCGTTTCTGCGTCATGGTGAATCGCGGCCGCGACCGTGTCGAACTGGATCACCGGGACTGGCGGCAGATCAAGTCATTTTTCGGCGTGGAATGCATCCATCTTTTTCCGGATCTCAAACAAAAAACCAGCTATGACGATGAACCTGCCTTCACCCAATTTAGCAATGAACTGGCAGCTTGCCGGGCGGCCGCCGCCCCGGCACCGCTGGTGGAAAAAATCGCCGCCCTGGCAAAAGCAGTCTACCGGGAAAATCTCAGACGGCAGCAGCAGTTTGAGAAGCTGGATGCCACCATCGTCTCATCGGTCAGGGATCTTCTGGTCCGGGACACCCCTGTCGCTCTCCATCGACTGCTTCCCGATGAAACCCTGCATGCCCTGAACCATTTGGGCTTAAAACGATTTTCCCTGAGCAATCTGCTCTATTTCTTTAAACGTGCTACGTCCGCATCCGCCATCAAACGCAGTTTGAAGTTGTCCTTTGGCAATCAACGGGATGAGGTCCTGGCCCATATGCTGCGTATCGACCAATTCAAACTGGTAGAGGCGGTGGCAGGACGCATTGATGACCATGCGCAACACCTCCTCAGCGCCATCCGTCGAAGCCCTCAGTTTGAATTTCTCAAACAGGTGGATTCCGCATCAAGCCTCATGGCTGCCCGGACCGGCAACAATGCCGTAGACGACAACCTTCCGCCGCCATTTGCCGGCCGGCTTAAAACGGTGGCCGATGATTTTGAAAACAAGTGCCGCTCATTGCTGCACTCCGATTCGGTGAGCCGGGTGGTACAGAACGATCCGGTGGCGACCCTTTTTCTGGCGGGAGCCCTAGCTGCCGATGTTTTCATGCTTCCCGGATTCGGAAGCTGGCTTTTGATGCCCACAGTGATAAAATATCTGCCGCTGGGAAAATTCGAGAAGGCCAAAAAAGAGTTTCAACGCGCCGTACAGGAGGTAATCCGCGAGCAACTGCTCACGCTGGCTTCGCAGTTCCAGGATCTGCGGGTTCAAACCGCTTTGGGAAAAACCGATCCGCTTCTTAAGGCCCTGGAAACCTGCAGCCGTTACAACAGCGACCCTGCGGAGGGTAAATAAAAGCCACCTTAAAAATTGGAAGGATACAATGCAGATCGATGCGCTCAGGCGGCAACTGAACCGGCTCAACCAATCCATCGCCCTCGAAATGAACAGACCGGCAGCGGAGTTGGCGCAACAAAGCGGCCGGGGAGACGCTGACTTCCTTTACCTCTACGGCATCGTGGGGGGCAAGGATGTGGGCAAAACCACCATTATCAACCAACTGGCAGGCGCCGCCATATCCCCTGACACCGATATCATCGACGAAGGCACCCGGGTAGCGGTGGCCTACTGCCATCGTGAGGATCTCACCGCCGTTAAAGAGCGGCTGGAACCGCCGCTCCGCGACCAGATCAATTTTGCCACCCACGACCGCCGGGAATTGCAGAACGTGGTGCTCATGGATCTGCCCGACTACGATAGCCGGTTTGATGCTCACCTGGCAGAGGTCAACGCCCTGACGCGCTATCTCCAGGGCTTGATATGGATCACCACTCCGCGTAAGTACGGCGACCATGCGTTTCTTGAGCAAATGGTCGCCGTGGCACAAAGTCACGAGAACTATTTTGTCATCGTTAACAAGATAGACCAGATCGAGCCTGGCACCGCCCTTGAAATCATCCGCGAGGAGGTGTTCCGGTTTATGGACGGGGAATGCGAAAAGCGGAAGATCCCGCCGCCGGATCCGGATCGGTTGTTTTTGCTGGCAGCGGTGGCGCCGGAAAAATTCGAGTTCAAAAAGATGCAGGACCGCTTGATCCGCCCGCACACAGCCGGGGAGATCGTCCGTGCGAAGATCACGAACATCCGAGCGGAATTTAAGAAAAATCTTAAGCGGATAAACACGGTCTACGGGCTCGACCACCATCTGAACCTGATTGATCAAAACCTCGATTTTATCCAGAAACGGGTCGGGGAGGAGTTCGGAGAGGCGTATGCCCAGGCGGTCAGTGAGCGGTTGTCCGCCCGGCAGGACTTTAACCGGCGTGTCAGCAAGGTCGTTTTTACCCAGCGCGTCAAACAATGGCCCGTTTTACGCACCGTTTTTTACCCCTTGACCGTCCTCATCTCCGCATTGGGCGGCCGGCTCAGTTTCGATCCTCCGGAGGACCGGTCCGGCGAAAAAATCAGCGGCCTGTTGCGCCACGACGGGAAATCAGCCGTTCATCAACTCTTTCAGATCCGGGATGAGGTGCAAATTGCCTTTCCTGACCTCAGAGAGACAATGGGCCCCGAACCCGATTTACCGGAACAGGTTGAAAAACACCTGGATACCCTTGTCAAGGCATACGAAGAGCGGCTCACCGATGACCTGATGCTGGCAAAGGTCCGGCCGGGATTCATCAAACGCACCTTGATCTACCTGCCGCTCTTCTGGTTTCCCTTCCTCCAGCCGCTCCTCCTGAAATTGAACGCACTGAACTGGATGGCATCGCCGTCCATTGCAACCATAGAGGAACTGGCCGTTTTTTTCGTTTCCCTGCTGGGATCGGGGGCGCTCCTCACCAGCCTTGCCTTCCTGGGTCTGTTTTACGGCATCCTCCTGATGGTAATGTACACGAATGTGGTCCGGGCGGTCCAGAAACAGGGCCATCTGCGGTTTCAGGACCTGTGGTATGAAATCTTCCTCTCCGCCCTTGCGGATGTGCTGACGCAGCCCATCTCGGATCGGCAGTTGTCCCTGGCAGCAAAAAAAAGCAGCTTGGAACAGATCGAGAAGGGACTGGACAACGTCGTCAGGCAATTGGAGGCGGGCCGGTCCGGCACCGGTGATTCCCAGTAAAAGGGGAAGGATTTCGGTTCAGGCGGTCGTGTAGGTGGTTTCCACCATCTCTTTGCCATACTTTCGCTCAAGGCGCCGCACGATAAAATGGCCGCGTGCCATGCTCTGGAAGTGGTCTATAAACATGGTATTGATGAGCGCCCCCCCTGCTGCGCCCAAAGCCGGGATGGCCTGCGCTGCCATCTTCTCCGACACCTGTACGCCGAAGCGCTCCGAGATTTGAACGATCAGCCGCACAACCGCAGGAGCTCCCTCCTCTACCATGCCTTTGCGTGCAATAAATTCAGCCGCCTCGGAAACCGATTTTGCCAGCACCCCGCGGATTGAAAAATAGCCGGATTCCGATGCATCATCCCCTCTGGTTGATCCGCCCAGGGCAAACACTTCGATGCATGCCAGTTGAGACGCGATTTCATCAATGGTTTCCCCCTCGCTTCTGGCAATGTCTGCGATGGAGCGCAGCATGATGGCCGTTGACACCGGCAGCTCCACAGCAAGTGCAGGCAACCCGAAGAAACCTCCGATGCCCCCCGAAGTGGCTGCCGCTATTTTGTGCCACACATTGGACGCCTCATCTCGGGGTGACGCATTCATGGTGAAAACAGCGGTCTTCATCGCCTTTACCAGAGCGGTTTTCGTAATTTGGCCGACCTTCTCGTTCCAATTGGCGGGCAACAATTCAAACCCTCTTTCGATGGGGGTTCCGATCAGGTTTGTGATCTTGGCGGCAATACCGGGGTTTTCCAGCAGGGCTTTTGCTTTGATCAAATCATCGAAATCTGTCTGCTGCATGGTCATGGCAATCCTTTCAGGACATAGGTAATGGTTTCGATCCCGCGATGGGGATGCCAGGGAAAACCTTTCAGGTAATGGTCCGGATTGTCGGAACGGAAATCATCGAGGAGCAGAAAGGGATCAAACAGGGGGGCTTCATCGAATCCGAATACCCGCCTTAAATGCACCCCGGCACCTTCAAGGGTGGGGTTGCTTTTCAGGATTTTTCTGATTTTTCTTTCGGCCGCCATAAGAATTTCCTCCCTTGTTCGCCGTAATAATGCCTGACACAATAAGGACAGCGCTGTAAAAATGGTTGATGCTGGCCCCTTCTTGCAGAAACAGGTACGCCAGAACCCCACTGAAGAGCGGCAAGGTATAGTAGATCATTCCGGCTTTGGATGGACCCACCGTGTCGATGGCCTTATTCCATAATACAAAAGCCGCAAGGGATGCAAATATTCCGACGTAAAGAACTGAAAACAGGGTTTTGGTATCAAATCCGGCGGGGGGCGACGTCAGGGTTTCCCATAGAAAAAAAGGAAACAGGAAAAGGAGCCCCAACATAAAGGTGCCTAACTGAAATGCCCAGATGCTGAGTCGTTCTGGCTTGCATTTTAGCAAAATACTGTAAACGGCAAAGGCGACCGCTGCCAGCAGCATCCAGAGATCGCCGATGGCGAATGACAGGCGCGAAAGGCTGGCGATGTCGCCCTTTGTAATCAAAAAAACCACGCCAGCCGCTACCAGTAGAATGCCGAGGCCCATTTTCAGGGTGATCGATTCATGGAAAAAAATCCGGGACAGGATTACAATGAAGATGGGAAATGTGATCGAAATGAGTGAAAGATTGACGGCGGTAGTCGTGTGGCCGGCAAAATAGATAAGGGTGTTAAATAGGGTGATACCCAGCAGGGATGTAACGGAGAGGTAGAAGATATTTTTCCTGAAGATCTCCCACTGGACAATCAACGGCTTTAAAGCAAAGGGCAAAAACACCATTACTGCAACCACCCACCGCCAGAAGGCGAGGCTGATGGGCTGGATGCTGTCGGTAAGCCCGCGTGCCACGATGAAATTGCCTGACCAGATCGCCGTCGCACCGATGGCAAATAGATACCCGGACATCGCTTGCCGGTCCCGCAGCTTGTTTGTCAAACCGGACACCATTTGATTTTCCAATCATCCGGGAAAGCCGAATTCCATTTCCCATCGGATCCCTGCTGTTTCGTCATAAATTTAAAAACAGAATATATATTATTTTCATTATGTTATATAGATTTATACCAAAATAATTCTTGACAGTGAATTATTGCATACCGTATACAGTATACTTTAATTTATATTTAAATGAAATTGTTTATGGAACTTTTCCGGAGCCACGATTCGTATCTGTTAAACAACCGGTCGCTCCCCCTCTCCTTTACACTGGCCGGTCCGGTTCCATTATTGCCTCCCTGATCCATGTGAGATACAGTGATAGAAGTCATAAATCTGATGGCGGCAGAGCAATTTATGAAATGGCCGGCTAACGTAAAGAAAAAATAAGGAGAAATAAAAGTGCGGTTACCAAGGTTTGACTATTTAGGACCCGATGATCTTCAAGGGGCTCTTGAACTGCTTGCTATCCACAGGGACGAAGCAAAAATCCTTGCCGGTGGCACAGATCTTCTGGTCAGGATGAAAAAAGGGCTGTTGAAACCCAAAATCCTTATCAGCCTCAAAGCCTTGAACGAATTATCCTATATAAAAAAAGAAAATAATTGCATAAAAATCGGTGCCGGAACCGCCATTGCCGATATCACTGCATCAGACCTGATTCAAAAAGAGTCCCGGGCACTGTTTCAGGCCTGCAAAAATATCGGTGCCATCACCATCCAGCATTTCAGGGGAACCATCGGCGGAAACATCCTTCAGGACAACCGGTGCCACCACTACAACCAGTCGGATTTCCACCGGTCCGGCCGACAGCCCTGCCACAAGGATGGCGGCAAAATCTGTTATGCCCGGGAAGAATCCGACCGGTGCAACGCCACCTGCCAGTCAGACGGTGCCACGGCTCTCATGGCCTTGGAGGCCCGCATCACCCTGGCAAGAAAGGGCGGGGAGAGGACTGAGGAGCTGTCTAATTTTTTTACAACTGACGGTATCATGCCCTTTGCCATGGATTCCGATGAACTTCTAAAAGAGATTGTCATCCCCATAGGGGACGGCACCAGTGCTTACAAACGCCTTGCCTACCGGTCTGCCATCGATTACCCCATTGTCTGCGCAGGCACTAAATTAAACCCCTCCGGGAATTATGAAATTGGAGACGCACGGATCGTAGTCGGTGCCATGGGCAGATCACCGCTCTTTCTTGCCCAGGCGTCATCCTCTTTAAAAGGCAAAAAATTATCTGATACGGATGCTTTTAGAAAAGCGGCAGATATCGCAATGGACAATGCATCGGCATTTGCGGTTCATAATGTGGGGGCAACCCTTGAGTATCGTTGCGCCATGGTATCACAGATGGTGCTCGGTGCACTTGAGCAGGCAGCCGGCGATGCCATAAGATAAACAGATGAACGGAGTTTGATGAAAATGAATAAAATACCGATCACCCTGTATATAAACGATGATCCCTGTGAGATCAGGGTCTACCCGAATGACACGCTCCTTGACATATTGCGGGACAAACTCGATCTGACAGGATCAAAGGAGAGCTGCGGGGAAGGCGTCTGCGGGTCCTGCACCGTCCACATGGACGGGAAACCCGTGCGATCCTGCCTGACCCTGGCCATGGAAGCACAGGGAACAAAGATCACAACCGTGGAAGGACTTGCCCACGGGGATAAATTATCGGATCTGCAGCAGTCCTTTATTGATCACGGGGCAGTCCAGTGCGGATTCTGCACCCCGGGCATGCTCATGTCGGCAGATGCCCTGCTCAGGGAAAATCCAGCCCCTGATGAGCAAACCGTCCGTAGGGCCATTGCTGGAAATATCTGCCGGTGTACGGGATATGCGAAAATTGTTGAGGCAGTGGCTCATGCGGGCAACCCACAGGTCCATTGCCCGGATTGTAAAACACGGGAGTAAAACAAAGGAGAAAAGATGTCCGATTACACCCTCATCGGAAAAAGAATGCCCCGGGTGGATACCAGAGCCAAGGTTATGGGAAAAGCTAAGTTTACAGCCGATCTCAAACTGCCCGGCATGCTGGTGGGAAAAATCAAGAGAAGCCCCTATGCCCATGCCCGCATTTTAGATATCGATACGTCAAAAGCGACGGCACTTCCCGGGGTAAAAGCCGTGGTAACCGGAAAAGATACGAAAGGCGTCAAATGGGGGGTATTTGCCTATACCCGCGATCAGCAGTTTATTCAAACGGAAAAAGCGAGATACATCGGGGATGAAGTGGCTGGTGTGGCGGCGGTGGATGAAGAGACTGCCCTTGCCGCCCTTGATCTCATCGACGTGAAATACGAGGAACTGCCCGCCGTATTTGATCCCATGGAAGCCATGGCATCGGAAACGGAACTCATCCATGAAGAGTTCCCCAACAACGTCAATATCCATGTGAACATCGATACGGGAAATGTGGATGAGAACTTTGAAAAAGCCCACTATGTCCGGGAGGACACATTTGTGGCGCCTGAAGAATCCTATTTCCAGGCGGAACCCTATGCGGTCGTGGCCAGGTTTGACCAAGATGAGTGTCTGGAAGTATGGATGCCCAATGGCGGACCCCATATGAAATCCAAACCCCTGTCCAATGCCTTCAAAATTCCTCTTCATAAGGTAAAGGTCAGAAAAATTGCCATTGGCGGGGCATTCGGGGGCCGTTCCGAGATCTGCCCGGCAGACTATATCTGCTCCCTTTTGGCGAAAAAAACGGCAAGACCCGTAAAAATTCAATTTACACGGGAAGAAAACACCATTGCCACCCGTCAGGGCCATGCCATGATCACCACGCATAAGACAGGTGTGGACAAAAACGGAAGGGTTCTCGCCCGTGAAACCACATGCTACATGGACGGCGGCGCCTATTCCAGCACCGGTCCCATTGCCACGAGCGTCCCTTTCCTTTCCATGGAACAGGCCTACCGGATGGATAGCGTGCGCTACAACGGATACCGGATCTATACCAACAAACCCATCAGGGGCATGATAAGGGTACATGGAAGAGGCTTCGCCTGTGGTCTCGACACCCAGTTGGATATGATTGCAGACCATCTCGGTATCGATCCTGTGGAGATCCGATTGAGAAACTCCCGGCAGCCGGGTGATTATACCAGTACAAAATCTTACGTGGCCTCCTGTGCAATGGATGAAACCATTCACAAGGCGGTTGATAAATCCGGTTTCAGGAAAAAATGGGGGAAACTGCCGCCTTTCCACGGCATCGGCATCGGCACCAATTCCGTGCAGACTGGATTTCCCATGGGAATTAGGGGCGGCTCCCAGTCTTTTATCAAATTCAATGAAGACGGGGAGGCAACGGTCATGTCAGGGGTTGTGGACAACGGCCAGGGCAATGAGAACATGCTGGTCCAGATTGCGGCCGAAGAGCTGGGGCTTTTTCCCGAAGACATCCATCTGGTTTCGGCGGACACCGAGACCACCTCTTCCGATCCCGGATCTTACTCCCAGGTCTCCACCTTTGTGGGCGGCCAGGCGGTCCAGACCGCTGCCAGAAACTGCCGGGAAAAACTCTTTGCGGTGGCTGCCGGATTGCTGAAAGTCAATCCGGATCAGCTCGCTGCAAAAAACCGCGTTATTTACGTCAGATCCGACCCTGAAAAATCGATTCCCATCAAAAAGGTGGTGAGAATCAGTCTTTTGAACTTCAATTCCGTCAATGCCGAAGGCGGGTACTGGCCAAAGGTGGACATGAAGCGTGAGTGGGTTTCCAACCCTTACGGCCAGATGTGCGAAGCCTTTTCATTCGGCACCACCATTGTCGAGGTGCGCGTTGACCCCGACACCGGCCGGGTTGAGGTGCTGGAGGCAACCGCTGCCCAGGATGTGGGATATGCCTTGAACCCTCTGGTTCTCGAAGGCCAGTTTGAAGGATCCATTGCCATGGGAGGACAGGGCGGCATGCTCACCGAATACCATGAATGGAAAGAGGGCAGATGCCTCAACCCCACCATGCTGGATTATAAACTGCCTCTTGCCTGCGACATGCCTAAAATCAACAACATCATCGTGGAGTCGGTTGATCCCAAGGGGCCTTACGGGGCCAAGGAAGCCGGCATGTCCATCGCCATGTCAGCCGCCCAGGCCTACAGTGCTGCGGTCAGCAATGCCATCGGCGTCTTCATGGATTCTTATCCTTTAACCCCGGACAAGATCCTTGCGGCGATCCGGGAGAAAAGAGCAACGGTTGAAACAGGGGAAACTTCGTAAAGGCATGGGCGGGTATAGCCGGTGTGCTTGAAGCGTATTTTAGAAAACATAATCAATCGAATTCGGTCATAGGAGGAGAAAACATGCGTGCATTGGTATTAGGCGGAGCCGGCGGTATGGGTCAAGGGGTTGCCCGGGACCTTATTAAACAACAACAGGTGACAAAGGTGATCCTGGCGGACCTGTATCCGGACCCTGACAGGCTGGCGCCGAAATTACGTGACAGTGAAAAGGCAACCCTTATCAAGATGGATGTCAATGACCACGATGCCATGGTGGACAGATTTAAAGAGATCGATGTGGTCATTAACTGTGCGGGCCCCTTTTACAAGACGGCCGTGCCCGTTGCAAAGGCGGCGGTCGAAGCAAAGAAAAATTATATCGATATCTGTGATGACTATGAGGGGACCGAGATTCTTTTCAACTCCGACATCGACCAAATGGCCAAAGAAGCCGGCATCACCGTTCTTACCGGTATGGGGTCCGACCCCGGAACCAACAATGTCCTTGTGAAATGGTATGCAGACCGCCTGGACAGCGTTGACGAGATCTACCTGTACTGGGTGGTCAGCATTGCCGAGCTCGCCGGAGCCGCCTGGGACCACAGCCTTCATATGACCCTTGGAAAAATCCCCCAATATATAGATCGGGAGCTGGTCTATGTGGAAGGCGGAACCGAAGAGGTCGCAGAAGATTTTTTAGAGCCCCTAGGCACCTGCCATGTCCGGTACGTGGGTCATCCCCAGCCCCTGACCCTGCCTAAGTATATCAAAGGCGTCAGAAATGTGATTATCAAGGGCGCTCTCATTCCATTATGGGTGGATGAACTGATAAAAGAACAAAAAAACACCGGTCTCCTGGGAACAGACCCCATTGATATAAAGGGGACCGCGGTAACGCCCTATGACCTTGCCTTAAAGCTTTGGGAAACGATTCCCGAGGGGAGGGATAACGGCCCCCAGTCTTCGGGCCTGAAGGTGATTGTCAAGGGAGAAAGGGACGGCAAGAAGGTCACCTACACCGCTGACATGGTGGGCAGGATGGCACCGGGAACGGGTCTTCCCGCCTCTATCGCATCGCTCATGATGAATGCCGGGGATGTGACCGAAAAAGGTGTTGTGGCACCGGAAGGCTGCATCGACCCCGGCAAATTCCTTGGCGCATTTATAAAAAGAGGGGCGAGAATCCATCAGACCGAAAAAATTTCATCCATGTTTGAAGTCTAACATCGGACAGGAGGCCTCCATGAAAGAGACGGAAAAACTGAACATTACCAAAAGCCTGGAACTGTTTGAAGCGGCATCCGCACTTGTCCCCGGTGGGGTCCTGGGCGCCAGAAAACCCGGCGATTTTATCGCCGGAGAATACCCCATTTTTCTCGAAACCGGTAAAGGCTGCCGATTGATCGATGTTGACGGCAATGAATTTATCGATTTTTTGTGCGGTTACGGACCCATTATCCTGGGATACCGTGAAGAAGAGATCGATGAGGCTGTTTATCAACAGATAAAAGAAAAGGGATTCTGTTTCACGCTCACACAGAAATACCAGAACCTGCTTGCAGAAAAACTGAAGGAAATTGTGCCCTCTTCCGAGATGAGCATTTTTTTAAAAACAGGCTCCGACGCCACCACTGCGAGCATCCGGATAGCAAGGGCCTACACGAGCAAACTCAAGGTGATGCGATGCGGCTACCACGGCTGGCACGACTGGTGTGTCGAGATGAAAGGCGGGATTCCGGAAAAATTCTTTGAGGATGTCTTTGAATTTCAATACAACAACCTTGACCAACTGAAGGAGCTGATGGCAACCCATGGAGATGAAACCGCTGCCATCATCATGACGCCTTTCGGACACCCCAACCACCAGAAAATGCAGACCCCGGAGCCCGGATTCCTTGAAGGGGTCAGGGAAATTGCGGATCGGTACGGCGCCATTCTGGTATATGATGAGATCCGTACCGGATTCAGGCTTTCAATGGGCGGGGCCCAGAAACTTTATGGCGTTACCCCGGATCTGACGGTCCTTGGCAAAGCCATGGCCAACGGATACCCCATTTCCGTTGTCACCGGGAAAAAAGATGTCATGATGGCTGCGGCCCACAAGCTGTTTATCTCTTCAACCTTTTTCCCCAACAGTGAAGGATTCGTCGCCGCGCTCAAAACCATCGAAATTCTTGAGCGGGACAACGTACTCGAAAATATCTGGGAAAAAGGTGAATGGCTCCTGAAAAAAATTCAGGGATTGATCGACAAACATGATGTGGGAGCGGAGCTGACTGGTGTCGCCCCCATGTTTTACATCACCTTTAAAAAGGATGAAACCGGCGCATACAAGGGCAAACGAAAGGATTTTTACACGCAGCTCATCCGAAAAGGCATCTTTTTCACCCCTTTTCATCATTCCTATATATGCTACAGGCACACCCAGAAAGACCTGGAACTGACCCTTGCCGCCATTGATGAATCCCTGGGCTATATAAAGGATAAATACTGATAAAAAAAGCCTGTCCGGAGGCTGGGCCTGAGATTTTTCGACAACCTACGATATTACGGCTGAGATCAGCTTCAATAAATAGCTTTCATCCATAATTGGAAATCATGGATGAAAGCTATTTGCTTTTAGCCGTTAGAAAAAACCTCACAAAAACAGAGTGGTAGCTAACCGCTAACATCTATATAGTTACGGATGCAACCGTACTGTCACGCGACTTGACAATAAAGCTTGTAAAAGCGCTAATCTTAAAATATAAAAATAGCGACATTAAAAATGTAAATATCGCGGGAAAATAAGCAACCATATCGCGGAGGGAATATTCAGCGTGACAGAACTTTACCCAAGATGGCAAAAAGCGACGATCCAACAGATGATGTCAGAAAGACGCGTGCTGCTGCTGAGTGGGCCACGACAAAGTGGCAAAACCACACTGACACGCGAACTGGAGTCCGGTCAGGCGGAATACCGCACCCTTGATGACGGTACACTCAGAGAAGCTGCCGAAAACGACCCGCAAGGATTCATCAAGCGCCGTACCCAAACCCTGATTATTGATGAAGTGCAACGCATTCCCTCCCTGCTTCCGGCTATTAAAATGGCCGTGGACAAAGACACCCGCTCCGGACAGTATCTGTTAACGGGTTCAGCCAACATTCAATCTCTCCCGACTGTCAGAGAATCCCTCGCGGGACGAATCGCCAAGATCCGATTGCGCCCGCTCGCACAAGGGGAAATAAGCAAAAATGCCCCCCGGTTTATCGAGTCTGCGTTCAAGCAATCGTTCTCGCGCAGACAAACCCACTTTGACCGCGATGCCATCCTTGAAATCGCTTTCAGGGGCGGCTTTCCAGAGCCAATGGTTCTTCAAGATCGTGGCCGGAGGCGATGGCACACCGACTATATTGACGCCATACTGGAACGAGACCTGAAAGAGATCGCCAGAATTCATCGAAAAAATGCGATGCGGGAACTGGTCAAGGTACTCGCAGCATGGTCGGGTAAATTCGTGGACCTATCCGCCATCGGTTCCGGGCTATCCATCAAACGGCCCACAATCGAAAGTTACATCAACGCCTTAGAGACGCTCTATCTGGTGGAGCGTGTGTATCCCTGGACAAAAACAGACTATGCGCGTGTCGGCAAACAAAGTAAACTTTTTATGGTCGATAGCGGGCTGATGGCAACCCTTCTCAAATGGAAGATGGACCAGGTACGCTTCGATTCCGACCGCTCCGGCAAACTGGTGGAGACTTTTGCTTTTAACGAAATAATGGCACAAGTCGACGCCGGAGATGGCCGCTACGAACTATTTCACTATCGTGACCGGGAAAAACGTGAAATCGATTTTCTGATTGAACGGGAAGATAACGCATTGCTCGGCATTGAAATCAAAGCCGGGTCAGCTATTGGAAAAAATGATTTCAAACACATGACATGGTTCCATAACAACTTGGCAAAAAACCAAACATTTATTGGCGTCATTCTTTATACAGGCGAATTCCCCGCCTCTTTTGGCAATAATTTGTGGGCCGTTCCCTTCGGTCTCTTGTGGTCTTAGGGCTCGTGTAAAAAATAATTTTGCATATTAATGACTAAAAATACGGCGTATAACGAATAATAGCGCCTATCAATTATACACAAGGTTATCAGATCAACTGTTGCTCAAAAGGCCCCGGCTTTGGCCTCACACGGGCTTCCGGATCACCTGAAAAAATAAATTTCCCTTCTCAGCCCATCATCAGGATTTCTCAAACGGACATTAAGTTCTTAGGAATTGAGAGGAAAACCCGTTACACTTGATCGCTTTCGCGTAAAAACTTTTTATATTGACAGAGACTTAAATTTTTAATATGAGTGACGGCTTGATTGATCCCCAGTAGTTCAGTCGGTAGAGTCCCGCCGACGGCGGGATTAACCATCGGGTTTCATTAGAAGGATAAACTCGAGAGTTGTTGGTAAAAAGATAACACCGATTATTCCCCAGTAGCTCAGTCGGTAGAGCAGATGGCTGTTAACCATCTTGTCCGCGGTTCGAGTCCGTGCTGGGGAGCCAAATATAATACCCGGTCTCGTATGAGGCCGGGTTTTTTATTGGAACAGTACAATAAGGCCCTGAAATTCAGGGCCTTATTTTATTTCTATCGTCCAGCCACGTCCAATATAATCGGTTGACATCCAAGGGTACATGATACAGATGAGTGGCAAAAAGCTAAAACCTCATGATTGGAAAAAACACATCCATGATCAGATAGTTTCTGGTTTAAAAAAGTTTGGCATTGCTGATCAAGAGCCCTTACCGCCAATCGATCTTGCCGATTACATTACGGCTCTCTTTTATGAAACCACGTTTGAAGCAGTTAGAAAAAAGGAAAAAGTATGAAAAGGGTATTCTATCCAATGATATCTATTACTTAAATAATGTATCGGCCAGGAGGCGTCATAATGGCAACTTTTCATTCCCTTCCCGAAACTGGCTTTGTCCGGCTTGACATTCGGCCCTTTATACACCGGTTGTCCCTCCCTTGAAATTAAATACTTTCTGTATTATTTTTTATGATAATCTAAGTTAGGCGCAATTTCTCCCAAATCTGACCTCACACGCTGAAGAAGTTCAACACCGGATAAGCCAAACCATTCTTGTCCAGCATTCACAAATCTAGTCGAGTACAACCTGCAAGACACACATTGCTTTTCTTGTTGGGTAAGCAACAAAAATCCTTGTGCGGCGTTACGTCGCCGAAATGCCACATAAAGAAAGGAGGTCACCATGTATAACACAATTTTGGTTCCATTAGATGGATCAAGGCGTGCAGAGGCCATATTGGATCATATTGAGGGATTGGCGCTTTCTTTTCGAGCGAAAATTATTTTTATAACGGCTTTGGAACCTACATATCGCGTCGGAGGTGATGGTATCCAATCCCACATGGATGGGGGAGAACTTGAACAAAAGATGACCAAGGCGGAGATTTATCTGGCGAACCTTGTCAACAAATTTGCCCAAAAAGATATCCACGCCCAGCAGCGAGTCATCCATGGCCCCGCGGTGGAAGTGATCACCAAAGTTGCGGAAGAAGAGGAAGCTGATCTAATCGCGATTGCCAGCCATGGTCGTACCGGTTTGGGACGTGTATTTTACGGAAGCATTTCGGCTGGATTACTTCAAGTAATCGATCGGCCCCTATTGATGATACGGTCGCGGGGTATAAAAATAGATTCAACCATTCGGTGGGGCCATGACATGATTTGATTTCCAGACATGGATTTCGGGTTTTTCTGATAGTCGGCCCATATAAACCGGACTAAGGCACCTAAAGCCCGGCTTATCGGGCGCGAAATTTAGGATTATGGGGCGGCTGTTCCAAAAAAATGCCAGACCGTTTCGGCCCATATCGAAGCGCCTCAAAACGGGGTTCGCAAGAAAAATATTGGGGTAACTATGGGGGTAACACTAATATCGCAAGTATTTTAAATTTTAATATATTAGTATCTTATTATAAGTATTTGATGCCGTGCTGGGCCAAATTTAATCTCAAACAATTTCGAGTGGTTATATAAACAGTTGCCGTGTTAGAATTGGCGTGGCTCGTTTGGGTCGCGCCTTTTCATTTGTGTTTTCGGCGGATTGTGGTGTTGTTCGAGTCTTTTCATTGACCTTCGATCCTATCTGAAGTTCTGCTCCTTTCTTTTTTAATCATCTACGATGATGTTCATCTTGATGTTGGTCCAGTTAGGAGCCATGGCGGTCCCTTTTTTAAGGTTTGAGAAATGGTAGGAGCAATGGATTGACGAAATCATCAATGGTTGCATCGAAGGGGGAACCTGCAAAATGGGCAATACCGTTTGGATTCCTTTGCTTTTTGGCAAGAGCACCAAGGTTCTTGGTTCAGATATACTCAATATACATTACGTTTTCAGTATGTTATGTATTTGCAAGCTATCTCTTGATTTGAGGGTTCCCATTTTTGTTGTGTATTCTCAATAAATCTCAATGCCGGTGAGACTTGAGATTCATGAAATCATATGCAGCCACTATCGTTTAGACTAATCTCACCTTGACCCATTACGCATTTTAATGTATTATCCTATAACATACTTAATTCATTGTTGATCCAAACCTGAATTGCATCTGCTACAACTGATCAGACCTCCTTCTGAATCGAAAAATACCTTTCCAACTCGAATCATCTTCTTCAACCCCTAACAAGAATGTGATCCACATGCCTGAAAAGCAGAAAGTCACCCGAAAACTCAGGGCCATTTTTAGTGCTGATGTCAAGGGCTACAGCATTTTAATGGCGGATGATGAGATTTCTACCATTCAAACTCTGAAAAATTACAGAAATATCATGTCGGTCAGCATCGAACAGCACCAGGGCCGCGTAGTCGATGCAGTCGGGGATAATCTGCTGGCCGAGTTTGACAGTGCGGTGGATGCGGTTGAATGCGCTGTAGAGATTCAGAAGAAATTGAAGGATAAAAATGAAGGTCTTCTAAAAACCAAGAGACTTCAGTTTCGTATCGGCATCAACATTGGGGATGTGGTCCAAGACGGAGACCGTATTTATGGCAGCGGTGTCAACATTGCTGCCCGGATTGAAGGGCTGGCAGATCCCGGTGGGATCTGTATTTCACGTAATGTATATAATCACATCCGAGATAAATTGGGTTTCGGTTATGAATATCTTGGTGAGCATAGCGTAAAGAACATTAAACACCCTGTCAGGGTCTACAAGGTTCTTACAGATTCTAAGAATGCTGGAAAACTAATCGGAGAAAAACCGAAGCTAGCAGATAAGAAATGGATCTTGCCTGTACTTATAGTGGCATCAATTATGGTGGCATCTATAGCCTGGTATTTATTACAAGACTTTGTTAAGCCGGATGTTGAGCCTGCGTCAGTGGAACGAATGGCATACTCCTTACCGGACAGGCCGTCACTTGCGGTACTCCCTTTCAACAATTTAAGCGGTGATCCTGATCAGGAGTACTTTAGCGATGGGCTTACCGAACAAATCATCAGTACGCTCTCCAAAATCCGCAGTTTGTTCGTAATTGCCCGCAATTCCACTTTCATTTACAAGGGTACGCCCGTTAAGATTCAAAAGGTTGCAGAGGATTTAGGTGTAAAATATGTTCTTGAAGGCAGCGTTCAGAAATCCGCTGATCGGATTCGGATCACCGTGCAGCTAATCGATGCCACCACGGGTCATCACATCTGGTCGGAGCGCTATGACCGTGAACAGAAAGATATATTCGAAATTCAAGATGACATTACTATGGAGATAACAAAAGCACTTGGAATAGAGCTTATAGAGGGGGAACAGGCCCGCATATGGCAGGAAAGACAGACAAGCAACCTTAAGGCTTATGAAAAGTATCTTCAAGGTCGTCGATATTTTTGGGAGCTCACGAAAGAGAAAAACACCCGAGCGCGAAAACTATATACAGAAGCTATTGCACTGGATCCTGGGTATGCACTTGCCTATGCTGGGTTGGGTATGACTCATTTCAATGATGCAAGGTATGGATGGGCTGAGTTTCGGGCCGAATCCATTAAAATGGCCGAAAAAAATGCACAAAAAGCCGTTGAAATAGATAACAGTCTCGACAAGGCTTACGCCCTGAGAGGTCTCATCTATCTGCTCAAACGTCAGTATGAAGAGAGTCTCGCCCAAATGGAGCGCGCCATTACCCTAAACCCCAATTCGGCTCAAAATAATTCTATAATGGCAGGGTCTTTAGGCCTTGCTGGTAGATGGGAAGAGGGTATCGCATATTCAAAGAAATCCATAAGACTTGCTCCAATTCCAGAGGCTTTATATTTTTGGATATTAGGTCGTGCGTATTTTATGACGGCTAAATATAACGAAGCAGTAGAAGCATTTAAAAAGGCAGTTCACGTGAACCCCGATTATTTGATAGCTCACGCCTTCCTGGCTGCCTCTTATAGTTCATTAGGTCGCCCAAAAGAGGCTGCTATCGAGGCCGATGAAGTACTTCGGGTCAATCCTAAATTCACACTTAAATCCTATGCAAAGACTCTCCCTTATAAGAATAAATCTGATATAGAACGTTATATTTCAGCTCTTCGCAAGGCTGGACTGCCAGATAAACCGCCACTTCCCTTGCCCGATAAACCATCCATTGCTGTTTTACCCTTTGTCAACATGAGCGCCGATCCAGAGCAGGAGTATTTCAGCGATGGCATGACTGATGAATTGATTGGTGATCTGGCCAAAATTAATGGTATTTTGGTCATATCTCGCAACTCGGCATTTACCTATAAAGGGAAAATAGTTAGGGCTCCGCAAATAGCAAAAGAACTGAACGTCCGATATATTCTTGAAGGTAGTGTCCAAAGATCAGGAAATAGCGTTCGTATAAGAGCCCAACTGATTGATGGGAAAACTGATCATCATCTCTGGTCGGGAAGCTACGATGGTTTAATGGACGATATTTTTGAATTGCAGGATAGAATAACGAATAAAATAGTGTCCGAACTTTCTGTAAAATTAACGCACGATGAGCAAAATAGAATTTCAGAAAAAGATACCGAAAACATTTTGGCATATGATGCATACCTTAAAGGCTTTGAGCACTTTTCTCGGATGACTGGTGAAAACTTATTGAACGCTATCAAGTATTTTAGACAGGCGGTGGAGATAGATCCAACTTTCAACAGGGCGTATTCTGGATTAGCAGCAGCCTATTTTATGATCACCGCTTTCGACTTTCCAAAGGTAATGGAAGTAACTAACGTAAGCGATTTTGGGATTTTTAGATACAAAGCTCGCCATTACCTGAATCTTGCAATGAAAAATCCAACATGGGAAGCATATAGGGTAGCAGCTTATATGAGCATGAACCGGAAACAATTTGATGAAGCCGTTTCTTTTTCTATGAAGGCGGTTTTGATGGCTCCCAATGAATATTTAGCCAATATTGCAATGGGGCGCGTCTTAAACTCTGTTGGACGAGCAGATGAAGCACTAAAGTTTCTCGATAAGGCCATGCGTCTCGACCCTAGGTTTTTAGATATTTTGTTGGTAGAGAAAGGGAAGGCCTTTTTTCTTTTAGGTGATTTTAAAAAGGCCATAGAGTGCATTCAAAGAGGCTTAACACTTAATCCTGCATTAACAAATTATTCATCTTTTGAGGCTGCTTCGTATGCCTTCCTGGGCAAAGAAATGGAAGCCCAAAATGCCTGGATAAAATTTACAGATGGATTTCCATTCGGGTCATTTCTAACAACTGAGTTTCTGTATTACTTTTTTTCATTCAAAGATCATAAAGCATTTGATCGTTTTATTGATGGTTTAAAAAAGGCTGGCTTTGAGGGGAATTCTTTGGACTACAACAAGGTTGAAATGAAAAATAAGCTAACAGGTCAGGAAATTAGAGAATTGTTGTTTGGTAAAATTGCCACTGGTAAAAATATTTGGGGAAGGGAGTTTTTTTATAAATGGACTTCAACAGGGGATTTTGAGCTAAGCATCCCATCTTTAGGAATGTTTGAAAGGGGAAAGAGCTCCATAGATCAAGATTCGGTTTGTATTCAATATGAATATTTGTATGAAGGCTTAAGGCTTTGTTTTGATTGTTATTACAACACTGAAGGAAACGATGTCGATAAAAACCAATATTTGTTGATAGGTGATGCATGGATCAATTCTTTCTCGATAAAAAATAAAGATGGTTCTTGAAATAATCCAACTGAAAGGAAAAAGGTTACCTGTGGATATATCATGTGCCCGAAGACGAACCCTCAAAATCGTTGATTTCTCCAACATATCACCAGTAAGCGTCATTGGCGACATCTGCCATGATGTTGCACCTATCAAGATCTTGAATTATCGATATACTATGATTATATATACCATTTTGGTG